>NZ_CP134771.1:2910000-3210000 GCF_031880315.1 Pseudomonas baltica | reverse complement strand
AGGCGCAGGGCCCGATCGCCAGCGTGGTGCCGTTGATGCTGTTTTTGATGGCGACCTTCCTGATGATCCAACTGCACAGTGTGCAGAAGATGTTCCTGGTGGCCAGCGTGGCACCGCTGGGGCTGATCGGCGTGGTGCTTGCGCTGGTGCCGACCGGCACGCCCATGGGCTTCGTGGCGATTCTGGGGATCCTGGCGCTGATCGGCATCATCATCCGCAACTCGGTAATCCTGGTAACGCAGATCGACGAGTATGAGCGTGACGGCTACCTGCCTTGGGACGCGGTGCTGGAGGCAACCCAACACCGGCGCCGGCCGATCCTGCTGACGGCCGCAGCGGCCAGCCTGGGCATGATCCCTATCGCCCGCGAAGTGTTCTGGGGGCCGATGGCCTACGCGATGATCGGCGGCATTATCATCGCCACGCTACTGACGTTGCTGTTCCTGCCGGCGCTGTATGTGGCTTGGTATCGGATCAAGGAACCGACGGAAGGCGAGCGTAAAGAGCAGCATCCAGCTAACGCCTGATCGCCTGCTGCCCCCCCCGCTATCGAGGGGGCTTGCGCCCGATCCGGTGTCGATGCCGAGGTTGCTGGCACCATTCTTCGGCGCCGGACGCGCAGGCCCCTCGCTACAGGTCATGGCGGGTAATCAGCGGCGCCACACACTCGCCAGCCATGGCTGCTGCTCGCGCGGCAGCCCGGCGGGTCGGTAGTAGTGCTCCAGCTCGCTGAAACCGGCCGCGGTCAGCAGCGCGGTCCAGCTGGCCAGATCGTGATATGCGCCGTAGCGCTGGCCTTTCCAGCCTTCCTGATTGTCGCCCCGGGGGTTGGAGCTGAACAGCGCGCCGCCTGGCTTGAGGGTGGCATGCAGCTGACGCAGGACCCTCGGCAGCTCCTGAGCCGGCACGTGGAACAGCGAGGCATTGGCGAAGATGCCGTCGAAACGCGCTTCAGGCAGATCCAGCTGCAAAAAATCCTGATGCCAGACCTCGCAGCCGCTGTCGGCGCGGGCCATTTCGGCGAAGCGCTCGGTGCCGTCGAGGCCGACGGCAACATGGCCCAGGCGGGTGAAGGTCTGCAGGTCACGGCCAGGGCCGCAGCCGAAATCGAGGATGTGCCACGGGGCGGGGCCCTGCAGGTGACGCAACAGCGCCTCGATGTTCTGGCTGACGTCGTGGTCGCGCGTGCCTTGGCGGAAGTCTTCGGCAACCGCCTCGTAGTTGCTCAGGGTCGTGGTGGTGATGTGTTCGAGGTCTTGCGAGTCGAGTTTCATGGCGCTGTCGATGGCTGGGTGAAGTGGGGTAGATCATAGGGCAACAGACGTATACCGGGTGATTTCCTGTCGTGACATCGGGGGGATGTTCTGATGGCTTTGCGCAAGCTGTACCGGCCTCTTCGCGGGCAAGCCTCGCCCCCACAAGGATGCGTTGGCAGAGCAGCTTTGTGCCCGCAGGCTTTTGTGGCGTAATGTGTCATCCCCGTCGTGAGCACAGGAGTAGTCAACGTGAGTGATTCCCCTCAAGGCCGTGCTGGCCATTGGCACCTGAACGACATCGTCGCGCAACTGCGCAGCGCCCGCGAGCAGTGGCGCAGCCAGAACGGCCGTAGCTGTGGCGCTCAGGGTGGCCGCGAACTGCCCTCGCGCGATGCCATGGCAACGCTCCTCGAGCAGCTCTGCGGCGCGCTGTTCCCCATGCGCCTGGGGCCGGTGGATCTGCGCGAGGAGAGTGAAGACTTCTACGTCGGCCACACGCTGGATGCGGCCCTCAACGCCCTGCTGGTGCAAGCGCGGCTCGAGTTGCGCTACGCCACCCGTCAGGAGCCTTGCAACAACGACGCGGTGGATGCCCAGGCTGTGAGCCTGGTCCAGGCTTTCGCGGCGGCGTTGCCAGGCTTGCGGCGCTTGCTCGACAGCGATGTGCTGGCGGCCTACCACGGTGATCCGGCGGCGCGCAGCGTCGACGAGGTACTGCTGTGCTATCCGGGGATACTGGCGGTGATCCATCATCGCGTGGCCCACCACCTGTACCGGGCGGGCTTGCCGTTGCTGGCGCGGATCAGTTCCGAAATCGCCCATTCCTCCACGGGTATCGATATCCACCCCGGCGCCCAGATCGGCGGCAGCTTCTTCATCGACCACGGTACGGGCGTAGTCATCGGCGAAACCGCCATCATCGGCGAGCGGGTGCGGATCTATCAGGCGGTGACCCTGGGCGCCAAGCGCTTCCCGGCCGACGAGTCGGGGCAGCTGCAGAAAGGCTGGCCGCGTCACCCGATCGTCGAAGATGACGTGGTGATCTACGCCGGTGCGACCATTCTGGGGCGCATCACCATCGGCAAGGGCTCGACCATCGGCGGCAACGTCTGGCTGACCCGCAGCGTGCCGGCGGGGAGCAACCTGACCCAGGCCAATCTGCAACATGACGATGGGACGCAGAAGTAGATTTGAGTTGAATGTACCGGCCTTATTGCGGGCCAGCTTTGCCCCCACGGTGTGAGCAGTTCGATTGCGCACCTGTGGGAGCAAGGCTGCGCGCTCGGCGGCGAAAAGGCTCTTGAAAACGGCGCAAATATCCGCCCGATACCTCACCACTCGGCCCGTCAATTAGGCCCTTGACCCCCTTTCATGTTTTAATTGAACGCTCGTTCAATATAAACATTGGTTCGCGATCCGCGTTCAACAGGAGGCCAACCCCGCAATGAGTGTTTCTTCTGCGCCCGCAAGCACCACCGTCCGCATGAACCCACCGGTGTTCTTTTTCGCCGCCAGTTTCATTCTGCTCTTCGGCATCATCGTCATCGCCTTCCCGCAAACCGCCGGAGCCTGGCTGGCCGCCGCGCAAAGCTGGGCTGCCAATACCGTTGGCTGGTATTACATGACCGCCATGACCCTGTACCTGATCTTCGTGGTCGGTACGGCGTTGTCCGGGTACGGCAAGCTCAAGCTGGGCGCCGATCATGACGAGCCCGAATTCAGCTACCTGTCCTGGGCCGGCATGTTGTTCGCTGCCGGTATCAGCATCACGCTGTTCTTCTTTTGTGTGTCCGAACCGTTGACCCACATGATGCACCCACCCCAAGGCGAGGGTGGCACCCAGGCTGCAGCGCGCCAGGCCATGCAGTTGGTTTTCCTGCACTGGGGCCTGCACGGCTGGGGTGTGTTCGCCTTCGTCGGCATGGCCCTGGCGTTTTTCGCCTATCGCCACAACCTGCCTTTGGCGCTGCGTTCGGCCCTGTATCCGCTGATCGGCAAGCGCATCAACGGCCCGATCGGCTATGCGGTCGACGGCTTCGCGATCATCGCCACGGTGTTCGGCCTGGGCGCCGACATGGGCTTCGGCGTGTTGCACCTCAACGCCGGGCTCGACTACCTGTTCGGCGTTGCCCATACCCATTGGGTGCAGTTGATCCTCATCACCTTGATGATGGGCGCGGCGATCATCGTCGCGGTGTCCGGCGTCGACAAGGGCGTGCGGGTGATGTCCGATATCAACATGCTGCTGGCTGTCGCGCTGCTGCTGTTCGTACTGTTCGCCGGGCCGACCCAGCATCTGCTGACCACCTTGATTCAGAACGTCGGTGACTACCTGTCGGTGTTGCCAGCCAAGAGTTTCGACCTGTACGCCTACGACAAACCCAGCGAGTGGCTGGGCAACTGGACGGTGTTCTATTGGGCCTGGTGGATTGCGTGGGCGCCGTTCGTGGGGCTGTTCATCGCGCGGATCTCGCGCGGACGGACCATTCGCGAATTCGTCTTCGGGGTGCTGCTGATTCCGCTGGGCTTCACCCTGGCGTGGATGTCGATCTTCGGTAACAGCGCCATCGAACTGGTACTTGGCCATGGCATGGCGGCGCTGGGCGACTCGGCGTTGGCGGATCCATCGAAGACCCTTTACCTGCTGCTTGAAACCTATCCGTGGAGCAAAACGGTGATCGCCGTCACGGTCTTCATCAGCTTCGTGTTCTTCGTTACTTCGGCCGACTCCGGCACCGTGGTGCTCTCGACCCTGTCGGCGCATGGCGGCAGCCCTGACGAAGACGGGCCGAAATGGCTGCGGGTGTTCTGGGGCGTGATGACTGCGTTGATCACCAGCGGCTTGCTGTTCGCCGGCAGTATCGATTCGCTCAAGTCTGCGGTTGTGCTGACCTCGCTACCGTTCTCGTTGATCCTGCTGGCGATGATGTGGGGGTTGCACAAGGCGTTTTATCTGGAGTCGCAGCGCAAGATCGCGCAGCTGTACTCGCTGGCGCCGGTGTCGACTTCGCGGCGTGCCAGTGGTGGCTGGCGTCAGCGCTTGAGCCAGGCCGTGCACTTCCCCTCGCGGGACGAGGTGTACCGGGTGATGGACACGCTGGTGCGGCCGGCGATTGCCGACGTGTCGGCGGTGTTCGTCGAGAAGGGCCTGAGCGTGGTGACCCAGGAAGACCCGAGTGCCGACAGCGTGATGCTGGAGGTGGGCCACGGCGAGGAACGGCCGTTCATCTATCAGGTGCTGATGCGCGGTTACTTCACGCCGTCGTTCGCCCGTGGCGGCATGGGTACGCGGGAGTTGAAGAACCGCCGCTACTATCGCGCCGAGGTGCATCTGAGCGAAGGCAGCCAGGATTACGATCTGGTGGGCTACAGCAAGGAGCAGGTGATCAACGATATTCTTGATCAGTACGAACGGCATTTGCAGTTCTTGCATCTTGTGCGCTGATTACTGCGGGTAACGATATTGCTGCGTGCCAGTGCCGGCCTCTTCGCGAGCAAGCTCGGCTCCCACAGGTGTACGACTCAAGGCCAGCCGCCGCTGTGGGAGCAAGGCTTGGCTCCCACAGGTGTACGGCTCAAGGCCCGCCGCCGCAGTGGGAGCAAGGCTTGTTCCCACAGGTGTAGGGCTCAAGGCCAGCCGCCGCTGTGGGAGCAAGGCTTGGCTCCCACAGGTGTACGGATCAAGGCCAGTCGCCGCAGTGGGAGCAAGGCTCGGCTCCCACAGGTGTAGGGCTCAAGGCCAGCCGCCGCTGTGGGAGCAAGGCTTGCTCCCACAGGTGTACGGCTCAAGGCCAGTCGCCGCTGTGGGAGCAAGGCTTGCCCGCGAAGAGGCCGTGCGTTGCAGCGCATAGCCCACGGCGACCCGCTCTATTGGAGGCGACGCTGATTAAACCAAGCCGCCATTGGCCCGCAGGATCTGCCCATTGATCCAGCCGCTGTCCGGGCCGGTCAAAAAGGCCACCACACCGGCGATGTCGTCCGGCTGGCCCAGGCGCTCCAGCGGTGGCATCTTCGCCAGGTTCTGGATCTGCTCCTCGCTTTTGCCGTTGAAGAACAAGTCCGTCGCCACCGGCCCCGGGGCGACCGCGTTGACCGTGATCCCGCGACCGCGCAGTTCCTTGGCGAATACCTGAGTCAGGGATTCCACCGCCGCCTTGCTGGCGATGTACACCGAGTAATTGGGCAGGTTCATGCCCACGGTGCTGCTGGAAAAATTGATGATCCGCCCGCCATCGTTCATCCGCGACGCTGCTTCACGCAGGGTGTTGAAGGTGCCGCGGGTGTTGATCGCGAAGGTCCTTTCATACAGTTCGTCGTCGGTTTCGGCCAATGCCACCATTTTCAGAATGCCGGCGTTGTTGACCAGCACATCGACCTTGCCCAACTGTTGCTCGGTCGTGTCGAACAGCGCCCGCACATCGCTGGCGCTGGCCACATCGGCCTTGACCGCAATTGCCTTGCCGCCCTTGGCCTGAACACTGGCCACCAGGGCTTCGGCCTCGGCCGCGCTGCTGGCGTAATTGATCACTACAGCGAAACCTTCACCGGCCAGGCGTTCGGCAATCACTGCGCCGATGCCACGGGAGGCGCCGGTCACAATCGCAACTTTCTGAGTCATGGAATATTCCTCGCGGTAAATGTGCGTTCAGCATCCCAGCTTTGGCGCCTTCGATAAACAGCCAGTGCGCTGGGTCGTCGTGGGAGAGGTGAAAATCCCATGACGACCTTTTCACAAATCGTTAGCTTGATAATGAAAAGTTCAACCCCTCCGTTTTTCTCAACTTTGCTGGGGAACTTTCAAGCTCTCGGCTGTCTCGGGGAAAAATCCTTTCAGCGGCAAAAAAAACAGGGTTTCGGCCCGCAAAATGGGAGATTGTCATATTGCTGCCATGAAGATGGCTTATTGAGCGCTCTATTTTTATGCGGCTAAAGCGCTAAAAATTGTTCCTTTATTCTAAAATGATCTAATTTTTCAAAAACAGTCCTATGGTGAATTGTGAAAAATTCATTAGTCTGCATCCCCGGAGACCCGAACTTAGACGCGGGCCCGAGTTCGCCGCAAGGCTGACCACACATTTGAGTTTTGGTGGACATTGCGCGGGTGCAAACGATCACAGGGCACAAGACCCTGCCGCCAAAAACAAAAAAAATAGCAATTTCGAGGAGCAACACATGCGTAAGTCGAGTCTGGCCCTGGCCATTGCAGTAGGCGCACTGGCACAACAAGCAAGTGCAGCAGGTTTTCTTGAGGACAGCCACGCGTCGGTCAGTTCGCGTACCTTCTTTTTCCAGAACGACAACCGTGAAGCAGCTCCTGGCTCCAACGCGGACCAGCGCGAGTTGGCTACCATCCTGCGTGCGGACTTCATCTCCGGCTACACCCAAGGCACTGTTGGCTTCGGTCTCGACTTGGTTGGCTTCCAGGCTTTCTATCTGGGCGGTGACAACAAGCACACTGCTAACAACAGCTTTTTCCCTGGCAAGGCCCAGGACGCTGACGACGCGTTCAGTGGCGCCGGTGGTAACGTAAAGGCCAAGATTTCCAAGACCGAGCTCAAACTGGGTAACGCGCTTGCACCTAACCTGCCCATTCTGGTTGCCAACGACGGCCGCGTAGCGCCCCAGTTTTTCCAGGGCGGCTCGATCACCAGCAAGGACATCGACAACCTGACGTTGACCGCTGGTCAGCTCGAGCAGCAACGCGGCCGTGCGTCCAGCAACTGGACTGGCATGAGCGTTAACGGCGCGATCAAGGACAGCAACAAGTTCATCTATGCTGGCGGTGACTGGAAAGCGACTAAAGACCTGACCCTGCAGTACTACTTCGCCAACCTGGAAGACTTCTACAAGCAGAACTTCCTGGGCCTGCTGCACGTTTGGCAGATCGACAAAGACCAATCCTTCAAGACCGATCTGCGCTGGTTCAATACCACTTCCGACGGTGCTAACGCCGACCATCAAGCCGGTTATGGCTTCAACGGTAACGGTAGCGGCAATACTGGCGCTGCCACAGCTCGCGGCTGGCGTCGTGCCGATGGTGAGATCGATAACACCATGGGTATCGCCATGTTCACCTACACCTTGGGCGGCCACTCGCTCATGGTCGGTCACCAGCGTATTTCCGATAGCGGTGGCTTTGTGTACATGAACTCCGGCAGCATGCGTGAGGGCACCAATGCCGCCACCGGCAACGGCGGCGTCAGCTTCTACTCGTTCACTGACTCCCTGATCAGCGGCTTCAACAAAGCCGGCGAGAACACCACCTTCGGTCAGTACAGCTATGACTTCGCCCGCCTTGGCGTCCCAGGCCTGAAGGCATCCGCTGCCTACCTCTCTGGTGTGAACGTACGTCCGTACGGTAATCAAGATGGCCGTGGCACTGAGCACGAAACCGACCTGCGTGTTGACTACGTCATCCAGTCTGGCGCCCTCAAAGGTTTCGGTACTACCCTGCGTCAAGGTATCTACAACGGCAACGTTGGTACTGCCAAGACCAACCAGACTCGCCTGATCTTCAACTACACCTACAACTTCTTCTAAGTCGTAGCGCGTAGCGAAAAACCCGCCCGGAGCGTGCTCCTGGCGGGTTTTTTCATTTCTGGCTGATGGTAAAGGTCGCGTGCGGGAAAGGGCTTTGCCCGCGAAAGCGCCAGTGGATCCACCGCGTGTGCTCAGATATGCCAGCGGGGTGGCGGAGGTTCACGAGCAGAGCCCGCCCCACAGGGATCACGGCATCGATCTCCACTTATGTTTTTCAGGAATATCCAAGGCACTATCCATTCCTTTTAAACCGCGCGCCCGCGAGGCACAGTGTCTCCACCCACTCAGGAGCCACGTTCATGACCATCCGCCTTGGCGACATCGCCCCCGACTTCCAGCAAGACTCAAGCGAAGGCCCGATCCAGTTCCACGAGTGGCTTGGCGACCAGTGGGGCGTGCTGTTCTCTCATCCGGCCGACTACACCCCCGTATGCACCACCGAGTTGGGCCTCACCGCCAAGCTCAAGGACGAATTCGCCCAGCGTGGCGTCAAGGCCATCGCCCTGTCCGTCGACCCGGTGGAGTCGCACCACGGCTGGATCAAGGACATCAACGAAACTCAGAACACCGTGGTCAACTTTCCGATCCTGGCCGACGCCGATCGCAAGGTGTCCGAGCTCTATGACCTGATCCACCCCAATGCCAGCGAGACCCTGACTGTCCGCTCGCTGTTCGTGATCGATCCGAACAAAAAGGTGCGTCTGATCATCACCTACCCGGCCAGCACCGGGCGCAACTTCAATGAAATTCTGCGCGTCATCGACTCGCTGCAGCTGACCGACAGCCACAAGGTGGCAACTCCGGCCAACTGGCAGGACGGCGATGAGGTGGTCATCGTGCCGTCGCTCAAAGACGAGGCCGAAATCGCCAAGCGCTTCCCTAAAGGCTATCGCGCCGTCAAACCGTATCTGCGTTTGACGCCGCAGCCGAACCGTTGACAGGTAGGGTCTTCAGGGCGCTTCGGCGCCCTTTTTTTATTCCGTTTTAGCGTGAGGCAGTAGATAAACATCGCATATAGCGTTAACGAATAACTAAATGAATAAATATGATTTATGGATATATATATCTAGCTGTTAAGGTTTCCTCCATCACAGCGTGTTCACAGAACCGCGGCAATTTGAAGGAAGCCTAGCGATGTTGGTTGTAGCGATCGGTGGTAGCCCAAGTCAACGTTCACGCTCCGGCGTATTGCTCGAGCGTGCCAAGCACACCCTGCAAGGCAAGGGCGTCGAAGTGGTGACCTTTCAAGTACGCGACTTCAATGCAGAAGACCTGCTGCATGCGCGTTTCGACAGCCCGCAAGTGCTCGACTTTCTGCAACTGGTCGAGAAGGCGGACGGCGTGATCGTCGCCACGCCGATCTACAAGGCCGCCTACTCCGGTGCCCTCAAGACGCTGCTGGACCTGCTGCCCGAACGTGCCTTGAGCGGCAAGGTGGTGTTGCCGATTGCCACCGGTGGCAGCATCGCTCACCTGCTGGCCGTCGACTATGCGCTCAAGCCGGTGCTGTCGGCGCTCAAGGCCCAGGAAACCCTGCAAGGCATTTTCGCCGACGACAGCCAGATCACTTACGGCGAGGGCACTGCCGCCGCCCAGTTGGAAGAACGCCTGGCAGAACGCTTTGAAGCGGTACTGACCGAATTTCACCAGACTATCGCCAGCCGCCCGAAACCCCTGGACCCTGGCTTGCTCAATGAACGTCTGCTCAGTGCTCGCTGGAGCATCTGAGCCGCCACACCCCTTGTAGCCATTGATGTACTCGCCGCTACGGTATCGCGGCGATCGGACCTCTACACCTGAAGGAAAGCAAAATGCGTAAAGTCTTGTTGCGTCGTGGTCTGGTCGCGCTGTTTGCCACGGCGGTGGCGCTGGGTGCAATAACCGAGGCCCAGGCCGAAACCCTGCGTATCGGTTATCAGAAATACGGCACCCTGGTGCTGCTCAAGGCCCGTGGCACTCTGGAGAAGCGTCTTGCCGATCAGGGTGTGGACGTCAAGTGGACCGAGTTCCCAGGTGGCCCACAGCTGCTCGAGGGCCTCAACGTCGGTTCCATCGATTTCGGCGTGACCGGCGAAACCCCGCCCGTGTTCGCCCAGGCGGCCAAGGCCGATCTGGTCTACGTCGCCAACGAGCCACCTGCGCCAACCAGCGAAGCGATTCTGGTGCCCAAGGATTCGACCGTTAAATCGGTCGCCGACCTCAAGGGTAAAAAGGTCGCCCTCAATAAAGGCTCCAACGTCCACTACCTGCTGGTGCGTGCGCTGGAAGATGCCGGCCTGAAATACACCGATATCCAAACCGTGTACCTGGCGCCCGCCGATGCCCGCGCCGCGTTCGAGAAGGGCGCTGTGGATGCCTGGGTGATCTGGGACCCCTACCAGGCGGCCGCCGAGAAGCAACTGCAAGCGCGCACCCTCAAGGATGGCACCGGCCTGGTGGACAACAACCAGTTCTACCTGGCCACCCGCACCTTCGCCAAGGATCATCCGAAAGTGATCGAAGCCCTGGTGGACGAAGTGCGCAAGACCGGCGAATGGTCCAAGGCCAACCCCGAGCAAGTGACTGACGAGGTCGCGCCGCTGCTGGGCCTGCCGAAGGACATCACCCTGACCTCGGTCAATCGCCAAGGCTTCGGTGCCCAGTACCTGACGCCGGCAGTGGTCGAGGCGCAGCAGAAAATCGCCGATACCTTTTACCAGCTCAAACTGATTCCTCAGCCTTTGGTGATCAAGGACGTGGTGTGGACGCCGCCGGTTGGCGTGGCCGCTGCCGGACAGTAATGCCTGCGCCGGAGCAGGTTCCGGCTTGAGCCCATCTATAAGGAGACAACTTCAATGAGCCTCAACATTTTCTGGTTCCTGCCCACCCACGGTGACGGTCATTATCTGGGTACCGCCGAAGGCGCTCGCGCCGTCGACCATGGTTATCTGCAACAGATCGCTCAAGCGGCCGATCGCCTTGGCTTCGGGGGTGTCCTGATCCCCACTGGCCGGTCGTGTGAAGATTCCTGGCTGGTGGCCGCTTCGCTGATTCCGGTGACTCAGCGCTTGAAATTCCTGGTGGCGCTGCGCCCCGGGATCATCTCGCCCACCGTGGCTGCGCGTCAGGCCGCGACCCTGGATCGCCTGTCCAACGGCCGCGCGCTGTTCAACCTGGTGACCGGGGGTGACCCTGAAGAATTGTCCGGTGACGGCCTGTTCCTGACCCACGAAGAACGCTACGAAGCCTCGGTGGAATTCACCCGCATCTGGCGCCGCGTGCTCGAAGGCGAAACCGTCGACTACGATGGCAAGCACATCACGGTCAAAGGCGCCAAGCTGCTCTATCAACCGGTGCAGCAACCACGCCCGCCGCTGTATTTCGGTGGTTCTTCGGACGCCGCTCAGGATCTCGCGGCCGAGCAGGTCGAGATGTACCTGACCTGGGGCGAGCCGCCGGCTGCCGTTGCCGAAAAAATCGTCCAGGTCCGGGAAAAGGCGGCGCGTCAGGGCCGTACCGTGCGCTTCGGCATTCGCTTGCACGTGATCGTGCGCGAGACCACCGAGGAAGCGTGGCGTGCCGCCGACAAACTGATCTCCCACGTCGATGACGCAACCATCGAGCGGGCGCAGAAGTCCCTCGCCCGTTACGACTCCGTGGGCCAGCAGCGTATGGCCGCCCTGCACGGCGGCGACCGCACCAAGCTGGAGGTCAGCCCCAACCTGTGGGCCGGCGTCGGCCTGGTGCGCACCGGTGCCGGCACTGCCCTGGTGGGCGATGGCCCGACCGTCGCGGCGCGGGTCAAGGAATACGCGGCATTGGGCATCGATACCTTTATTTTCTCCGGCTATCCGCACCTCGAAGAGTCCTACCGGGTTGCGGAGTTGCTGTTCCCCCATCTCGACGTGGCACCCTCCGAGCTGCCAGCGGGCGGGCGCGCTGTAACCGCCGCCGGTGAAGTGGTGGCCAACGATTACGCACCTGCTACCGCAAACGCGGCGCAGGGCTGAGGAATAGATAATGAGTAAGCCTGTTCATCCCTGGGTGCACCGTGTGGCGCCCTGGATCCTGCCGATATTGCTGCTCGGCAGCTGGCAACTGGCAGTCAGCGTCGGCTGGTTGTCGACGCGCATCCTGCCGGCCCCCAGCGCGGTCATCGAAGCCGGCGTTGCGCTGGTGCGCAGCGGTGAAATCTGGACCCATCTGGCAATCAGCGGCTATCGCGCCGGTGTCGGCTTTGTGATCGGTGGCAGCATCGGTCTCGCCTTGGGTTTCATCACCGGTCTGTCGAAGTGGGGCGAACGCCTGCTCGACAGTTCGGTGCAGATGATTCGTAACGTCCCGCACCTGGCGCTGATTCCGCTGGTGATCCTGTGGTTCGGCATCGACGAGTCGGCGAAAATATTCCTCGTGGCGTTGGGCACGGTGTTTCCGATCTACCTCAACACCTATCACGGGATCCGCAACGTCGATCCGGCGCTGGTGGAGATGTCACGCAGCTACGGCCTGTCCGGCTTCAGCCTGTTCCGCCAGGTGATTCTGCCGGGTGCGCTGCCATCGATTCTGGTGGGTGTGCGCTTTGCGCTAGGCTTCATGTGGCTGACGCTGATCGTTGCCGAAACCATCTCGGCCAGTTCGGGTATCGGTTATCTGGCGATGAATGCCCGTGAATTTCTGCAGACCGACGTGGTGGTGCTGGCGATCGTCATGTACGCCATCCTCGGCAAGCTGGCTGATCTCGCGGCCCGCGGTCTGGAACGGGTGTGGCTGCGCTGGCACCCGGCTTATCAAGTCAAGGGAGGTGCGGCATGACCGTTCTCGCCGAACATTCCACGCAGTTGCTCAAGGGCATTCCCCTGGCGGTGCGCAAGTTGCGCAAGTCGTTTGGTCCGCGTCAGGTGCTCAAGGACATCGAGCTGCGCATTCCGGCCGGGCAGTTCGTGGCTATCGTCGGGCGCAGCGGTTGCGGCAAGAGCACCTTGCTGCGCCTGCTGGCCGGGCTCGACCAGCCGACCGAAGGCGAATTGCTGGCCGGCAAGGCGCCGCTGAGCGATGCGCGTGAAGACACCCGATTGATGTTCCAGGAAGCACGTCTGCTGCCGTGGAAAAAGGTCATCGACAACGTCGGTCTGGGCCTTAAAGGCGACTGGCGGCCGAAGGCGCTGCAAGCGCTGGAAGCGGTGGGCCTGAGTGACCGGGCCAATGAGTGGCCAGCAGGGCTGTCCGGTGGACAGAAGCAGCGCGTGGCCTTGGCCCGTGCCCTGATTCACAAGCCGCGCCTGCTGTTGCTCGATGAGCCGCTGGGTGCACTTGATGCCCTGACCCGCATTGAAATGCAGCAGTTGATCGAGCGTCTGTGGCAAGAGCATGGTTTTACCGTGCTGCTGGTCACCCATGACGTCAGTGAAGCCGTAGCCGTAGCCGACCGGGTGATCTTGATCGAGGAGGGTGAAATCGGCCTCGATCTGCTGGTCGACTTGCCTCGTCCGCGTGCGCGGGGCGCCTATGCCTTGGCGGCGCTGGAAGCTGAAGTGCTTAAACGCGTGTTGTCGTTGCCCGGCACCCCGCCTGAACCCGAACCCCCTTCGCCCCTGCCTACGCAATTGCGTTGGGCTTATTGATCCAAACCTCAAATACAGGAAATACGCTCATGACTATCAAGGCAATCAACGTCCGTAACCAGTTCAAAGGCACCATCAAGGAAATCGTCGAAGGCGACGTGCTGTCCGAAATCGACGTCCAGACCGCATCGGGCATCGTGACTTCGGTGATCACCACTCGCTCGGTCAAAGAGCTGGAGCTGGTGGTAGGCAGCGAAGTGATCGCGTTCGTGAAGTCGACTGAAGTGTCTATCGCCAAATTGTGATGATGTGGTGATGTTGCTGGCCTCTTCGCGGGCAAGCCTTGCTCCCACAGGTGTAAGACTCACCACTGTGGGGGCATTGCTGTTGCCATGGATGTAAGAGTCACCACTGTGGGGGCATTGCTGTTGCCATGGATGTAAGAGTCACCAATGTGGGGGCATTGCTGTTGCCATGGATGTAAGACTCACCACCGTGGGAGCAAAGCTTGCTCGCGAAGGGCCTTCTGCCGCGCCATCATCTTCAAGCCCGCTTAGGCAGATAAGGCGGCAGATACAATCCCAGATACGCCTCGAATACCCGCATGCCTTCTTCGGCCATGCGCGGGGTTATTTCGCCGTGCAACTGCACCGAGCGCGCGTACACCCGGTCCCCCAACTCCATCGCCAGCGCGAACACGTCGACTTCGTCGGTGAGCCGTGGCAGTTCGAAATGACGATCGAACAGCTGCTGCATCAGGGCGCCCAGCTCCAGATCATGCTGCCGATCGGCCTGCATCACCTCGCTGAGTCCATGCTGCGCGAGGATCAACTGCCGTGCGGCAGAGTCCTGGCTGTAGATGACCAGCATGCGCTGCTCCACCACTCGCGACAGATCCCGCCAGGTGCCCAGCGCCTGATGATCGATCGGTGCCTGCAGGCACGCGCGAAAGGCGGCGTGGATATCGGCGGTCAGCGCTTCGAGCAGCGCGGGCACGCTGGCGAAAAAGTGATAGACCGATGACGGCGGTATCTGCGCGCGCTCCGCGACGCCGTAGATCGACAGGCTGGCGACCCCTTCGCTGGCCAACAAGGCACGCGCCGCCGCCAGTATCGACTCGATCCGCGCCTGGCTGCGGGCGCGCGGCTTGCGGGGTGTAGCGGGGCGATTCATGGCGGCTCTCCTGGGCATGGCGGCTGCATTGTAGCGTCAAGCCGGGAGGATTCGGCGCTTTCCCTGCGGCGCTGGACGCTGAACGAACACGGCATCCAGGTCGCTGGTCTGTCCCAGCAGTGAGGCGCCCCAATGGTGCGAATGATGAATGTAGCGGCGGTACAGCAATGCCTGTTCGCTGGCGCTGAGGCTCGGCGCCGTGGCGTTGCCGCAGGCACTGGCCAGCAGTTTGGCGACGATGGGCTGCAGTTCCTCAGGGTACGTGGGCTGCGCCAGCGGTTCGAAGGGCACGCCCTCGGCCACTGCCAGCTGGTGCATGGCCTGCAGATACAGGCGCGAGAGATCGTTGCGTACGCTGCGCCGGCCTTCGAGGGCGGCATGCACCTGGACGGCGTCGACACGGTCACCGCGCGTGCTGCTGTAGGTGTTTTTGGTCCAGGTGCGGATCTGCAGCTCGAAGCCATAGTCCGGCGGGTGGGTCGCGGGCCGGTCGAGCAGTGCGGCGGTGCGCAAATAGCTGGGTGCGCTTTCCAGCGGCCGTTGGGGTGCGATGCAGCTGCCATCGGGGCGGGTCAGAATGAGCCTTTCTTCCATCAGCGGCGGATAGCCACCGCCGATATCGCCGTGGGCGCCGGGCACGGGCAGGTCATAGGCACCAGCGCTCGACAGCGCAAAGTTGTGCCGATGCTCATCGGCGGCCACCAGATGCACGATGCGTCGGGCCATGTTGTCGCGCAGTTGCAGGCACGGTTGAGCGCCAGGGCCCATGATCGCCGCGACGGTGTCGAACAGGCCCATGAAGCCGATGCGCAGGGGCGCGCGGTGCAGCGCCGGGGCAATGATCTTGCTCTTGTGTAGCGCTCGCCCCAGTACGCCTTCGGGCCCGGCACACAGATCGTTGGCGAAATGCCGGGCGCAGGCGGCTCCACGGCTGAAGCCGAAGAGGTCGAGGGTCAGGCTGTCGATCTGACGGCCCGGGTGTTGGCTGATCCAGGCTCGAAGCAGCTCGAGGGTGCCTTTGTGCGCTCGACCGATGGCCGCCTCCCAGCCCAGGCTGCCTTTGCCGGTCGCCATCGCGAAGAGCGAAGATTCCTCGTCGTCAGCGGTACCGATCCCTTCGATGTACAGGCGCAACTGGTGTTGTTCGGGCGCATGCGGGTACCGCGCGAACAGCTTGGCGACATTGCTGGCATCGTCGTTATGGGCGTGGGCGAGGTGGTTGCCGGTGCCGTCGAAGAAGACGCCCAGCTGCACGTTTGCGGGGGGAATAGTGTGGGACATGATGCGCTTCCATCAGGTGAGATGGCCGCATCGTAAAAGCTGGGGGAGCATGACAGAGGCGGCTTGGTCGCCGGCCACTGTAGGACGATTCGGTAGTGCTCTGTACTCTCGGAAATGATAGGTATTGCACTGGCTCTCTGTGGGAGTGAGCAGAGCCACTCCCACAGAGAGATTTGCAAGCAATCAAACCGTATGCAGGTACCAGTTGTACTCGAGGTCGGAGATCGAGTGCTCGAATTCTTCCAGCTCGCTCTCCTTGCAGGCGACGAAGATATCGATGTACTTCGGATCGATATAGCGCGCCATCACTTCGCTGTCGTCCAGCTCACGCAGTGCATCACGCAAGTTGTTGGGCAGGCTTTGCTCGTTCTGTTCGTACGAGTTGCCTTCGACCGGCGCGTTGGGTTCGATCTTGTTGGTCAGGCCATGGTGGATGCCCGCCAGCACGCCTGCCATCAGCAAGTACGGGTTGGCGTCGGCGCCCGCTACGCGATGCTCGATACGCACGGCATCGGCGCTGCCCGTCGGTACACGGATGGCTACGGTACGGTTGTCCAGGCCCCAGCAAGGCGAGTTGGGCACGTAGAACTGCGAGCCGAAGCGCCGGTACGAATTGACGTTCGGGCACAGGAAGGCCATTTGCGCCGGGAGGGTCTCGAGCACACCGCCGATCGCGTGACGCAATGCGGCGTTCTGCTCGGGATCCTCACTGGTGAAGATATTCTTGCCGTCCTTGTCGAGAATCGAAATGTGCACGTGCAGACCGTTGCCCGCCTGGCCAGGGTAAGGCTTGGCCATGAAGGTGGTGTCCATTTCATGATCGTAGGCGATGTTCTTGATCAACCGCTTGAGCAACACCGCATAGTCGCAGGCCTTGATCGGGTCGGCCACGTGATGCAGGTTGACTTCGAACTGGGCCGGGGCGCTTTCCTTGACGATGGCGTCCGCTGGAATGCCTTGCTCCTTGGCACCTTCGAGGATGTCCTGGAGGCAATCGACGTACTCGTCGAGGTCATCGATCAAATATACCTGAGTCGAATGTGGGCGCTTGCCGGAGATCGGCGAGCGAGGCGGCTGTGGACGGCCGTTCACGTTCTCCTGGTCGATCAGGTAGAACTCCAGCTCGAACGCGGCGCAGATGGTCAGGCCCATTTCGTCGAACTTGGCCACTACCTGGCGCAGCACTTCACGCGGATCGGCGAAAAAGGGCTCGCCTTCGAGCTCGTGCATGGTCATCAGCAGTTGCGCGGTGGGGCGCTTCTGCCAAGGCTCGTTGGACAGGGTGTCCGGGATCGGATAGCAGATGCGGTCTGCATCGCCGATGTCCAGGCCCAGGCCAGTGCTTTCGACCGTGGAACCGTTGATGTCCAGCGCGAAGAGCGACGCCGGCAGATTGATGCCTTTTTCGTAAACCTTGTGGAGACTGGTGCGCTCAATGCGCTTGCCGCGCACCACACCATTCATATCTGCAATCAGAAGGTCGACGTACAGAACCTCAGGATGTTCCTTAAGGAATGCGTTCGCTTCATTCAGCTGAACGGCACGCGGGGGTACCGACATGATGCAACACCTTTGTTGTTAAAAATATCAATCATTGGGCTACAGCTGGTTCAGTCAATCCGAAAGGACTGTTGAAGTCAAGCAAGCCCACTTTTGCCCTAAAAAGCGCTGATTAGCCGATTTTGCCGCAATTCAGGGCGCGTATGACGCGTTTTATAACGATATAACCGAGATCGCGAACAGGGCCATTTACATTTGTAGCCGGGGTGTTGTGGAAAAAAATGAACAAGGCTAAGCTCGGCGGCAACCCATAACAGCAAGAATAACGGGGGATACCATGTCGCATCGGCCGTCGAACGGCGTCAACGGTTGCACTTTGCAGTTCAAATCTTTCTACCGTCACGCCCCGTGCGTTCGCCATCGGCGCACGACACCGCAATTCGCCCGGCAATGCGCTTGGGTGCGGGCATCGACCGCCTCTGCGGCCGATCTCATTGACAGCCCGCTCAAGCCCGCCACTTTCACTCTAGAACCCTATCGCTGGATTGGCCAAGTCTGCATGACTGGCGCAGCGAATATTCGTGTCGCAGACCATACTACCCTATCCCCGGGCATCCGCGTGGCCCGTGCCAGAGCCGCTCGCGGCCGGCTCGCGGCGGCCTCGGGCCTGGGTTTTGCACTGTTCATGCAACAGCTGGTCACACAAAACACGCGGTAATGACGTATTTTTCAGCGCGGGGCTAATAGCCTTGAGCGGTAAGCAGAAGTTCTGCAGCACCCACCGACGCATCTGCGTCAAACAGCGCCCGCGCCGCCCATGGCCGGGCTTCTTGAAGTCCTGAGGTCTTTATGAGCGCCAACCTCGACCAGCTCACCGATTGGTTGAAACAGCACAAGATTACCGAAGTCGAATGCCTGATCAGCGACCTGACCGGTATCACCCGCGGCAAGATATCGCCGACCAACAAGTTCATCGCCGAGAAGGGCATGCGCTTGCCGGAGAGCGTACTGCTGCAGACGGTCACCGGTGATTACGTCGAAGACGACATCTACTACGAACTGCTCGACCCGGCCGATATCGACATGATCTGCCGCCCTGACGAGAACGCGGTGTTTCTCGTGCCCTGGGCCATCGAGCCGACGGCTCAGGTGATCCATGACACTTATGACAAGCAGGGCAACCCCATCGAGCTGTCGCCGCGCAACGTGCTCAAGAAAGTCCTCAAGCTCTATACCGACCGAGGCTGGCAGCCCATCGTCGCGCCGGAAATGGAGTTTTACCTGACCAAGCGCTGTGACGATCCGGACTTCCCGCTGCAGCCGCCAATCGGCCGTTCCGGGCGCCCCGAGACCGGCCGCCAGTCGTTCTCCATCGAGGCCGCCAACGAATTCGATCCGCTGTTCGAGGATGTCTACGATTGGTGCGAGGCCCAGAACCTGGACCTCGACACGCTGATTCACGAAGACGGCACGGCGCAGATGGAGATCAACTTCCGTCACGGCAATGCCCTGGCGCTGGCCGACCAGATTCTGGTGTTCAAGCGCACCATGCGCGAGGCCGCGCTCAAGCACAACGTCGCCGCCACCTTCATGGCCAAGCCCATGACCGGCGAGCCCGGCAGTGCCATGCATCTGCACCAGAGCATCGTCGACCTGAACACCGGCAAGAACATCTTCGCCAACGAAGACGGCAGCATGAGCGAGCTGTTCCTGCACCACATCGGCGGCCTGCAAAAATTCATCCCCGAGCTGTTGCCGCTGTTCGCCCCCAACGTCAACTCGTTCCGCCGCTTCCTGCCCGACACCTCGGCGCCGGTCAACGTCGAATGGGGCGTCGAGAACCGCACCGTGGGCCTGCGCGTCCCGGACGCCGTGCCGCAGAACCGCCGCGTCGAAAACCGCCTGCCGGGCGCCGACGCCAATCCCTATCTGGCCATCGCCGCCAGCCTGCTGTGCGGCTACATCGGTATGGTCGAGGGCCTCAACCCGAGCGCGCCGGTGCATGGCCGTGGCTACGAGCGCCGTAACCTGCGCCTGCCGTTGACCATCGAAGACGCGCTGGAGCGCATGGAAAACAGCAAGACCATCGAGAAATACCTCGGGCGCAAATTCATCATCGGCTACGTCGCCGCCAAGCGCGCCGAGCACGAAAACTTCAAGCGCGTGATCAGTTCGTGGGAACGCGAGTTCCTGCTGTTCGCCGTCTGATCGCAGCGGGCCCGCCTTGGCTGGCGGGCCTTTCACAAGGAGCCTGCAATGAGCGTCACCAGCAACCCGCAAACCCGTCAGTGGCAGGAGCTCAGCAGCGACCACCATCTGGCACCCTTCAGCGATTACCAGCAGCTCAAGGAGAAAGGCCCGAGGATCATCACCCACGCCAAGGGCGTGCACCTCTGGGACAGCGAAGGCCACAAGATTCTCGACGGCATGGCCGGGCTCTGGTGCGTGGCCATCGGCTACGGGCGTGACGAGCTGGCAGATGTCGCCGCCAGACAGATGCGCGAGCTGCCGTACTACAACCTGTTTTTCCAGACCGCTCACCCGCCGGTGCTGGAACTGGCCAAGGTGGTGGCCGAGCTGGCGCCTGCCGGCATGAGCCACGTGTTCTTTACCGGCTCCGGTTCCGAAGGCAACGATACTGTGCTGCGCCTGGTTCGCCATTACTGGGCGCTCAAGGGCCAGCCGCAGAAAAAAGTCATCATCAGCCGCATCAACGGTTACCACGGCTCCACCGTGGCTGGCGCCAGTCTGGGCGGCATGGTGGGCATGCATGAACAGGGCGACCTGCCGATCCCCGGCATCGTCCATATCGCGCAGCCGTACTGGTTTGGCGAAGGCGGCGACATGACCCCCGAGGCCTTCGGCATCTGGGCCGCGGAGGAGCTGGAAAAGAAAATCCTCGAGGTCGGCGAAGCAAACGTCGCGGCGTTCATCGCCGAGCCGATTCAGGGCGCCGGCGGCGTGATCATCCCGCCGGACAGCTACTGGCCGAAGATCAAGGAAATCCTCGCCAAGTACGACATCCTCTTCGTGGCCGACGAAGTGATCTGCGGTTTCGGCCGCACCGGCGAGTGGTTCGGCAGCGACTACTACGACCTGCAACCCGATCTCATGACCATTGCCAAGGGCCTGACCTCGGGCTATATCCCCATGGGCGGGGTGATCGTGCGCGACACGGTGGTCAAGGTCATCAGCGAGGGCGGTGACTTCAACCACGGCTTCACCTATTCCGGCCACCCGGTAGCGGCGGCCGTGGCGCTGGAGAACATCCGCATCCTGCGCGACGAACAAATAGTCACGCGTGTCAGAGAAGAAACGGCACCCTATTTGCAAAAGCGTTTGCGCGAACTTGCTGACCACCCATTGGTGGGCGAAGTCCGCGGCCTGGGGCTGCTGGGGGCGATCGAACTGGTCCGTGACAAGGCCACTCGGGCCCGTTACGAAGGCTTGGGGGTCGGCATGATCTGCCGCCAGTTCTGCTTCGACAACGGCCTGATCATGCGGGCTGTCGGTGACACGATGATCATCGCGCCGTCGCTGGTGATTACCAAGGCTGAAATTGACGAGCTGCTCGACAAGGCACGCAAATGCCTCGACCTGACGCTCGAAGCGGTGAATGGCTAAATGCTAGGCTTGCCGGCGGGGCGCAAGGGTTGTTGGGGGCTCCCCGCTCGAACACACGTGATCGACCTAAAAGAATCTGGAGCATTACGCATGAAGAAATTTGGCAAGTCCCTCCTCGCCGTGTCCCTGCTGGGTGTGGTCGCTGGTGTCGCGCACGCTGACGATAAAATCCTGCACGTCTACAACTGGTCCGATTACATCGCGCCGGACACCACCAAGAAATTCGAGGCGGCGACAGGGATCAAGGTTGTCTACGACGTGTATGACAGCAACGAAACCCTTGAAGCCAAGTTGCTGGCCGGCAAATCCGGTTACGACATCGTCGTGCCGTCGAACAACTTCCTGGCCAAGCAGATCAAGGCCGGCGTGTACCTCGAACTGGACAAGTCCAAGCTGAGCAACTACGGCAACCTCAACAAGAACCTGCTCAAGGCCGTGGCCGTCAGCGACCCGGACAACAAGCACGCCTTCCCGTACCTGTGGGGCACCATCGGCATCGGCTACAACCCGGACAAGGTCAAGGCTGCGCTGGGCGACAACGCACCGACCAATTCCTGGGACCTGCTGTTCAAGCCTGAATACGCCGACAAGCTCAAGGGCTGCGGCATCAGCTTCCTCGATTCACCCACCGAGATGCTGCCGATCGCGCTCAAGTACCTGGGCTACCCGACCGATTCCCAGGACAAGAAGCAGATCGAAGAAGCGAAGAACCTCTACATCAAGAACGTTCGCAAGGACGTCGCCTACTTCCACTCCTCCAAGTACATCTCTGACCTGGCCAACGGCAACATCTGCGTAGCCGTCGGTTATTCGGGTGACATCTTCCAGGCCAAGTCCCGTGCCGCCGAAGCCGGTGGCAAGGTCAAGATCAACTACAGCATTCCGAAAGAAGGTGCGGGCAGCTTCTATGACATGGTCGCCATTCCCAAGGATGCCGAAAACGTCGAGGGCGCCTACAAGTTCATGAACTTCCTGCTGCAGCCGGAAGTCATGGCGGAAATCTCCAACGCCGTTTCCTACCCGAACGGTAACGAGGCTGCGACTCCACTGGTCAACGAGGACATCCGCGAAGACAAGGGCATCTATCCACCGGCCGACGTGCAAGCCAAGCTGTACGCCATCGCCGACCTGCCTGCCGCTACCCAGCGCGAAATGACGCGTGCCTGGACGGCGATCAAGACCGGTAAATAAACCGGATTCGATCAATGGCCAGGCGCTTCGGTGCCTGGTCATTCAGGGTAAACAAGCAATTTTTTTTGCTGGAAGAGTTTTTCAAATGTACGGTACGCCGATTTTTGCAGTTCGGCCGGCCGAATGGCGCCTGACAACAGCACATTGAGAGGATCTCCCACTTGGCTATTTCTTTATTTCGCAAGGCATTGCTGGCAAGTGCCGGTCTGACGCTGGCCCTGAGCACCCAGGCCGCGCCCACCGTGCATATTTATAATTGGTCCGATTACATCGGCGAAACCACCCTGAGCGATTTTGAAAAAGCCACCGGCATCAAGCCGATCCAGGATGTGTTCGACTCCAACGAAACCCTCGAAGGCAAGCTGCTCGCCGGGCGTACCGGCTATGACGTGGTGGTGCCGTCCAACCACTTCCTGGGCAAGCAGATCAAGGCAGGGGCGTTCCAGAAGCTCGACCGCTCGCAGTTGCCCAACTGGCAGAACCTCGACCCGGCACTGATGAAGCGCCTCGAGGCCAACGACCCTGGCAACCAATATGCGGTGCCGTACCTGTGGGGCACCAACGGCATCGGCTATAACATCGACAAGGTCAAAAAGGCCCTGGGCGTCGACCACATCGATTCCTGGGCCGTGCTGTTCGAGCCTGAGAACATCAAGAAGCTCTCCAAGTGCGGCGTGGCCTTCCTCGATTCCGCCGACGAAATGATCCCCACGGTCCTCAACTACATGGGTCTGGATCCCAACAGCACCAATCCCGAAGACTACAAGAAGGTTGAAGCCAAGCTGATGGCCGTACGCCCGTACGTCACCTACTTCAACTCGTCCAAATACATCACCGACCTTGCCAATGGCGATATCTGCGTTGCTGCGGGCTTCTCGGGCGACGTATTTCAGGCCCGCGCACGTGCCAAGGAGGCCGGAAAGAACGTCAACATCGCCTACGCCATCCCCAAAGAGGGCGGTGCGCTGTGGTTCGACATGCTGGCCATCCCGGCGGACTCGCAAAACGTCAAGGAGGCCCACGCCTACATCAACTACATCCTGCAACCTGAGGTGATCGCCAAGGTCAGTGACTATGTGGGCTATGCCAACCCGACGCCGAAATCCATCGAGTTCATGGACGCCAAGGTGCACAGCGATCCGACCGTGTACCCGTCTCAGGCGGTGCTCGACAAGATGTACGTGAGCACTGAGTTGCCACCCAAGATTCAACGCGTCATGACCCGCAGCTGGACCAAGGTCAAGACCGGCAAGTAATAGCTATCGGCCTGCGCCAGGGCGCAGGCCACCCATTTTTGTGGAGAATCTCGTTAATGGCCGTTGCCTCCAGCGCCTATAAGAAAGCCCTCGAAGGCGACCGGACACCCAAGCAGGTGTTGGTCAAGATCGATCGGGTAACGAAGAAGTTCGATGAGACGATCGCCGTGGACGACGTGTCGCTGGAAATCAAAAAGGGCGAAATATTCGCCTTGCTCGGTGGATCGGGTTCCGGCAAGTCGACGCTGCTGCGCATGCTCGCCGGCTTCGAGCGGCCCACCGAAGGGCGGATCTTCCTCGACGGCATCGATATCACCGACATGCCGCCGTACGAGCGTCCGATCAACATGATGTTTCAGTCCTACGCGCTGTTCCCGCACATGACCGTGGCGCAGAACATCGCCTTCGGCCTCAAGCAGGACAAGATCTCTTCCGCCGAAATCGACGCCCGGGTCGCGGAGATGCTCAAGCTGGTGCAGATGAGCCAGTACGCAAAGCGCAAACCCCATCAACTATCGGGTGGCCAGCGCCAGCGCGTGGCCCTGGCCCGGTCGTTGGCCAAGCGCCCGAAACTGCTGCTGCTCGACGAGCCCATGGGCGCACTGGACAAGAAACTGCGTTCGCAGATGCAGCTCGAACTGGTCGAGATCATCGAGCGCGTCGGCGTGACCTGCGTCATGGTGACCCACGACCAGGAAGAGGCCATGACCATGGCCCAACGCATCGCCATCATGCACTTGGGCTGGATCGCCCAGATCGGCAGCCCCATCGATATCTATGAAACCCCCACCAGTCGCCTGGTGTGCGAGTTCATCGGCAACGTCAACCTGTTCGACGGCGAAGTGATCGAGGACATGGAAGGCCACGCGCTGATCGCCAGCCCGGAGCTGGAACGCAGCATCTACGTAGGCCACGGCGTCAGCACCTCGGTGCAGGACAAGCGTGTGACCTACGCCATTCGCCCGGAAAAACTGCTGGTCACCACCACTCAGCCGGCCCACGAATACAACTGGTCGCGCGGCAAGGTCCACGACATCGCCTACCTGGGCGGTCATTCGGTTTTCCACGTGCAATTGCCCTGCGGCAAGTTGGTGCAGTCTTTCGTCGCCAACGCCGAGCGCCTGAGCGCACGACCGACCTGGGACGATGAAGTGTTCGTCTGGTGGGAGGATGACAGCGGCGTGGTACTGCGCTCATGACAGACCACTCCACTCTCAAGCGCCGCCTCGGCCGCCTGCTGCCCAACGGGCGTCAGGCGGTCATCGGCGTGCCGTTCATCTGGCTGTTCCTGTTCTTCATGCTGCCGTTCTTCATCGTCCTGAAGATCAGCTTCGCCGAAGCCGACGTGGCGATTCCGCCCTACACCGAAATCCTCACCTACCTCGACGACAAGCTGCAGATCGCCCTGAACATGGGCAACTACCTGCTGCTGAGCGGCGACGATCTGTACATCGATGCCTATCTGGGCTCGTTGAAGATGGCCTTTATCAGCACGCTGCTGTGCCTGTTGATCGGCTATCCGATGGCCTACGCCATGTCGACGGCCAAGAAGGAAAGCCAGACGGTCCTGTTGCTGTTGATCATGATGCCGACCTGGACCGCCATCCTCATTCGCGTCTACGCCTGGATGGGTATCCTCAGCAACAACGGCCTGCTCAACGGCTTTTTGATGTGGACAGGCATCACCAGCCAGCCGATCGAGATCCTCAACACCAACCTGGCGGTGTACATCGGCATTGTCTATTCGTACCTGCCTTTCATGATTCTGCCGCTGTTTGCCAACCTGGTGAAGCACGATCAAAGCTTGCTGGAGGCGGCCTCCGACCTGGGCTCGAGCACCTTCAACAGTTTCTGGAAGATTACCGTGCCGCTGTCCAAGAACGGCATCATCGCCGGCTGCATGCTGGTGTTCATTCCGGTGGTCGGCGAGTTCGTCATTCCTGAGCTGCTAGGCGGCCCGGAAACCCTGATGATCGGCCGCGTGCTGTGGCAAGAGTTCTTCAACAACCGCGACTGGCCGGTGGCGTCGGCGCTGGCGGTGGTGATGCTGGCGATCCTGATCATCCCGATCGTGCTGTTCAACCGCAGTCAGGCCAAGGAACTGGAGGGCAAGATATGAAAGGCTTCAAGTTCTCGCGGTTCATGCTGGTAGTGGGGCTGCTGTTCATCTATCTGCCCATGCTGATTCTGGTGATCTATTCGTTCAATGCCTCGCGGCTCGTGACGGTGTGGGGCGGCTGGTCGGTGAGCTGGTACACCGGCTTGCTCGACAACACGCAGTTGATCACCTCGGTGGGCCGTTCGTTGCAGATCGCCGCGTGCACGGCGGTGTCGGCGGTCATCCTTGGCACCCTGGCGGCCTTTGTGCTGACGCGGGTGCCGCACTTCAAGGGGCGTACGCTGTTCGGCGGTATGGTCACCGCGCCGCTGGTGATGCCGGACGTGATCACCGGTCTTTCGTTGCTGCTGCTGTTCGTGGCGATGGCGCAATGGATCGGCTGGCCGCAAGAGCGCGGGCTGATGACCATCTGGATCGCCCACACCACGTTTTGCACCGCGTATGTGGCGGTGGTGGTGTCGTCGCGCCTGCGCGAGCTGGACCTGTCTATCGAAGAGGCGGCCATGGACCTCGGCGCGCGGCCATGGAAGGTGTTCCTGCTGATCACCATCCCGATGATCGCGCCGTCGCTGGCGGCGGGGGCGATGATGTCGTTCGCCTTGTCCCTCGACGACCTGGTACTGGCCAGTTTCGTCTCGGGGCCGGGCTCGACCACGTTGCCCATGGAAGTGTTCTCGGCGGTGCGCCTGGGCGTGAAGCCGGAGATCAACGCGGTGGCCAGCTTGATTTTGCTGGTGGTGTCGACCTTCACCTTTATCGTCTGGTATTTCACCCGCCGCTCCGAGCAGCAGAAACGCAAGGCGATCCAGCTGGCGATCGAGGAGAGCGCTGCAGGCGGCGATCTAAAGCGCGATTCGCGGCGTGATCCATCGCAAAACACCGCTTGATTCCTGTCGCGAGGGGCTTGCCGCCGAATCGGGCGCAAGCCTCTCGCTACAGTGTTCGTTACGTTCTGGAAGCTTTTTATGCCCCCCGCTGCATTCGATCCCGAAGCCTTGCGCACCCGTCTCAAGCCTTTACTGGAGCGCAGCTCGCTGTCGAGCCAGGCGCGCTATTACCAGCAGTTCTACGGACTGGATCTGGCCCATCGCGGCGACACGGTGGAGCGCCTGCTCGGGCAAATGAGGGTAGGGGCGTTCGACATCGTCACTCAGCTGTGGCTACCCGCTCGGCCGGTGGCGACGGTGTTTCTGCTGCATGGCTTCTACGACCATATGGGTTTGTACCGGCATGTGATCGACTGGGCACTGGAGCAGCATTTCGCGGTGATCGCCTGCGATTTGCCTGGGCACGGCTTGTCCAGCGGGCCGCGTGCGAGCATCGATGACTTCGCCCACTACCAGCAGGTGCTGCACGCGCTGTTCGCCGAGGCCGAGCAGTTGCAACTGCCGCAGCCTTGGCATCTGTGTGGGCAGAGCACCGGTGGCGCCATCGCAATCGATCACTTGCTGCACTGCGGTTCGGACACGCCGATTGGAGGCCAGACTATCTTGTTGGCGCCACTGGTGCGGCCGCGCGCATGGGGGTGGTCGAAGCTGAGCTACCGGCTGCTCAAGCCTTTCGTCTCGGGCATCGATCGGCGTTTCAGCGAGAACAGCAACGATCCGGCGTTCATGCCGTTTCTGCAGGCCGATCCGCTGCAGCCCTTGCGCCTGCCGACGGCCTGGGTGGGGGCGCTGGTGAAGTGGGTGGAGAGGATCGAAGCGGCACCGGTGTGTCATCGCTCGCCGCTGATCGTTCAGGGCGATGCCGATATGACCGTCGATTGGCAGCACAACCTGAAGGTGCTGAGCAGCAAGTTCGATCAGCCACGGGTGCTGATGCTGGCGAAGGCGAAGCATCACTTGGCCAATGAGTTGCCGCAGTTCAGGGAGGAGTATTTTCGGTTTCTTGGAGATGCGTTGGGCGGTAGGTGAACCAACGGCATCGATGTTGGCAATACCGGACTCTTCGCGGGCAAGCCCTGCTTCCACAGGTGTACGGCTATCGAACTGTTAACACTGTGGGAGCAATGCTTGCCCGCGAAGACGCCGGTGCACGCCATGCAACTATCAGCCGCCGGTACCCGTTTGCCCCACCGCCAGCCCTGCACGAACCGCCGCCAGCGCGGCCTGGTAATAAGCCTTGCCCTCGGCCGATTCGGCAAAGGTCACGAACTCCTCCAGCTCCAGATCGCTCAGATCGCGATACACGTACAGCAAGGTGTTGGGCAGTTCGGTACTGATCTGCTCCATCAGCCTTTGCCGCTGCCCATCGAGCATGCCCTGCGCCTGCCCGGCACCCAGCAGGCCAGGGATCATCTGGCTCAAGCTGTCGGCCGCCACGCCAGCGATGGCCAGGCTGACTTCGGCGCCGGCTTCGCGGGCGGGCAGGGCGGTGGCCAAGTGACCGATGAGCAGCACGCGATCGTCGCTGGCCTGGATGTGCGGCAGGCCCTGAGCGTTCTTGGCCAATTGGTCCTTACGAGTCGCCAGCAGCTCGGCAGCCACGATCTTGTGCCCCAGCGGCGAATCGAAAAACGTCAGGGCGGGCAGCGGATCGACCAGCGTCTGGCGTAATTTGCCTTCGGCGCGGTTGTCCATGGCCTGGGCGGCGAAGCGCTTGTTGCTGTTGTTGACCAGTGCCTGGAACACCGCTGGCGGCAGGCTGTTGCTGTAGCGTTGCTGGGCAGCGGTGAGGGCATCGTTGAAATGCGCGCGTTGTTCTGGCCAGCCGGCGACCTTGTACAACTGGTCGTGGTTGTCTGCCCAGGCGGGCACGGTGCAGAACATGATGAGCAACAAACACAAACGACGCATAAAGACTCCTGTCGGCAGGCCGCTATTGTCCTTGGGCCGGCGTGGCTTTGTCGAGATTTGCAGGCAATCGATGCCCATGAAACATGTGCAGAACGTCGACAGCCAAGTGGCGCTGTCTGTTTTGCGGGGTTGTGGATACTATGCGCGCCATGCCCATATCCCTTGATGCCCCTGTGCTGTTGCGCGTTGTCGATGACCTGGCCGAGCGTGGCTGGTCGCAGCAGAACCTCTTCCTGCCCCAGGGTCTGACCCTGGAACTGGCGGCTGAGTGCCGTAAACGTTCGCGTGCGGGTGAGTTGGCGCCCGCAGCGGTAGGACGCGGCGTCAGTCAGGAGGTGCGTGAAGGCATCCGCGGCGATCGCATCCAGTGGATCGAGCCCGGCGAATCCGCCCCGTGCGATGCATATCTGCACATCATGGACAGCCTGCGCGAGGTGCTCAATCGCAGCCTGTTCATGGGGCTGGAAGAGTTCGAGTGCCATTTTGCGCTTTATCCGCCGGGGGCGTTCTATCGTCGGCACGTGGACCGGTTCCGCGACGATGACAGCCGCATGGTGTCGGTGGTGCTGTACCTCAACACCGGCTGGGTGCCAGGGGACGGCGGCGAATTGCGCCTCTATCTCAAGGGCGATGTCGCTCACGATGTAGCCCCCATTGGCGGCAGCCTGGTGGTGTTCCTGTCCGGGGACATGCCCCATGAAGTCCTCCCGGCCGAGCGAGATCGGCTGTCACTCACGGGCTGGTTCCGACGCCGCCCCAACGAGCCCTTTTGAGATGCACAAGATCCTCGTCAGTCGTTGCTTGCTAGGCCACCCGGTGCGTTATGACGGCGGCTCCAGCGGGCCATTCGATCGCTTGGCGGCCTGGCAGGCCGAAGGTCGGGTGGTGGGCCTGTGTCCTGAAGTGGCGGGCGGTTTGCCGACGCCGCGCCCCCCCGCCGAGATCCCCGGCGGCCAGGGCACGGCGGTGCTGGCCGGGGAGGCGCAGGTGTTGACCGTGCAGGGTGAGGATTTCACTGCAGCCTTTGTACGCGGCGCCGAGATCGCCTTGCGCCAGGTACGCGAGCAGGGCATTCGTATTGCCATCCTCAAGGCCAACAGCCCTTCGTGTGGCAATCGCGAGACTTACGATGGCTCGTTCAGTGGCGTGCGGGTGAGTGGCGAAGGGGTGACGGCGGCGCTGCTGCGCCGCGAGGGGGTGCAGGTGTTCAACGAGCATGAGCTTGAGGCGGCGCAATTGGCGCTGGCGCAATTGCTGTAATGGAGGGTGGCCTTTCGGGCCCCTTCACGAGCAAGCTTCGCTCCCGCAGGTCTATGAACGCTGTGGAGCAAGGCCTGCCCGCGAAAGGGCCGGCCCTGTTTGCACACATCACCGATGCTGACGATGGAAGCTGTCCATGAACTCCGTCAACTTCTGCGCCGCCTGCACTGACAGCGCGTTATAGATCGACGCCCGGACTCCGCCAATCGCCCGGTGTCCTTCCAGCCCCGAAAACCCTAGCGCCCGGCTCTGTTCAAAAAAAGCCTGCTGCAGTTGCGCATTGGGCAGATTGAACGCCACGTTCATGGTCGAGCGATCCGCGCGTGCCGCCCAGCCGCGATAGAAACCCTCGGCGTTGTCCAGGGCGCTGTACAGCAGCTCGGCCTTGCTGCGGTTGATCTGCGCCATTTTCTCCAGGCCGCCGACATCGTTGAGCAGCCAGCGGGTCACCAGCAGCACCACGTAAATGGCGAAAACCGGTGGCGTATTAAGGTTCGAACGGGCCTCGATATGCTTGCGATAGTTGAGGAACGATGGCAAGTCATCCGACGCCTGCTGGGCGATCTCATCCTTGACCAGTACCACGGTCACGCCGGCCGGGCCGATGTTTTTCTGTGCGTGGGCGTAGATCACCGAAAACTTCTCGGCGTCGCAGGGCTTGGAGAGAAAGTCCGAAGACATGTCGCAGATACGCGGCACGTCATCGCGGCCCAGCACCCGATGAAACTGCAGACCTTCGACCGTTTCGTTGGCGACGTAATGCAGATAGGGCGCGTCAGCCGAAAAGCTCAGCTCGTCGTCGGCAGGCAGGCGATTGAAGCCGCAGGATTCGCCGCTCCAGATGGTCTTGACCGGACCTTCGCGGCGCGCTTCGGCAATCACCTTGCGGCTCCAGTAGCCCGAATCGATGTACTCGGCAGGGTGCTCCTTGCCGCGCAGCAAGGTCATGGGCACCATCGAGAACTGCTGAGTGGCGCCGCCCTGCAAGAACAGCACGTGATAGTTCTCAGACAGCCCCAGCAGCGTGCGGATATTGCGCTCGGCTTCGTCGACGACGGCGGCGAACCAGTCTGAGCGATGGCTGATGCCCAGAATCGAAAGCCCGGTTTCCGGCACCTCGACGATGGACTGTTGAACCTCTGCCAGCACACTCTCCGGCAAGGCCCCAGGGCCGCCGGAAAAATTCAGGGCATTGCGCGGATTCGTAGACATAACCAAGGGGACTTCCAGATCAGGTAGTGATCCCCCTGGCATGATCTGCGGCGCGGCGCATGAGCAGGTCCCTGAGGGCGTTCTTTACTTTTTGCATGTGGTACTGCTTGTTCGGGAACACGCTCTCCAGGTCCATGGCGTGGATCACCATGGCTGGATCGATCTCGAACACCAACAACTCGCCGTCACGGGTCTCTGCGCAATCGATGCCGAGGTAGTCGAGCCCGGTACGCTCGGCAATCGCCTTCAGGGCGGCGCCGTGACGTGCCGCAAACGCCGGAAAATCGTCGAGGAACCGCGCTTCTTCCGCTCTGCGCTGCGGGTCTTCGTACATCCGGGCGTTGAGGTAGTGAATCATCCAATTTTCTGACGTTGCCATATGGCAGGCATAAGGTGTGCCATCAATGAGAAACACCCGGGCTTTTCTGAACAGGCCGTCGGCTTTGCTGTAGTCGACGAAGCGCGCTAGGAAGTATTCCTCGGCCTGTACGCGGCCCAGGTAGCCATGCACGGCCTCGGCCGATTCGATGCGCTCCAGGCCATGGCCGCCGTGGGTGCCGACCGGGCGCAGGATGATCGGGAAATTGACACCTTGAGTCGCGGTGGCCAGTTCCACGGTGCCGGTGGCGATGGCCCGCAAGGTGTCCGGGGCGATGCGTTGCACCGGGCACATCACCAGGCCGGGTATACCTTGCATCAGCAGACTGGCGGTCTGGCGCTCCGATTGGGGGACGTGTTCGGGTGGATTGATGATCGGTCGCGGCCAGTTGGCCAGGGGCGACACGAGCTGGGCAAGGGCCTCGAAAGTGCTGTCAGCGGCGCTGATGCCGACCAGCAGCACATCGTGCTCGGGAATCGGCGCCGTCAACGGGGTGCCGGGGCTGATGTAATAGTAGATGAGCTCGATATCGCTGTTTTCCAGCAGGCAGTCGATCGGCACGTTGGCCGACAGCTCGCCGGGGACCATCAGCATCAGCAGGGTCAGGCGGCGCGGTTGCTTGGGGGCAATGCGGTAGACCCGCTGCATTTCCAGCGCCCGGGCCTGAATCTGCAAGCCGAGCTCCTGCTCGTTCAGGCACAGCAGAATGGTCGAAAGATTCAGCCACAACTCGGCGTCTTCGGGATGCAGTTGCGCCAGATCGAGCATTTCAGCGGCCTGGAGGCTGAAATCGATGCCGGCGATGCTCATGCGCAGGAACGGCGCCAGGCCGATGAAAGCGGTGGCCGGCGGGTGTTCCGGGGGCGGGGTGAAGGTGGTCAGGTGCAAAGTGATATCCCCGCAGCGGGCAGCGTTGGAAAAATGAAATGACTTTAGCATGTCGGCCGGACGACACGGTTGCCGGGCTATTCGGAAGAGTCCTACGCTTTGCTCGGCGTTCTCTGACATCCATTCTTTGCGCATCGGACTACTCTCGCCGATTTGCGGGAGGCTGGCGATGCGTTGGATAGCAGCAATACTGATTGGCGTACTGGTGAGTGGATGCGCAGGGGCGCAGCCGCCGGAACAGCATCAGTCGATCAATCGGCAGGGCAAGCCCGATCCTGGCGTCGATGCATGGGGTTCGGGTTCGGCCGACTGGTATCGCTGCCACTTCGAGCCGCATCTGAGCTGGTGCCCCACCGCCGGCGGCGAGGAATAAAAAAAGGAGGCCACCCGGGCCTCCCTTCTTCAACGCTGCAGAACAATCAGAACAGTACGCGGCAACGAATGGTGCCGTTGACCTGTTGCAGTTTTTCCTGCGCCAGATCGGAGTATTCGGCATCGACGTCGATGACGACGTAGCCGACTTTCTCGTTGGTCTGCAGGAACTGACCGGAGATGTTGATGCCGTTTTCGGCGAACACCTTGTTGATCTCGCTCAGCACGCCCGGGACGTTCTCGTGGATGTGCAGCAGGCGGTGCTTGCCAGGGTGAGCGGGCAGGGCCACTTCCGGGAAGTTGACCGAGGACACCGACGTGCCGTTGTCGCTGTACTTGACCAGTTTTTCCGCCACTTCCAGACCGATGTTGGCTTGGGCCTCAGCGGTGGAACCGCCGATGTGCGGGGTCAGGATGACGTTGTCGAGGCCACGCAGCGGGCTTTCGAAGATGTCATCGTTGGAGCGTGGCTCGACCGGGAACACGTCGATGGCGGCGCCGATCAGGTGCTTGTCCTTGATCGCGTCGGCCAGGGCGTTCAGCTCGACCACGGTGCCGCGGGCGGCGTTGATCAGGATCGCGCCTTTCTTCATCGAGCGGATTTCCTTCTCGCCGATCATCCATTGGGTGGATGGCAGTTCTGGCACGTGCAGCGAGACGATGTCGGCCAGGCCCAGCAACTCGGTCAGGCTGGCGACCTGGGTCGCGTTGCCCAGTGGCAGCTTGGTCAGCGGGTCGAAGAAGAACACCTGCATGCCCAGGCCTTCAGCCAGGACCGACAGTTGGGTGCCGATCGAGCCGTAGCCGACGATGCCCAGCTTCTTGCCGCGGATTTCGAATGAGTTGGCCGCGCTTTTGATCCAACCGCCACGGTGGCAGGAAGCGTTTTTCTCGGGGATGCCGCGCAGCAGCAGGATGGCCTCGGCCAGCACCAACTCGGCCACCGAACGGGTGTTGGAGTACGGCGCGTTGAACACGGCGATGCCACGCTCGCGGGCAGCGTTCAGGTCCACCTGGTTGGTGCCGATGCAGAAGCAACCGACGGCCACCAGTTTTTTGGCGGCGTCGAACATTTCTTCGGTCAGCTGCGTGCGCGAGCGGATACCGATGAAATGAGCGTCAGCGATCTTTTCCTTGAGCTCGGCTTCCGGCAGCGACTTGGTGTGATATTCGATGCTGGAATAACCGGCGGCCTTGAGGACGTCGACGGCGGATTGATGGACGCCTTCGAGAAGAAGGAACTTGATCTTGCTCTTGTCGAGGGAAGTCTTGCTCATCTGCGTAAACCTGTGTCCCGGAGAAATTGGCAGTAAGTAAAGCGCGGCGCCAACGGCTCGAAGCTCGATTGGCGGGGGGCGTATGCTAGCATATGCACCCCGCAGAACGCCCATCCCTGGCACGTGAATACGGCTCAGGCTGACCATGAATCGTTTGAGAGTTCTATCGATGACCCATCCTGCCCTGATCGATGAGTTGATGAACCTGGTGGAGCCCGGCAAGGTCCTGACCGACGCTGCGTCTCTGGAAACATTCGGCAAGGACTGGACCAAACACTTTCCCCCGGCGCCCCTGGCTATCGTCTTCCCCAAGACCATCGACCAAGTCCAGGCGGTGGTGCGCTGGGCCAACGAGCGCAAGGTCGCCTTGGTGCCTTCGGGCGGTCGCACGGGGTTGTCGGCGGCGGCCGTGGCGGCCAACGGTGAAGTGGTGGTGTCGTTCGACTATATGAACCAGGTACTGGACTTCAATACTGTCGACCGCACCGTGGTCTGCCAGCCGGGGGTGGTTACCGAGCATCTGCAGAACCTCGCGCAAGAGCACAACCTTTATTATCCGGTTGATTTCGCCTCGGCGGGCTCCAGCCAGATTGGCGGCAATATCGGCACCAATGCCGGTGGTATCAAGGTCATTCGCTACGGCATGACCCGCAACTGGGTGGCGGGCATGAAGGTGGTGACCGGCAAGGGCGACCTGCTCGAACTGAACAAGGACCTGATCAAGAACGCCACCGGTTACGACCTTCGGCAGCTGTTCATCGGTGCCGAGGGCACTTTGGGCTTTGTGGTCGAGGCCACCATGCGCTTGGATCGCGCGCCGAAGAACCTCACCGCCATGGTGCTGGGGACCGCCGACTTCGATTCGATCATGCCGGTATTGCATGCGTTCCAGAACAAGCTGGATTTGACCGCGTTCGAGTTCTTTTCCGACAAGGCCCTGGCCAAGGTGCTGGGCCGCGGCGATGTGCCCAAGCCATTCGAGTCCGACTGCCCGTTCTATGCGCTGCTGGAATTCGAAGCCACCACCGAAGAAGTTGCCAACGACGCGCTCGCCACTTTCGAGCATTGCGTGGAGCAGGGCTGGGTGGTCGATGGGGTGATGAGCCAGAGCGAGCAGCAGTTGCAGAATCTCTGGAAACTGCGCGAATACATCTCCGAAACCATCTCGCATTGGACGCCCTATAAGAACGACATTTCAGTGACTGTTTCAAAAGTCCCGGCGTTCTTGAAGGAGGTTGACGCGATCGTCGGCGAATTCTATCCGGACTTCGAGATCGTCTGGTTCGGCCACATCGGCGACGGCAACCTGCACTTGAATATTCTCAAGCCAGACGGTTTGTCGAAGGACGAATTCTTCGCCAAGTGTGCCACGGTCAACAAGTGGGTATTCGAGACGGTGCAGAAGTACAACGGTTCGATATCCGCCGAACATGGCGTGGGCATGACCAAGCGCGATTATTTGACCTACAGCCGGTCGCCAATCGAAATCGAGTACATGAAGGCCATGAAAGCGGTGTTCGACCCCAACGGGATCATGAACCCCGGCAAGATTTTTGCTGTGCAAGACCACTAAGCGCATTGCTTCCACGCATATTCCAGCAGGCAGAGGAGTCGTTCATGAGCTATCAACACCAGTACGCTGACGGGACCCGGATTCACTATCCGGTCGGGAAAGTGGTCTGCATCGGGCGCAACTACGCCGAACATGCCAAGGAACTGGATAACCCGGTACCTACCGAGCCGCTGCTGTTCATCAAGCCTGGCAGTTGTGTGGTGCCGTCGGAGGGTGGCTTCAAGGTGCCGACCGATCGTGGTTCAGTGCACTACGAAACCGAGATCGCCGTATTGCTGGGCAAGTCGCTGTCGACCAAGCCCAGCGAAGAGGAAGTCCTGGACGCCATCAGTGGTTATGCCCCGGCGCTGGATCTGACCTTGCGCGATGTGCAATCGAAGCTCAAAGAAAAGGGCTTGCCGTGGGAAATCGCCAAGTCGTTTGACGGAGCCTGCGTGATTGCGCCGTTCGTGGCGGCCAGCACCTACAGCGATCTGACCGATATTCCGGTACGCCTGACCCTTAATGGCGCAGTGCGCCAGGACGGCAACAGCAGCCTGATGCTCAACCCGATCGTGCCGATGATCCAGTACATGGCGGCATGTTTTTCGCTGCAGGCCGGGGATGTGATCATGACCGGTACGCCAGCGGGCGTGGGGCCGTTGAATCCGGGGGATGAACTCGTCCTTGAGTTGCCAGGTGCCAGCAGCTTCGCTACGACGGTTTTGTAAGAACGACAGATTTGCGGGTCTCTTCGCCGCCAAACGCGCACCCCTGCTTCCACAGGTATCGGCACAGTCTGTGGGAGCAAGGCTTGCTCGCGAAGAGGCCAGTGGCGGGCGCTTACTTCTTCAGGGTTCTCACGCCCTCGGCAGTCCCTAGCAACAGCAGGTCCGCCGAACGTGCCGCAAAGAGGCCGTTGGTCACTACCCCGACGATCGCGTTGATCTGGCTTTCCAGCAGCACCGGATCGGTGATCTGCAGGTTGTGCACGTCAATGATGATATTGCCGTTGTCGGTCAGCACGCCGTCGCGATAGACCGGGTCGCCGCCCAGTTTGACCAGTTGGCGCGCCACGTGGCTGCGGGCCATGGGGATCACTTCGACCGGCAGCGGGAAGTTGCCCAGCACGGGCACCAGCTTGCTGGCATCGGCGATGCAGATAAACGTCTTGGCCACGGCCGCGACGATCTTCTCGCGGGTCAGTGCCGCACCGCCGCCCTTGATCAGGTTCAGGCCTTCATCGCTCTCGTCGGCGCCGTCGACATAGAACTCCAGGTCGCTCACCGTATTCAACTCGTATACCGGGATCCCGTGGCCCTTGAGACGCGCAGCGGTGGCTTCGGAGCTGGCCACGGCGCCGTCGAAAGCACCCTTGTGCAGCGCCAGGGCGTCGATGAAGCAGTTGGCGGTGGAGCCAGTGCCAACGCCCACGACACTCTTGTCGTCGAGCTTGGGCAGAATGAAATCGACGGCGGCCTGGGCGACGGCCTGTTTGAGTTGGTCCTGGGTCATGCGGGCTCCGGAAGCGGGCAGGGTCTATCTGAGGGGCCGCATTATAGCCGTATCCGTTGGCTAAAACCCGGGCGCGTGTGGTCGTTACGCCAGGCGCTGGGTTAGACTCGCCGTCCTTGCAACCACCGCCAGCAGTGATTTTTTCCGATGCTCGAACAGTACGTAAAGAAAATCCTCACCTCGCGCGTCTACGATGTCGCCGTCGAAACTCCGTTGCAGCCGGCCGATCAGCTGTCCCGGCGCCTGGGCAATACGGTGCTGCTCAAGCGCGAAGACCTGCAGCCGGTGTTTTCTTTCAAGGTGCGCGGTGCGTACAACAAGTTGGCGCATTTGACTGATGCCGAGCGCGCCCGGGGCGTCGTTACCGCGTCGGCTGGCAACCACGCCCAGGGTCTGGCTCTGGCGGCGAAGAAGATGGGGGTCAAAGCCACTATCGTGATGCCGCGGACTACGCCGGAGATCAAGGTCGAGGGCGTGCGCTCGCGGGGCGGCAAAGTGGTGCTGCACGGCGATTCCTTCCCTGAGGCGCTGGCTTATTCGCTCAAGTTGGTGGACGAGAAGGGCTATGTCTATGTGCATCCCTATGACGATCCGGACACCATCGCCGGCCAGGGCACCGTGGCCATGGAGATTCTGCGCCAGCACCCGGCACCGCTCAATGCGATCTTCGTGCCGGTCGGTGGTGGCGGGCTGATTGCTGGCATCGCCGCTTATGTGAAGTATCTGCGTCCGGACATCAAGGTCATCGGTGTCGAGCCCGATGATTCCAACTGTCTGCAAGCGGCCATGGCGGCGGGCGAGCGTGTGGTGCTGTCGCAGGTCGGGCTGTTCGCCGATGGCGTGGCGGTGGCGCAGATTGGCCAGCACACCTTCGATATCTGCAAGCATCATGTCGATGAAGTGGTGACGGTCAGCACCGATGAGATCTGCGCGGCCATCAAGGATATCTACGACGATACCCGCTCGATCACCGAGCCTGCCGGTGCACTGGGTGTCGCTGGCATCAAGAAGTACATCGAACTTTACGGGGTGACCGGGCAGACCCTGGTGGCGATCGACTCCGGTGCCAACGTCAACTTCGACCGCCTGCGCCATGTGGCCGAGCGTGCCGAGCTGGGTGAGGGGCGTGAAGCCATCATCGCCGTAACTATTCCGGAGCAGCCGGGCAGCTTCAAGGCGTTCTGCCAGGCCATCGGCAAGCGCCAGATCACCGAATTCAACTATCGTTTCCACAGCGGCCGTGAGGCGCACATCTTCGTTGGCGTGCAGACCCACCCGGAAAACGATCCGCGCGATGCGCTGCTGGCCAACCTGCGCGAGCAGGGTTTCCCGGTGCTGGACCTGACCGACAACGAATTGGCCAAGCTGCATATTCGCCATATGGTGGGTGGGCATGCCGAGAAGGTCAGCGACGAGCGGGTCATGCGTTTCGAATTCCCGGAACGGCCGGGGGCGCTGTTCAATTTCCTCAGCAAACTGGGCGGGCGCTGGAATATCTCGATGTTCCACTACCGCAACCACGGCGCGGCGGATGGTCGGGTGGTAGCGGGGCTGCAGGTACCGGAGGATGAGCGTCATCTGGTGGCCGCAGCCCTGGATGCCATCGGCTATCCCTATTGGGATGAGACGGATAATCCGGCGTACCAGTTGTTTTTGGGCTGAGCCTGACGACCCCTCCGCCCGCTCCCACAGGATTGCGCGTACACCCGTGGGAGCGGGCTCTGCCCGTGAAGGGGCCTTCGGCATCACGCCATATTTCAGCGCCATAAGGAGCCGAACGCTATGCAAAGCTACAGCGCATTCAAGCTTGGATTTTTTGTTGCGATGGTGCTGTTCGTGGTCAGTGCTGGGGTCATTGCCTGGCGGGCCATGCGCGCCGGCGACGACAGTGCCGCACTGGGCCGTAGTCTGCAGCGGCCATGGGTGTTCGCCTGGGGGTTGATGGCCCTGAGCCTCGCCAGCTTGCCGTTCAGTGGCTGGTGGCTGGCCCACCTAGGCGCCTGGCCGCTCGGGCAGTTGTGGATGCTGGGTGCGGAGCTGCTGTACGTGCTGGTGTGGCTGTTCTGGCTGATGGCGGTACGCCGCGTCAATCGTCTGCGCCGCGCGCAGGTTTACTCCCGCGCTGCGGACAAGAAAGACGTGGGGGTGCAGCGTAAGCGGGCCTATATCTACGGTGGCGCCTCGGCGCTGTGTTTTGCGGTGATTGTGGTGTTGGTGGCCGTCAAGCCGGTGTAAGACCGGCTATTCTTTGGTGGCCTTGCGGGCCTCTTCGCGAGCAAGCTCGGCTCCCACAGTGATGAGTCGTGCATTTTGTGGGAGCAAGGCTTGCCCGCGAAGGGGCCATCAGCCACACCGCATAATCACTCGCCGCGCAGCGAAATCTCTTTCCAGCCACGTCGCTTGGCTTCTTCGTGCAGTTTCGGGTCCGGGTCGACCACGATCGGGTGGGCGACTTCTTCAAGCAGCGGCAGATCGTTCATCGAATCGCTGTAGAAGTAGCTGTCGTCGAGATTCAGCCCCTGCTCCTGCAACCAGCGGTTCAGGCGCGTCACCTTGCCTTCGCGGAAGCACGGGACGTCGAAACTGCGGCCAGTGTAGCGGCCGTCCTTCATCTCGCACTCGGTGGCCAGCAGGGTGTCGACGCCCAGTCGCTCGGCGATCGGCCCAGTGACGAAGCGGTTGGTGGCGGTGATGATCACCAGCTTGTCGCCGGCCGCGCGGTGCTGTTCGAGCAGTGCGATGGCCTTGGGCAGAATGATCGGCTCGATGCAGTCGCGCATGAAATCACGGTGCCATTCGTCCAGCTGCGCCAGATCGGTAGCGGCGAGAATTTCCAGGCTGAATTCCAGGTAGGCGCCCTGATCGAGCTGGCCGGCCAGGTAATCTTCATAGAATGCATCGTTGCGGGCTTTGTATTCGACCTTGTCGAGAATCCCGCGCTCGCACAGGTAATCGCCCCAGGCATGGTCGCTGTCGCCGCCGAGCAGGGTGTTGTCGAGATCGAATAATGCCAAACGCATGGAATTTCTCACCTACCTATTGATAAACGCCTCACAGAATACGGACTTTTGACAACTGTGCACATAAGGTATGCGGGCGCGTTGCCGCCTTGACAGGCTTTGTGGAACAATGCGGAAACATGCGTTTACGAGGTTGTTGCCGTGATCGACCCCGATGGTTTCCGTCCCAACGTCGGCATCATTCTGACCAATGACGCCGGACAGGTGCTGTGGGCTCGTCGTATCAACCAGGATGCCTGGCAGTTTCCGCAGGGCGGTATCAACCCCCAGGAGACGCCGGAAGAGGCCTTGTACCGCGAGTTGAATGAAGAAGTAGGGCTCGAGCGGCAGGATGTTGAAATTCTTGCCTGCACGCGCGGCTGGTTGCGTTATCGTTTGCCGCAACGCCTGGTCCGTACACACAGCCAACCGCTGTGCATCGGCCAGAAGCAAAAATGGTTTCTGTTGCGCCTGATTTCCAACGAGCAGCGCGTAAGAATGGATTTGACGCCCAAGCCCGAGTTCGATGGCTGGCGCTGGGTCAGTTATTGGTACCCGCTGGGCCAGGTGGTGACATTCAAGCGCGAAGTTTATCGTCGCGCGCTCAAAGAGCTTGCCCCGCGCCTTTTATCGCGCGACTGACGACGGAGTTCGACCCCGAGCCATGCTCAATACGCTGCGCAAGATCGTCCAGGAAGTCAACTCCGCCAAGGATCTCAAGACGGCGTTGGGGATCATTGTGCTGCGCGTCCGGGAAGCCATGGGCAGCCAGGTGTGCTCGGTCTATCTGCTCGACCCTGAGACCAACCGTTTCGTGCTGATGGCCACCGAAGGCCTCAACAAACGTTCCATCGGCAAAGTCAGCATGGCCCCCAATGAAGGTCTGGTGGGCCTGGTGGGCACCCGCGAAGAACCCCTGAACCTTGAGAACGCCGCCGATCACCCGCGTTATCGCTACTTCGCCGAGACCGGTGAAGAGCGCTTCGCGTCGTTCCTGGGCGCACCGATCATCCACCACCGTCGGGTGGTCGGCGTGGTGGTGATCCAGCAGAAGGAACGCCGCCAGTTCGACGAGGGTGAAGAAGCCTTCCTGGTCACCATGAGCGCACAGCTCGCCGGCGTCATCGCCCATGCCGAGGCGACGGGCTCGATCCGCGGCCTGGGCCGTCAAGGCAAGGGCATCCAGGAAGCCCGTTTCGTCGGCGTACCTGGTTCGCCGGGTGCTGCGGTCGGTACCGCCGTGGTCATGTTGCCGCCGGCGGATCTCGATGTGGTGCCGGACAAGGTAGTCACCGACATCAAGGCCGAGCTGGGCTTGTTCCAGAACGCGTTGGAGGGCGTACGTGGTGATATGCGCACCCTTTCGGCGAAATTGGCCACACAATTGCGCCCGGAAGAGCGGGCGTTGTTCGATGTCTATCTGATGATGCTCGACGATGCTTCACTGGGCAGTGAAGTCACCAATATCATCAAGACCGGGCAATGGGCGCAGGGCGCGTTGCGCAATGTCGTGGCCGAGCACGTCGCTCGCTTCGAGTTGATGGACGACGCCTACCTGCGCGAGCGCGCTTCCGACGTCAAGGACCTGGGCCGGCGCCTGCTGGCCTATCTGCAGGAAGCCCGCTCGCAGACCATGGTGTATCCGGACAACACCATCCTGATCAGCGAAGAGCTGTCGCCGGCCATGCTTGGCGAGGTGCCCGAGGGCAAGCTGGTGGGCCTGGTCTCGGTGCTCGGCTCCGGCAACTCCCACGTGGCGATCCTGGCGCGTGCCATGGGCATCCCCACGGTGATGGGCGTGGTCGATCTGCCGTACTCCAAGGTCGACGGCATCCGCATGATCCTCGACGGCTATCACGGCGAGGTGTTCACCAACCCCAGCGAGATCCTGATCAAGCAGTACAGTGCGGTCATGGAGGAAGAGCGCGAGCTCTCCAAAGGCCTCGATGCGCTGCGCGAGCTGCCGTGCGTGACGCTCGACGGGCATCGCATGCCGTTGCTGGTCAACACCGGCCTGCTGGCCGATGTGGCGCGGGCGCAGGAACGTGGCGCCGAAGGCGTAGGCCTGTATCGCACTGAAGTCCCGTTCATGATCAACCAGCGGTTCCCCAGCGAAAAGGAACAGTTAGCCATTTACCGCGAGCAACTGGCGGCTTTCCATCCGCTGCCGGTGACCATGCGCAGCCTCGACATCGGTGGTGACAAATCGCTGTCGTACTTCCCGATCAAGGAAGACAACCCGTTTCTGGGCTGGCGTGGCATCCGCGTGACCCTCGACCACCCGGAGATCTTCCTGGTGCAGTGCCGGGCCATGCTCAAGGCCAGCGAGGGCTTGAACAACCTGCGCATCCTGCTGCCGATGATCTCGGGCACGCACGAACTCGAAGAGGCGCTGCATCTGATCCACCGCGCCTGGGGCGAGGTGCGCGATGAAGGCACCGACGTGCCGATGCCGCCCGTGGGCGTGATGGTGGAAATTCCGGCGGCGGTCTATCAGGCGCGCGAGCTGGCGCGTCAGGTGGACTTCCTGTCCGTGGGTTCGAACGACCTGACCCAGTACCTGCTGGCGGTCGACCGCAACAACCCGCGGGTGGCCGATCTGTATGATTACCTGCACCCGGCGGTGCTGATGGCCTTGCAGCATGTGGTCAACGAAGCTCATGCCGAGGGCAAACCGGTGAGCATTTGTGGCGAGATGGCCGGTGATCCGGCGGCGGCGGTGCTATTGATGGCGATGGGGTACGACAGTCTGTCGATGAACGCCACCAACTTGCCGAAAGTGAAGTGGATGTTGCGTCAGGTCAGTATGAGCAAGTCCAAGGAATTACTTGCGCAGTTGATGAAAATCGACAACCCGCAAGTTATCCACAGCTCATTGCAGCTGGCGCTGAAGAATCAGGGCTTGTCGCGGATGATCAACCCGGCTGCGCCGAAGACGCTTTGAATGTCAGCGTTTTGCTGATGCTACTGGCCTCTTCGCGAGCAAGCTTTGCTCCCACAGTGGTGAGTCGTACTGTGGGAGCAAGGCTTGCCCGCGAGAGTCCCTGGAGGACGCCTCAATCCTCCAGGGCCACCTCGCCCAGATGCCCGCCATAGGGCCCATAACTGCGCTCGACAATCCGCCTTCCGCCATCCGCCCGCAGTTTCACCAGCGTACTGGCCCGCGTGCCATAGCTCGGGCTGGCAATAAACACGCTCGACAGCAGCCTTTCCGTCGCCAGCCCCACGCCGGTGTCTGGCAAATCGGCATCCGTGGCAGGTTCCGGATCGTTGAGCACGGCCAGTAATTTATCCTCCATGGCATCATCCAATTCAGCGGCCAAGGCCTCACGAGCCTTGATCAGCTTGGGCCAAGGCGAATCCAGCGCGGCATTCGACAACCCATACACCCCAGCCGCAAGCGCAACCGGCTCGCTTTCGCGCGCATTGAAATACATCAGCCGCGGCAACTGCCCGGGCGCTACCGTGCCCAATAGCAGATTGAACCCGGCGTACTCCGCCGAACGACCACGAACCTCGCGCAAATAGTCATCCAGATCGATTCCGCTGGTCAGAAACCGTGCGACCAGGTCACCCCGCGAACGGTGCCCTGTCGGTTGATCAGGATCACGGATATTGGTCAGCGCCGCGAAACGTCCGCCCGGTCCGAGGCCCAGCCAGGTACCACCCGCCTCCAGATCGCGACCGGCAAGCACGTGCGGCGCATCCTCCCAGGCGGCCAGCGGCAGGGTCGGGCGGGCATAGAATTCATCCCGGTTGGCCGCCAGCAGCAGCGGCACGTCGTGCTCGGGGCGCCAGGCGAAAACGATCAGGCACATGGGCGGGTTTCCTTGTCTTTGTCGCTACTGTACCCACGCCGCCCGGCACTATCCATCCTCATTGGCTGGAGCCGCAGGGGCTGTTTCCGCTACCATGCCGGTCCTGATTCGACAGCGTATGGCCGCAGGCCTGGTAAGTCGGCGCGTTCAGGCCTCTGTCACGGGCCTCGGCGTCCGTGTCACAAAATTTCATCATTTCCGGGTGGTCAGTGCCTCGACCCTCCGGGCATAGTTCCTGTTTTATCAAGGTGCAGCCCCAGTTGGCGCGGCCTTGAACCCACAGCTTTATCGAGGAGTCGCAATGCTGGCTTATCCGCAGATCGATCCCGTCGCCCTGGCGATCGGTCCCCTGAAAATCCACTGGTACGGTCTGATGTACCTGATCGGCATCGGCGGCGCATGGCTGCTGGCGCTGAGCCGCATGCAGCGTTTCGACCCGACCTGGACCAAAGAAAAACTCTCGGACATGATCTTCTGGGTGGCCATGGGCGTGATAGTCGGCGGCAGGCTGGGCTACGTCTTGTTCTACGATCTGGACGTCTACCTGGCCAATCCATTGCTGATTTTCGAAGTCTGGAAAGGCGGCATGGCGTTCCACGGCGGCTTGCTGGGCGTAATGATCGCGACCTGGTGGTTCGGCAAGCGCAATGGCAAGTCGTTCTTCCAACTGATGGACTTTATTGCGCCGATGGTGCCGATCGGCCTGGGCGCCGGACGTATCGGCAACTTCATCAATGCCGAGCTGTGGGGCAAGCCGACCGATCTGCCGTGGGCCATGGTGTTCCCGCCGTTCAGCGATCCGGCGCAATTGCCGCGCCACCCGTCCCAGCTGTATCAGTTCGCACTGGAAGGCGTGGCGTTGTTCGCTATCCTTTGGCTTTATTCGCGCAAGCCGCGCCCGACCATGGCCGTGTCCGGCATGTTCGCGCTGTTCTATGGCATCTTCCGCTTTTTGGTGGAGTTCGTGCGGGTGCCGGACGCGCAGCTGGGCTATCTGGCCTGGGGCTGGGTCACCATGGGGCAGGTCTTGTGTGTACCGATGATCATCGGTGGCCTGGCGCTGATCTGGCTGGCCTATCACCGCAAGCCGGCTGAACACAGCGCCGCACTTTAATACTCGTCAGGCAGGGTTCGACCCTGCCGGCATCGATGCAGGTAAGTCATGAAGCAATATCTCGATCTGGTCGCCGACGTCATCAAGCGTGGCTCCCTTCAGTCCAACCGTACCGGGGTGAAGACCATCAGCCTGCCGGGCGCCATGCTGCGTTTCGACCTGCAGGAAGGCTTTCCGGCAATCACCACGCGCAAGCTGGCGTTCAAGTCGGCCATCGGCGAGATGGTCGGCTTTTTGCGCGGGGTCAACAACGCCGCCGAGTTCCGCGCCCTGGGTTGCAAGGTCTGGGACCAGAACGCCAACGAGAACCAGCAGTGGCTCGACAACCCGTTCCGCAAGGGCGCCGACGACCTGGGTGAAATCTACGGCGTGCAATGGCGCCAGTGGCCGGCCTACAAGCGTATTGCGCTGAGCAATCCGGCGGCCATCGAACTGGCGCTCGGCCAGGGCTACACGCAGCTGGCCCAGGCCGAGGAAGACGGTGAGGCCTACGTGGTGCTGTACAAGGCCATCGATCAGATTCGCCAGTGCGTCGATACCATCATCAAGGATCCGGGCAGCCGGCGTATCCTGTTCCACGGCTGGAACTGCGCGCAGCTGGACGAGATGGCGTTGCCGCCGTGTCATCTGCTGTATCAGTTCCACCCCAATGCCGAGACGCGGGAAATCTCCCTGACCCTGTACATCCGCTCCAACGACCTGGGCCTGGGCACGCCATTCAACCTCACCGAAGGCGCGGCGTTGCTGTCGCTGATCGGCCGCCTGACCGGTTACACACCGCGGTGGTTCACCTATTTCATCGGCGATGCGCACGTCTATGAAAACCACCTGAGCATGCTCACCGAGCAACTCGACCGCGAACCCCTGCCAGCGCCCAGGCTGGTGATCTCCGATCGCGTCCCGGAATTCGCCAAGACCGGCCTGTACCAGCCGGAGTGGCTGGAGCTGATCGAGCCGAGCGATTTTTCCTTGGAAGGGTATGAGCACCACCCGCCGATGACGGCGCCGATGGCGGTTTAGTTTCAGGGAAGGATTTTTCCGGGCTACACAGAACCTCCACTGAGACTGGCTTCACGGGCCGCTCTCAATGCCCATGACTGCGTCCCACATGTGAATGCTCTGCCTCCGGCACGGTGACCGCGCCGGTCACTTCCAGGCGTTGGAGGATGCCGCATGGGTCGTGATCAGCCTCGCTGCCGCAGCGCTGGCGTAGCTCCACGAGCTGCTGTTGCAGGGCCATGAGGCCTTCGATGCGGGCGCTGACGTGCTGGATGTGGTCGTCGATCAGGTGGTTGACGCTTTCGCAGCGGTCTTGAGGGCTGTCGCGCAAGTTGAGCAGGCTGCGGATTTCTTCGAGGGTCATGTCGAGGATGCGGCAGTTACGGATGAACGTCAGGCGCTCGACGTGGGCCTGGGTGTATACCCGATAGTTGCCGTCGCTGCGGGCGGGCTCGGGCAACAGGCCTTCGCGTTCGTAATAGCGGATGGTTTCTACCGGGCAGTCGGTGGCCTTGGCCAGTTCGCCGATTTTCATCTCATGTCCCTCGATCTGCAAAAGTCTCTTGACCCTATAGTCGCTACAGGGTGTTCACTTGGCAACAAGCATTTCAGAGACCGGACCCATGAGCCGTCAGCACAGCGACCATCCTAACGAGCACGAGCACGAGCACGAGCACGAGCATTCTCATGACCATGATGAGCACGCCTCGGCGCCTGCAGCTTCCTGCTGCGAGCAAAAAGCTGCGCCGTTCGTATCCCTCAAGCCCGTCGTGCGCGAGGCCAGCCACGCCAGCCACGCTGGCCATGATTGCAGCACTCATGACCATGGCCACGATCACGCCCCGGCTCCCGCGCAGGTCCAGCTCAGCGACGCCACCAGCCCCGACGCCCAGCTCAGCCAGTTCCGCATCGCCGAGATGGACTGCCCGACCGAGCAAACCCTGATCCATAACCGCCTGGGCAAGCTCGACGGTATCGAACAGCTGGATTTCAACCTGATCAACCGCGTGCTTGGCGTTCGCCATACGCTGGGCAGCACCGAGCCGATCATCCAGGCGATCGCCTCGCTGGGCATGAGTGCCGAGCCGCTAAGCGTCGACGCGCAAGGCAAACCCGTGGAAACGCTGCCGCCCGCCAACAAGCCGTGGTGGCCATTGGCGTTGTCCGGCGTCGCGGCGTTTGGCGCCGAAGTGCTGCATTTCTCGGGGGCAGCGCCCACCTGGGTCATTGCTATCGTTGCACTGGTGGCGATCTTCAGCGGTGGTCTGAGCACCTATAAAAAGGGCTGGATTGCGCTCAAGAACTTCAACCTCAATATCAATGCCTTGATGAGCATCGCGGTCACCGGCGCGGTGTTGATCGGTCAATGGCCGGAAGCGGCGATGGTGATGTTCCTGTTCACCGTGGCCGAGTTGATCGAGGCCAAGTCGCTGGACCGGGCCCGCAACGCCATTGGCGGGTTGATGCGGTTGACCCCAGAGACCGCCACCGTGCAGCAGGCCGATGGCGCGTGGCTTGACCAACCGGCCAGCGCGATCGCCTTGGGTGCGCTGGTGCGGGTCAAGCCCGGCGAGCGCATCGCCCTCGATGGCACCGTGCGCACCGGGCAATCGAGCGTCGACCAGTCGCCTATTACCGGCGAAAGCCTGCCGGTGGAAAAGACCACCGGCGACAAACTGTTCGCCGGCACCATCAACCAGGCCGGCTCGCTGGAGTATGAAGTCACCGCTGCAGCTGGCGATTCCACCTTGGCGCGCATCATTCATGCGGTCGAGCAGGCTCAGGGCGCCAAGGCACCTACGCAACGTTTCGTCGACAGTTTCTCGCGCATCTACACCCCGGCGGTGTTCATTCTGGCGGTGCTGGTGGCGGTGGTGCCGCCGCTGTTGATGGCCGCGCCCTGGTTCGACTGGCTGTACCGGGCGTTGGTATTGCTGGTCGTGGCCTGCCCCTGCGCGCTGGTGATCTCCACCCCGGTGACCATCGTCAGCGGCCTGGCCGCCGCGGCGCGCAAGGGCATCCTCATAAAGGGCGGGGTATACCTTGAAAGCGGTCATCGCCTGCAAGTGCTGGCGCTGGACAAGACCGGCACGCTGACCCACGGCAAACCGGTGCAGACCGACATGCAACTGCTGGTTTCTGCTGCCGCCGATGCGCCCCTGATCGCTGCCAGCCTGGCGCGGCGTTCGGATCACCCGGTGTCGCTGGCCATCGCCCGCGAGGCGCAGAGCCAATCGGCACAATGGCTGGACGTGCAAACGTTCACGGCATTGCCGGGGCGTGGCGTGAAAGGCGAGGTCAACGGCCAGCTGTATCACCTGGGCAACCACCGTTTGGTGGAAGACCTGGGCCTGTGTTCGACCGAGCTGGAAGCCAAGCTGGACGTGCTGGAGCGTCAAGGCAAAAGCGTTATCGTGCTGTGTGACAGCCAGCGGCCGTTGGTGCTGTTCGCCGTGGCCGATACCGTCAAGGACAGCAGCCGCGAAGCCATCGAGCAGTTGCACGCCTTGGGTATCAAGACCCTGATGCTCACCGGCGACAATAGCCACACTGCCGCCGCGATCGCCCGCGAGGTCGGCATTGACGAGGCCCGTGGCGACCTGCTGCCCGAGGACAAGCTGCAGGTCATCGAGAGTTTGAGCGGCGAAGGTCGCCAGGTCGGCATGGTCGGCGACGGCATCAACGATGCCCCCGCCCTGGCGCGCGCCGACGTCGGGTTCGCCATGGCGGCAGCCGGTACGGATACCGCCATCGAAACTGCGGATGTCGCGCTGATGGACGACGATCTGCGCAAGATTCCGGCATTTATCCGCCTCTCGCGCCAGACCCGCAGCGTGCTGGTGCAGAACATCGTGCTGGCGCTGGTGATCAAGGCGGTGTTCCTGGTGATCACTTTCGCCGGCATGGCCACGTTGTGGATGGCCGTGTTCGCCGACATGGGGGTCAGCTTGCTGGTGGTATTCAACGGGCTGCGCCTGCTGCGGCGGTAGTCATAATTTCCGGGGCCAGCCCCCTCGCTACAATTACCAACCCTGTAGTGAGGGGGCTTGCCCCCGAAAATAACCGCGCTGTAGGAACGCTCCTACTGTTAGGCCGACCTTCTCAGACTTGCCCTACGCCCCTGTCAGACTTGCCCGCTATTCCCCTCCCGCCCCGATCGAGATAATCACCCCCGCCACTGAGCGAGTTCATCCGGCTTGCCCAAGGGCGGCGTTGTCGAGCCTTGCTGTTCGGAGCACTGCTCGAACGCGTCTGCCGTCTCGGCGGCAATTCCTATCAATAACAATAAATCGAGGTATCGCCATGTCTACACAAGCCCAGCTGGAAATCGCCAACGCTCCCCAGGAAATGACGCTCGAAGACACTCACGAAGTACGCGGTGCCGGTATTTTCGCCGACATCGGCGGGGTGATCGATGCGGCCATTCCGGTGATCGCTGCCGTGGTTGCCAAAGTAAGCTGATGCCTGCGGCCTGCAAGGGCTCAAGGATGTAAAGGGGGGAGTGGCGCCGCTCCCCTCTGCGGGCTGCATGAAGGTATGACGCGATGTTGGAACTCGGAAAGGTTGCTCTGCGGGCGCCCGTTCGGACCTTGGTGTTCGGCTGGTTGATCTGCCTGTTTTTTTTCATGCTGGTCGCGTTGTTGGTCGCCGGCGAGTATGCCCGCAAGGAAGAAGTACAGGGCCGGGTACTGACCCGCGATGTGGTGCGCATCGCCAGTGAAGGCAACGCTCACGTACAGGAAGTGCTGGTGGTGGCCGGGCAATCGGTGCGCAAGGACCAGCCGCTGCTGAGGATTCGACCTCAGGAGCCAGAAAATTTCAGTGATGGCAGTGGCCAGACCACTGCCACCCAAAGTGCCGAGCGACTGGACAGCCTGCTCGCCGACACTCACAGCGATGAAGCCCAGGCGCACGACGTGTACCGCACGCAGCGTGAATCCTTGAGCCTGCAGATCGACCAGTTACAGGCCGATCTGGATCTCAACGCCCGGATCGAACAATCGATCCAGCGCCGCGTCGCCATCGCCGCCGGTCTGCAGCAGCGCCATGAGCGTCTGGCCCGAGAGGGTGCGGTGTCCGAAGCGGCCCTCAACGAGGCCATCGTGCGCCACGAAACCGCTCAGCAGAATCTCGCCAGCAACCAACAGGGGCGAGCGGCGGCGCGCCAGCGGCTGCTCGAATTGCAGCAGCGCGGCAGCGACGCCGAACATCAGTTGACCTTGCGCCTCAGCGACATCGCCCGCCAGCGTCACGAACTGCTCGAACGCCGCGAAACCCTGCGCAAGCACCAGCAGTATGTATTGCTGTCACCGGTGGATGGCGTGGTCGATGGGGTCTCGGTATTCGCTGGCGGTCGGGCCCAGGCCGGTCAACCGATGCTGTTGCTGCGCATCGACCAGCCCGAGCGGGCGATGCCCACCGTGATGCTTGATGTCAGCCCCTCCAGCATCGGTTTCGCCAGCCCTGGCACGCCGGTGATCGTGCGCATCGACGCCTATCCCTATGAGCGTTATGGCGTGGTCAAGGGCCGCATCGTCCGCAGTACCGCGAGCACTTACCGCGATGTGCCGCTGGGCGCTTCGGCCGACCCACCGACGGAGGGCGCAGTGTATCTGGTGGAAGTGGCGCTGGATTTCAGCGATCCCCGCACGCGCATTCGTGAACACTGGCTCAAGGACGGCATGACCCTGCGCGGCTCGTTGCGTCTCGAATCGCTGAGCCTCATGGAGTGGCTGTTCCTGCCCGTACTCAAAGGCAGCCAGCGTAACCCCGACTATCTCCCGGCGCTGATGCCGAATGCTGCGGGGCAGGCGACATGATCGATGCAACGCTGAGCCGCGTCCGCCGCGCCTTGGGCAAATCCGTACCGGTGATCCTTCAGGACGAGATGTCCGAATGCGGCATGGCGGCCATCGCCATGATCGCCGGGTATCACGGTCATGTCCTCAGCCTGCGCCAGATGCGCCAGCGCTGCAGCGTCGCCCGCGATGGCATGTCGCTGTTTCAGATCATCAAGGTCAGCGAAACCCTGGGGTTCGCCTGCCGTCCGCTGAAGGTCATGCTCGACGGCCTGCGCCAGGTGCGTACGCCGTCCATTCTGTTCTGGAACAAGATGCACTTCGTGGTGCTGGAAGCGGTCGAGCGCCGCGGCCTGCGCATCATCGACCCGGCACTGGGTCGGCGCTTTTACACCTGGGAGGAGGCGCTGCCGTTGTTCAGTGGCGTGGCCCTTGAGCTGGTACCGGGCCTGCACTTTACCCTCCAGCGCAGCATGCCGGCGCGCCAGGCCCTGAGCTTCACCCAGGTGCTGTCGCGCAATCCCTGGCTGCTGCGCTACCTGATCCCCATGGGGCTGCTGGCCATCGTCATGTACCTGGGGGCCATTGCCGCGCCCAAGCTGTTTTCCTTGACCATCGATGAGGTCGTCGCCAAGAACGACGAGGACTTCCTCTATCTCATCCTCTACGTGTTCGGCGCCATCTTTCTGTTCAAGACCGTCGCCGCCTGGCTGCGCACCTGGCTCGACGCACAATTGCGCATTGCATTGAGCCAGGACCTGGGCATCGGCGTGATGGCCTGGTTGCTGCGCTTGCCGGTCGGTTGGTTCGAGCGCCGCGCGCCGGGGGATATTCTACGGCGCACACAAGCCACCGATCGTGCCTACACGCAGTTCACCGCAGGCTGGATGGACATGACCATCGACGCGGTATTCGGCCTCGCCTTCCTGTGCCTGATGGCGCTGATCAACCTGCCCCTGGCGGGCCTGTCACTGGTGTTGTGCCTGCTGTTCTTCGGCTTTCGGCTGTTGACCCTGCCGATCATGGAGCGCACCCACAAGGTCGCCATCGAGGCCGAAACCGCCCGCAACGTCAGCCTGCTTGGCACCGTCAACGCCATTGAGTCGATGAAGCTCTACCACTACGAGGCCGCCAAACTGGCGCGCTGGAGCAATCAGCACGTCGACACCGAAGTGGCCCGCGCCAAGGTGCAACGCCTGCAATCGATGAATGGGGTGGTGCATGAAGGGCTGTCCCATGGGCATTCCCTGCTGGTCAGTGCCCTGGGGGCCTTTGCGGTATTGCAGGGCAACAACAGCATCGGCGATCTGTTTGCCTTCGTGCTCTACAAGGACATGTTCATGGGCTGCATGCTCAACCTGCTGGACCGCTATGCCAGCCTGCGCCTGGTGCAGGTGGAACTGCGCCGCGTCGAAGACATCATCGACGAGCCGGCCGAATGGGCTGAAACCGAGACCTACCTCGCCCGCGCCGACGAGCAGCACGCCCCGTTGCTGTCGCTGCAGGTGCGAGGCGGCCTGTTTCGCTACAGCAGCTTCGAGCGGCCGGTGTTCATGGACGTCGATCTGCGTTTGACGGCGGGCAGCAAGGTAGCGATCTTCGGGCCGTCGGGCTGCGGCAAGAGCACCCTGCTCAAGGTGCTGGCGGGATTCTATCGGCTCGAGGCCGGGCAGTTCGAGGTCAACGGCGTCGAGCTGCAACGGTTCGGCTTGCAGCGCTATCGGCAAAACCTTGCTTACGTGACGGCCCACGACGAGATCATTGCCGGCAGCGTGATGGACAACATCACTCTGGATGCCGAGCGCGGTGATGGCATCTGGCTGCAGACGTGCATCGAGCAGGCGGGCCTGCTGGCGGCGGTGCAGGGGCTGGCCAATGGCTTTAACACCTTGCTGGGGCCGACCGGCGTGCAGTTGTCGACCGGGCAGAAGCAACGGCTGTTGATCGCCCGCGCGCTGTACCGACGCCCCCAAGTGCTGCTGCTCGACGAGCCCACTTCCCATCTGGATGCCGAGGCCCGGGACGTGATCATCGCCACCCTCGGGCTGCTGTCGATGCTCTGCGTGGTGGTCACCCATGATCGACACGTCGCCCAGGCCTGCGATGTGGTCCTGCAGATGCGCCAGGGGCGCTTGCTGCCGATGCCGGCTGGAGGTTTGGATGACTGATCGAAGCAGCACGCGAGTGCGCTATTGGATGCTGTGCATGATCTGCAAGGCGCGGCTGGGTCAGTGGCTGATCAAGGGGCTCGCACTGATGTCGCGCGTCGTGCCCATGGGCCGCCTGTTTGTCGGCTTGCCCAAGGTGCTGAGGCGCTTGCCGTCCGGGTGTCGAGGGCGTGACTACAGCTTGTGTCGGCAGAACCTGACCGCGCTCGGGTATGAATCGACACTGGCCAAGAAGCTCAGTTGCCGCTTTGGCGTATTGCAATGGCAGCGCGCCCTGCACGAGCAGCTCTATCCGCGCCAGCGGCCTTTCGACCTGCGTGCCTGGATTGCCGACATCCCGTGGGTCGATCCGCAGCGTTTGGCAGAGGTCGAGCGGCCCACGCTCTATCTGCTGACCCACACGGGGGAGTACTGGATGGCGGTCGCCAGCCTGATGGCCCGGCAGGTGCGGCCGACCCGTTTCGTCATCCCGATCTGGAATTTCGCCGATCCCTTTACCCGTCATTCCCTGCAGCAGCTTGAAGGGCTGGGGCACTGGGTCGACGTGCTGGATGTCGCCGATCCGGGCACGGCGCTGAGCATGGCGCGGGCGTTGAAGCGTGGCGACAGCGTGGTGGTGTTCTGCGACCTGCCGGTGAGTCTGGGGGCGCTGCGTTTCGGCGAGCCGCTGCCGGGCCACCTGTTCCATCGCCCGGCGCAGTTTGTCAAAGGGCCGCTGTTTCTGGCCGCGAAACTGGGCTGTGACGCCTTGCTCATTGGCCATCAGGCGCAGTTGGGCGGCAAAGGCCGGGTACAAGTGCTGGAGCGGATAGCGGCGGCGCCGCTGCCCGCCATGCAAGCGCAGTGGATGGCCGCGCTGGATCGCTTTTTGGCGGCCGCGCCGGAGCAATGGTTCTACCTGCCCAGGCTCGAGGCGTTCTATCACCGGCAGCGGTCGTCGGCCAAGCGGCGGCCCGCAGTGGCCCAGCCAGGGGCGTTGCGGTGAGCGGCTGGGGCGCTGCGGGTTTGCTGGCATGTGTGGCCCTGAGTGCCTGTTCGTTTATCCCGACCTATGTGCGCCCAGCGGCGCCGGTGCCTGCCCAGTGGCGCGATCAGGTTGTCGAACAGGCCGTCACGCCCTTGCCCGCCTGGGAGCAGGTATTCAATGACCCACAGTTGCGCGAGTTGATCGGTCAGGCGCTGGAGCACAATCGGGATCTGCGCATCGCCGTGCAGCGTATCGACGAGGCGCGGGCGGTGTTTGGCGTGGCGCGTGCCGATCTGTTCCCCACCTTGGGTGTTCAGGGAGCGACCCAGCGTCAGCAGCTGTCGGCACTGGATTCACCCACCGGTGAGCGGGTGATCGGTGAGCAGGGGCGCTTTCGACTGGGCGTGGGCATTACGGCCTACGAGGTCGACCTGTGGGGGCGCGTGCAGGCCTTGCGCGACAGTGCCGGCCAGCAATTGCTGGCCAGCGAGGAGGACGCCCGGGCGGTGCAGATCAGCTTGGTGGGTGAGGTCGCGGCTACCTATTACGAGGCCCTGACCTACCTCGGCCTGCAGACACAGCACGGCGATCTGCTCAGCGCTGGGGAGCGCTCGTTGCAACTCATCGAAAAACGCCACGGGCAGGGCCTGGCCAGCGAACTGGAAGTGCGTCAGGCGCGCTCGCTGGTGTTGGGCCTGGCAGCCGAGCAGGCGAGCGCCGAGCGTGGCTACGAGCTGGCGCTCAATCGCCTGGAGCTGCTGACGGGCACCGATTTGCAAGCATCGCGATTGCAAGTGGCGGCGCTCGAGGTGGACCAGCCGGTAGCGCCGGTCGCCGCCGGGCTGACGTCGACGCTGCTGACGCGCCGCCCTGATATCCGCGCCGCCGAAGCCCGGCTCAAGTCCTTCAATGCCAACATCGGTGTGGCACGGGCGGCCTATCTGCCGCGGATCTCGCTGACCGGCGTGCTGGGTTTCAGCAGCCCGCAACTCAATCGGTTGTTTCGCGGTGGCGCGCGGGCGTGGTCGTTTTCACCGGAGGTGACCGTGCCACTGTTCGATCTGGGGCGGCGCGAGTCCAATCTGGCCTTGGCCCGGGCGCAGCGGGATATCGCCGTGTCGCAGTATGAGCGCGCGATTCAGCAGGCGTTCCGCGAGGTGGCGGATGCGCTGGGCGCCCGGGGGCCTTTGCAGCGCGAACTGGCAACCCAGCGGCTGCGAGTCGCCAATGAAGCGCGGCGCGTAGAGTTGGCGACCCTGCTGTACGAGGAGGGGTTGGACAGTTATCTGGAGGTGCTGGATGCGCAACGCAGCCTGAGCGCCGCGCAGCAGGGGTTGGTTCGCACGCGGCTGGCAGGGTTGACCAATGCGGTGTCGCTGTACAAGGCGCTGGGCGGTGGGTGGTCAGCGATATAAGGGGGCTGGTTTCAAGCGCGAGCCTCTTCATCGCCGAACGCGCAAGCCCGCGCGGCGGCGAAGCAGACCACACTGACTACAAATGCTGCAGCAGAGTCTCCAGCGCCTCCAACCGCTCCCCATCACTGAGCCGAGCCCGAGGATTGAGCGACGACCATTGCGGATGCGCCCGAGCCTTGTTCAACGATTCCGGCAATTTACCCTCACGCCACTGCGTCTGTTCGGCGGGCAGGCTCACTTCGATACGTTCGAGGGCCGCATGGCCGCGACGCGTCAGCACAGCCAGAAGCTGCTGCTGACGCAGGGCGAGCAAGCGCAACACGTTGTCGTCCACGGTCAGTTCGCGCTGCCCCTTGAGCTTGCCCATCAGTCGTGTGCCATAACCGCGCATGGTTTGCAGCGCGCCGCCTGCCACCGCGCCGGCGATGGTTGCCAGGCCCAGCGTCAGGCCACCCACCAGCAGATCGATGCCCGCCCCGGCGGCTGCCCCGGCCGCGACACCGCTGCCCAGTTGGATCCCCAGTCGCTTAAGGGTTTGCGGGTTGAACAAATCGTCGCCCCAGCGTCCGTCGGTCAACGGCAAATCAGCGCTGGTGGCGTCGTCCAGCCTGAAGGCATACAGCGCCAGCAACTGCGCCACGCAGCGTTGTTCACGTTGGCGCACGGCCTGACGCAGCGCCTCGATGGCTGCCGGGCCTTGCTCCTGGGTGGCACTGCGTCGGCAGGCGGCGCAGTCGATCAGCAGTTCGGCGATCAAGCGCGTGGCACTGGCCTGTCGGGCCACGCGTTGTGCTTGCTGATCGTCGATCAGCCGTTGCAGGGCCGGGCGCGAGTGCTCCAGCAGCAGCGCCAGGCTTTCATACAAACGCCGCTCGCCGTCTTCCGGTGGCGCCACACTGTCGAAACGCACCAACGCGTGCAAGCCAAGGCGGGCCAAGGCCTCGCGCCAATCGGCTTCGCGATGGTCCGCCGCGCTGACGAAGTTGAGCACCGGCAACAGCGGCTTGCCGCAGCCTGCCAGCACCTGTAATTCGTCGCGGTATTTGGCCAGCACCGGCTCGCGGGCGTCGATCACGTACAGGCCGGCGTCCGAGGCCAGCAACTGGCGCAACACCTTGGCTTCTTGCTCGAATCGCTGGCGCGCCTCGCTGCCTTGCAAAAAGCGCTCGGTGCGCGCCGGGCCATCCAGGCGTTCGCCTGGGCGGTCGAGGCGCTCCAGGTAGTCGAGCAGGGCGATGGCATCTTCCAGCCCCGGCGTATCGTACAGCTCCAGCAGCGCTTCGCCGTCCACCGACAGGCGTGCGCCCTCGACATGGCGGGTGGTGCTGGGGCGATGGGAGACTTCGCCGAAGCCGACATCGCGGGTGAGGGTGCGCAGCAGCGAGGTCTTGCCGACGTTGGTGTGGCCGACCACGGCGAGGCGCAGGGGTCTTGGTGCTCGATCAGTCATCGCCGTGCTCCAGCCAGGCCAGTGGTGGTTGTGGGCTGTGGGGAAGGTGCAGCGCATTCAGGGCGACGTGCCAATCATCCAGGCGTTCGGGGTCGAGTGTTTGCGCCATTGGTGCGGGCAGCAGCCAGACGCGTGTGGCTGTGGCGCAACGCGCCAGCTCGGCCACCAGTGCCAGGCTGCCGCGATCTGGCGAGCGGCGCGGGTCGCAGGCAATCAACAGGCGCGCAGGTGGGAAGCGGGTCAATTGATCGAGCAGGCGTTGACGCGATTCACGGCTGTCGAGGATGCCGGCGTCCTGCACCGTAGCGGGCAATACCGGCGGCCAGGGATGTTGATCGTCGAGCTCGATCGCCACGACCAGTGCGCCTTGGTTGCCGACTTGTCCGCTGGGCGCTTGAGCCTCGGGCCAGACGGCAGGCGCGGCGTCGCTGATCCCCAGGCGTTCACTGCTGGGCATCAATACCTCGCGCAGTCGTGCGTAACCGGGCAGGTCGAGGTCGATGCGCAACTGGCTGCAGCCGCGCCGCCAACGCCATAGGCACAGCCCCCACAGCAGCAGGCGCGGCAACACGCCGTAGACCACCAACACGCCCACTAGCCAGGCGGCCCAGGCTTGTCGGGTGGCTTCCAGATTGACCGCTGCATCGCCGCTGGCGCGGATCATGTCGGTATCAGGAACGTTGAAGCCCAGCAGCCCGGGCAGCGTGCCCAGCGCCTGGGTCAGGGCCACGAAGGTATCGGCGCTCAACAGGGTGGTTTCCCAGACGAAACCGTAGCGCCGCGTCGCCAGCAGCAACAGGGCGATGACCAGAGCGCTGAGCATGGCCAGCAGCCACAGGCCGTGGATCAATGTGCCCAGCAGCCAGCGATTGAGGCGATGGCGCTGCAGCAATAGCACCAGCGCCGGGCCCAGGTGCGCGGCCTTGGCATCGCGGGCGAGTTTGTCGCTGAGCCACAGCCACAGGCGGCCCAGGCTGGCGCCATGCTCGCCGCTGAGCAGCAAGCCCAGCACCCAGCTCAGCAGCAACAGCACGTTCAGGCCGAGCAGGCTGCCCAGGGCCCAGAACACGTTGACCGGGGGCAGGCCATCGCCCAGAGCGGTAAAGGCCAGGCCGGAGCCGCTGAGCAGAGCCATCACCGCCAGGGCGATCAGGGCCAGCCGTGCGCCTTGTTGCCAATGGCGCAGGGCCGTGTCGACGCCGTCACGTTGCGCCAAGCGAGTAGCGCGGTGCTCGATGCGGGTGGCCAGCGAGCCGCCGCCATGGCGGGCCAGGCGGTTGGCTTCGAGGTCTTCAAGGGGGCCGGCATGCTCTTCGCGCAGACGGATGGCTTCGGTGAGCCAGGATGTTTCCAGCAGGGAGGGTTGGGTCACGCAAGGTTCCAGTACTGTTCGATCTGCCAAGAGCATACCCCAGCCGAGCTGATCCGGCGTCCTGGCTCTGCTATGCTCGCCGCCATGAAAAAATCTCTCCCTCTCAGCCTGATCGCCGCGCTCGCGCAGAACCGCGTGATCGGCATCGACAACCGCATGCCCTGGCATCTGCCGGGGGATTTCAAATACTTCAAGGCCACCACCCTCGGCAAGCCGATCATCATGGGCCGCAAGACCTGGGATTCGTTGGGGCGGCCGTTGCCCGGACGCTTGAATCTGGTGGTCAGTCGTCAGACCGATCTGCAGCTCGAAGGTGCCGAGGTTTATCCGACGCTGGACGCCGCTATCGTGCGTGCCGAGGCCTGGGCACTGGAGCAGGGCAGCGACGAGGTGATGCTGATTGGGGGCGCGCAGCTGTATGAATTAGCCATGGCCCGCGCTGATCGCTTGTACCTGACCCGTGTGGCGCTGACGCCTGAAGGCGATGCCTGGTTTCCGGCGTTCGATGAGGCGCAGTGGAAGCGGGTGTCGACTGTCGAAAATCCGGCTGTCGACGACAAGCCGGCGTACGACTTTGAGGTGTGGGAGCGGGTTTGATTCCGGGGCCGACTCTAGGGCCTCTTCGCCAGCAAGCTGTGCTCCCGCAGGTGTACGACTCAGGGTCTGCTTGCAGTTCGGGAGCAGGGCTTGCCCGCGAAGAGGCCGGCCCTGCCCCCCACTTTCACTGAAAACTGAACGTCACCCCTGCGCCAACCGTGCATGCTCATCGGCCTGCATTACCGCCTGATCCGTCTGCTTGAGGATCTGGCTGGTGAGGGTCCCGGCGGTCATCGAGCCACTGACGTTCAACGCTGTACGGCCCATGTCGATCAACGGCTCGATCGAAATCAGCAGCGCCACCAGGGTCACCGGCAGGCCCATCGCCGGCAGCACGATCAGCGCCGCGAAGGTCGCACCGCCGCCAACACCTGCCACGCCCGCCGAACTCAGGGTGACGATGCCCACCAGCGTCGCGATCCACAGCGGATCCAGCGGATTGATGCCCACCGTCGGCGCAACCATGACCGCCAGCATCGCCGGGTAGAGGCCCGCGCAACCGTTCTGGCCGATGGTCGCACCAAACGAAGCGGCGAAACTGGCGATCGATGACGGAATACCCAAACGCAGTGTTTGCGCCTCGATGCTTAGCGGGATGGTCGCGGCACTCGAGCGGCTGGTGAAGGCGAACGTCAGCACCGGCCAGACCTTGCGGAAAAACCGCAGCGGATTGACGCCGGCCAGCGCCAGCAACAGGCCGTGCACGCCGAACATCAGCGCCAGGCCGATGTAGGACACCACCACGAAGCTGCCCAGTTTGATGATGTCCTGCAGGTTCGAGCCGGCCACCACCTTGGTCATCAGGGCCAGCACGCCGTAGGGGGTCAGTTTCATGACCAGGCGTACCAGGCGCATGACCCAGGCCTGCAGCACATCGATGGCCGCCAGCGCGCGATTGCCTTTTTCGGCGTCGTCCTTGAGCAGTTGCAAGGCGGCGACGCCGAGGAAGGCGGCAAAGATCACCACGCTGATGATGGACGTCGGCTTGGCGCGGGCCAGATCGGCCACCGGGTTCTGCGGAATGAACGACAGCAGCAACTGCGGCACGTTGATTTCGGCGACCTTGTCGACGTAGTTGTTCTGCAGCGCCTGCATGCGCGCCACTTCCTGGGTGCCGGCCACGAGGCCCTCGGCAGTCAGGCCGAACAGGTTGGTCAGCCCCACACCGATCAGCGCTGCGATCAGGGTAGTGAACAGCAGCGTGCCGATGGTCAGAAAGCTGATCTTGCCCAGAGACGAGGCGTTATGCAGGCGCGCCACGGCGCTGAGAATGGACGCGAAGATCAGCGGCATGACGATCATTTGCAGCAGCTGTACGTAGCCATTGCCCACCAGATCGAGCCAGCCGATGGTGCTTTTCAGTACAGGGCTGTTGTCGCCGTAGATAGCATGCAGCGCGCCACCGAACACCACGCCGAGAATCAGCGCCACCAGGACCTTTTTGGCCAGGCTCCAATCGGTGCGGCGGGTTTGCAGCAGGCCCAGCAGCAGGGCTGCGAATACCAGCAGGTTGAAGAACAAGGGCAGATTCATGATGGCTCCAAGGGGATGGTCAAGCGCCTCTGCGGGCGCTCTGGCTAGCGGGAAATGCTAACAGAGTCGGGGAGCGGGGTCAGGAATCGGATTTGGCAGTGCCGCGAACAGATCCAGCACCAACCCCCAGACATGAAAATGCCCCGACCTGCGGGGCATTCTCCACACCTTCAGCGCTTACAACCCGTCAAGCATCGCCTTGTTGCGTACTGCACCCTTGTCGGCGCTGGTAGCCAGCAGGGCATAGGCCTTAAGGGCGGTGGTGACTTTGCGCGGACGCTTCTCCACCGGCTTCCAGCCCTTTTTGTCCTGCTCGACCCGGCGCGCGGCCAGTTCTTCGTCGCTGATCAACAGGTTGATCGAACGATTCGGGATGTCGATCAGCACCTTGTCGCCGTCCTGCACCAGGCCGATGGCACCGCCCGCTGCGGCTTCCGGCGAGGCATGGCCGATGGACAGGCCCGAGGTCCCGCCCGAGAAACGTCCGTCGGTCAGCAAGGCGCAGGCTTTGCCCAGGCCCTTGGACTTCAGATACGACGTCGGGTAAAGCATTTCCTGCATGCCCGGGCCGCCTTTCGGGCCTTCGTAGCGAATGATGACGATGTCACCGGCCTTCACTTCGTCGGCCAGAATGCCGCGCACGGCGCTGTCCTGGCTTTCGAAGATCTTGGCGTTGCCTTCGAACACGTGGATCGACTCGTCGACGCCCGCGGTTTTGACCACGCAGCCATCCAGCGCGATGTTGCCGTACAGCACGGCCAGGCCACCTTCTTGCGAATAGGCGTGCTCGACGCTGCGGATGCAGCCGTTTTCACGGTCGTCGTCCAGGGTGTCCCAGCGGGTCGACTGGCTGAACGCCGTCTGGGTCGGGATGCCTGCCGGGCCAGCCTTGAAGAAGTGGTGCACGGCTTCATCGTCGGTCTGGGTGATGTCCCATTTGGCGATGGCTTCTTCCATGCTGCGGCTGTGCACGGTCGGCAGGTCGGTGTGCAGCAGGCCGCCACGGGCCAGCGAGCCGAGGATCGCGAAGATCCCGCCGGCGCGGTGCACGTCTTCCATGTGGTACTTCTGGATGTTCGGCGCCACCTTGCACAGTTGCGGCACGCCGCGGGACAAACGGTCGATGTCGCGCAGGTCGAAGTCGATCTCGGCTTCCTGAGCGGCAGCGAGCAAGTGCAGGATGGTGTTGGTCGAGCCGCCCATGGCGATGTCCAGCGTCATGGCGTTCTCGAACGCCTTGAAGTTGGCGATATTGCGCGGCAGCACCGATTCGTCGTTTTCGGTGTAGTAACGCTTGCACAGCTCGACGATGGTACGGCCGGCCTGCAGGAACAGCTGTTCGCGGTCGCTGTGGGTGGCCAGCGTCGAGCCGTTGCCCGGCAGTGCCAGGCCCAGCGCTTCGACCAGGCAGTTCATCGAGTTGGCGGTGAACATGCCGGAGCACGAACCGCAGGTCGGGCACGCACTGCGCTCGTACTCGGCGACTTTTTCGTCGGAGGCGGTGGAGTCGGCGGCGATGACCATGGCGTCGACCAGGTCCAGGCCGTGGCTGGCGAGCTTGGTCTTGCCGGCTTCCATCGGGCCGCCGGAGACGAAGATCACCGGGACGTTCAGGCGCAGAGCGGCCATCAGCATGCCGGGGGTGATCTTGTCGCAGTTGGAGATGCACACAATGGCGTCGGCGCAGTGGGCGTTGACCATGTATTCGACGGAATCGGCGATGATCTCGCGGCTCGGCAGCGAATAGAGCATGCCGTCATGGCCCATGGCGATGCCGTCGTCGACCGCGATGGTGTTGAATTCCTTGGCCACACCGCCGGCGCGTTCGATCTCGCGGGCCACCAGTTGGCCGAGGTCCTTAAGGTGCACGTGGCCGGGCACGAACTGGGTAAACGAGTTGGCGATGGCGATGATCGGTTTCTTGAAATCGTCGTCCTTCATTCCGGTAGCGCGCCACAGGGCACGGGCGCCGGCCATGTTGCGGCCGTGGGTGGAGGTCTTGGAACGATAGTCAGGCATGGGGCACTCCGGTCGGCTAATCAGGTATGAACAAGGGAGTGAGCTTCTCTTGGTCCTCGATCGCCTGGCAGATGGCCACGATCCGGATGAGGCCGGTGACACTGCGGGATCGCCGCGTGCTCGGCCAGAGCTCATAAACCCGCCGGGGGATGATTGGCGATGAATAGCTCGATTCTACACCCCTGGCCGCGGGAAGGAACGCTCCCGTGGCCGTCTCTCATGGCAGCTCCCGATTGGCAGGTACATTCGCTAACACATCGCGCAATACCTTTGCGGTTGGTAATGCCCGCTATCTCCCCTAATATTCCGCCGCCGCATGTGCGGTTCAAGAGCCAAAAGCACCCATGGACCTTCCCAGTTTTAGTTCGCCCAGAACCAAGACACCGACCGCCCCCGCGGCAGGTTTGCCTGTGAGCTGACCCGGCTTTGCCGTGCCTCTCCAGGCTGCCGCGGGCGCCTGGAGACACAACAATGATCAATGCCCTCAACTTTACCCAACTGCTGCGCACCGCCCTGCAAGACGAGAAATATTCCCGCCCCAAGGAGGTCGCTGGCCAACTGCTGTCTGCCGATATCGCTCGCTATCTCGACCAGCTCGAGGTCGAGCAGATCCTGCCGATCCTCCAGCAATTGCCACTCGAAAAGCGTGCCGAAGCCTTCGGTTACTTCCCGCTGGAACGCCAGTTCGAACTCACCCAGGACATGCCTCGCGCGGCCTTGGCCGCCCTGATCGGCGCCATGTCGGCAGATGAGCGTGCCGATTTGTACAACCGCTTCGATTTGCCACGCCGCGCAACGCTGCTGCCGGCCCTGGCCCAGGCAGAGCGCGACGACCTGTGCCGGCTGGCCAGTTATCCACAGGGTAGCGCTGGCGCAGTGATGACCAGCGAGTACTCCACCGTGGCGGCCCACCTGACGGCCGCCCAGGCCATCGAGGCCCTGCGCCGCGAAGCGGCCGACGCCGAGACCATCTATCAGACCTACGTGCTGGACGCCGAGCGCCGCCTGCTCGGCACCCTGTCACTGCGTGAGCTGGTGCTCGCGACGCCAGACAGGGCCGTGATGCAACTGATGAACACCGAGATCATCAGCGCTCAGGTCAACGTCACCCAGGAGGAAGTGGCACGGCTGATCAACCAGTACGACCTGCTGGCGTTACCCATCGTCAACTCGCAGCGGCAACTGGTCGGTATCGTCACCTGCGACGACGCCATGGACGTGGTGGTCGAGGAGGCCACCGAAGACTTCCACAAAGGCGCCCTGATCGGCACCCACATCGGCAACATGAAAAATGCCACGGTCAGCCTGCTCTACCGCAAACGCGTGCTGTGGTTGGTGCTGCTGGTGTTCGGCAACCTGTTCTCGGGGGCGGGCATCGCCGCGTTCGAGGATGTGATCGCGTCGAACATTGCGTTGGTGTTCTTCCTGCCATTGCTGGTGGACAGCGGTGGCAACGCCGGGGCGCAGTCGGCGACCTTGATGGTGCGGGCGCTGGCTACCGGGGAAGTGCTGATGCGTGACTGGGCGCGCCTGCTGTGGCGCGAATGTGCCGTGGCCCTGGGGTTGGGCGTGACCATGGCCGTGGCGGTGGCTTCGCTGGGTATTCTGCGCGGTGGCGTAGACATCGCTGTGATTGTGGCCAGCAGCATGATGATCATTGTGCTGCTGGGGAGTTTGATTGGCATGAGCCTGCCGTTTTTGCTCAGCCGACTGCGGTTGGATCCGGCCACGGCGAGCGGTCCGTTGATTACTTCGATCGCGGATGCAGCGGGGGTGCTGGTTTATTTTGGGATTGCTTCGTACGTGTTGGAGCTGTGATTCCGTGCGTGGGGCGTAAGCCCCTCGCTACCCCGATGTATGGTGATATCGGCGGGTCCAGCCAGACAAGTCTTGGCACTGTTTCATGCATTGCCTAAGCATTTGCAGCACTTTTCTGAAGGCCGACGCAGACCAATAGGCCTGCGGCTCGCGCAAAAAAATCGGACGAATCCGAAAGGAGGGTGGGATTAGTCTGACGACCCCATTTCTACGGGGCGAAAAAGGGAGAGATGCTGGGTTTTCAATCGATTTGTCTATGCTCGGCTGCGCAAGATAGGGCAAGCCAAGCGCAAGCGCCCGAACCCCGCAAATGAACGCCATGCAGCCCCATTGCAGGGCTGCACGCTTAATCTCACTCAGCTATTAGGCAACAACCGGCAAGTAATGCTCTTGATATACCGCGTCTCCGGGATCGCTGGATGCACCGGGTGATCCGGGCCCTGACCGCCCCTTTCGAGGATCTGGATGTTGCGGTCCAGATGGCGGGCGCTGGTCAGGAGGATGTTTTGCAAGTCGTCTTCAGGCAGGTGCATGGAGCACGAGGCACTGACCAGGATGCCGTCTTTGCTGAGCAGGCGCATGGCTTGCTCGTTGAGGCGACGGTAGGCGCCTTCGCCATTCTTCAGGTCTTTCTTGCGTTTTATGAAGGCGGGCGGATCGGCGACGATCACGTCGAAGCGTTCTTCGCCGGCTTTCAGTTCGCGCAGGGCTTCGAAGACATCGCCTTCCATGCAAGTGACTTTTTCGGCGAAGCCGTTGAGGGCGGCGTTGCGCTCGACGCCGTCGAGGGCGGAGCTCGAAGCATCCACACAGAAAACTTCACTGGCGCCGAAGGCACCGGCTTGGATGCCCCAGCCGCCAATGTAGCTGAACAGGTCGAGGACGCGCTTGCCTTTGACGTAGGGGGCCAAGCGCGCGCGGTTCATGCGGTGGTCATAGAACCAGCCGGTTTTCTGGCCTGTCATGACCGGCGCTTCGAACTTCACGCCGTTTTCTTCCAGGGCGACCCACTCCGGCACCACGCCGAACACGGTTTCGACGTAACGCGGCAGGTCTTCGGCGTCGCGGGCGGCCGAGTCGTTCTTGAACAGCACGCCGCTCGGCTTGAGCACCTGTATCAGGGCGGCCAGGACGTCGTCCTTGTGGCGTTCCATGGTCGGCGAGGCCAACTGGACCACCAGGATGTCGCCGAAGCGGTCGACCACCAAGCCCGGCAGCAAGTCGGAATCGCCGTAGACCAGGCGGTAGAACGGCTTGTCGAACAAGCGATCGCGCAACGACAGGGCAACGTTGAGGCGGTGGACCAGCAGTGACTTGTCGAGCGGCAGCTTGGCATCGCGGGACAGCACGCGGGCGCAGATGAGGTTTTTGGGGCTCATGGCGACCACGGCGATCGGTTTGCCGGTCGCCGATTCGAGGATGGCCTGGTCGCCGGCGACGAAACCTTGCAGGGGGGTGGCGGCGACGTCGATCTCGTTGCTGTAGATCCACAGGTGACCGTTGCGCAGCCGGCGATCGGCGTTGACTTTGAGGCGAAGGCTGGGCAGGGACATGACGTCGCTCCGGAAAAAAGAGCGGGAGTATACCTTGTAGGGCGAGGCGGGGGATGACCATTCATGCGTTGGCCCTCCGATGTCTGTGCGGGCCTGTTCGTGGGCAAGCCTTGCTCCCGCTTGCCTACGTTTCAATCTGTGGGAGCGAGCTTGCGCGCAAAAGGCCCGAGCAGTTGGCACGGAACCCGCAAGTGTAGATGCAGAGATGAAATTTTGACGCCGATTGCCCGGCGGTTGCCCGATCCGCCTTCGGCGGGAGTAGAATCTTTACTCAGCCCAGAGTACGTACCAATGTCCCAAGAGCTTTCCGCCGAGCAGATCCAGCAGGCCCTGCAAGGCATCAGCGTGCCGCCACAACCGCAGATCATGGTCGACCTGCAGATGGAGCAGTACATGCCCGACCCGGATCTCGAAGCGATCGCTCGTCTGATCGCTCAGGACCCTGGCTTGTCCGGCGCGCTGCTCAAAATCGTCAATTCGCCGCATTACGGGCTGACCAACAAGATCGCTTCGATCCAGCGTGCGGTGAATCTGCTCGGCAGTCGTTCGGTCATCAACCTGATCAATGCGCAATCGATCAAGGGCGAGATGAGCGACGAGACCATCGTGACCCTCAACCGTTTCTGGGATACAGCCCAGGACGTCGCCATGACCTGCCTCACCCTGGCCAAGCGTATCGGCTCCCAGGCGGTGGACGAGGCCTATGCGCTGGGGCTGTTCCACGATTGCGGGATTCCGCTGATGCTCAAGCGTTTTCCGGATTACATGAGCGTGTTGGAGCAGGCCTATGCCAGCACCAACGGCGAGTTCCGCGTGGTCGACACCGAGAACCAGGTGTTCAATACCAACCACTCGGTGGTCGGTTACTACACGGCCAAGTCCTGGCGCCTGCCGGAGCATGTCAGTGATGCCATCGCCAATCACCACAACGCCCTGGCGATTTTCCGCGATCAATCACCACGTGACATTCCACTCAAGAACCTCCTTGCCGTGCTGAAAATGGCCGAGCATATCTGCGCGTCCCACCGGGTGCTGGGCAACCAGGCGGAGGACCATGAATGGAATGCCATCTCGGCGCTGGTCCTGGACTACGTCGGCCTGTCAGACTACGACTTCGAGAACCTCAAGGAGTCGATCCGCGAGCTCGGTGTGCGCTAAGTCTTTTTCGAGTCGAACATGCCTGAACTACCCGAAGTCGAAACTACCCGTCGCGGTATTACCCCGCATCTGCAAGGCCAGCGCGTCAGCCAAGTGATCGTGCGCGATCGGCGCTTGCGCTGGCCGATCCCCGAAGATCTTGACGTGCGCCTGTCCGGGCAACGGATCGTCGGTGTCGATCGGCGCGCCAAGTACCTGCTGATCAACGCCGAGGAAGGTACGCTGATCAGCCATCTGGGCATGTCGGGCAATTTGCGCCTGGTGGACGCCGGGCTGGCACCGCTCAAGCACGAGCATGTCGACATCGTGCTGGAATCCGGGCTGGCGCTGCGCTATACCGATCCGCGCCGCTTTGGTGCCATGCTCTGGAGCCATGACCCACATAACCACGAGCTGCTAAGACGACTGGGCCCCGAGCCGCTGACCGATCTGTTCGACGGCGATCGGCTGTTCAGCCTGTCGCGCAACAAGACCATGGCGGTCAAGCCGTTCATCATGGATAACGCCGTGGTGGTCGGGGTGGGCAATATCTACGCGACCGAGGCGCTGTTTGCTGCCGGGATCGATCCGCGGCGCGAGGCCGGGGGCATCTCTCGAGCCCGCTATCTGAAACTTGCCGTCGAAATCAAGCGCATCCTCGCCCACGCCATCGAACGCGGCGGCACCACCTTGCGTGACTTCATCGGTGGCGATGGCCAGCCCGGTTATTTCCAGCAGGAACTGTTCGCCTACGGGCGTGGCGGCGAACTGTGCAAGGTGTGCGGTACGACCTTGCGCGAGGTCAAGCTGGGCCAGCGTGCCAGTGTGTTCTGCCCGCGCTGCCAGCGCTGATTCACATCCTGTTCAACACCCGTGGTCGCGGGCACGCTGACAAGTGCCCGGACGCTGATATAGTTGAATAGTCGCCTGTCGCCTTATCCCGTGTTGTCGCCCTTATCGAGCAGAAGGACTGTGTCATGAATGTTTTGCGCGTCTTATCGATTGCCTTGGCGCTGTGCCTGGGCTTGTCCGCCATGCCAGCCGTCGCCGGGATGACAGAAACCACGCAATCGAACGCCAGTGGCGATCCGACCTATCGAATCCAGAACCCTCCCGCCTTCGCGATGATCGCCGACCTGATCATCGCCCGGCCGCTGCTGATAGCGGCGACAGTGGTGGGCGGGGCGGTGTTCGTGGTGTCGCTGCCGTTTACCGCAGCGGGTGGCAATATGGGCGCAGCAGGCAAGGCGCTGGTAGTGGACCCGGGCAAGGCCGCGTTCGTGCGCTGCCTGGGATGCACCACGTCGGGCTACGGCAAGACTAACGAAGACTGATCAACCTGCCATTGCGGCGATCTTTTTGGCGCCTTCGCGGGCAAGCCTTGCTCCCACAGGGGTACTGCGCTGGAACTCTTTGCACCGTGGGAGCAGGGCTTGCTCGCGAAGAGGTCGGCGCGGTTAGACGCAGAGTCAAACCTTGCCAGTGATCTTGCGGTACTTGTCCATCAACTGCTCTTCGGTTTCCGGATGCGCCTCATCCAGGGGAATGCAGTCAACCGGGCAGACCTGCTGGCACTGTGGCTCGTCGTAGTGACCTACGCACTGGGTGCACAGGTTCGGGTCGATCACGTAGATCTCCTCGCCCTGGGAGATGGCAGCGTTCGGGCACTCGGGTTCGCAGACGTCGCAGTTGATGCAATCGTCGGTGATGATCAGGGACATGGATACTCCAGCCCGGGCCAGACGCTCGGGCGTAACAAATCGAATGCGCGCAATTGTGCCGTATTAGCGCCCGCAGTGCACGCGGGCGCGGATTCGTCGGTCGGATATCAGTTGGCGAAGCGCTGTTTGAGGGCGTCTGCGACGGCTGGATGGACGAATTTGGTGATGTCGCCACCCAGCGCGGCAATTTCTCGAACCAGCGTCGACGATATGAACGAGTAGCGCTCCGAAGGCGTCAAGAAAAGGCTCTCGACGTCGGGCGCCAATTGGCGATTCATGTTCGCCAGCTGGAATTCATATTCGAAATCCGACACGGCACGCAGGCCACGCAGCAGCACGTTCGCGCCTTGTTCCTTGGCGAAATGCGCTAAAAGCGTCGAAAAGCCGACCACTTCGACGTTAGGCAAGTGTCTTGTCACTTCCTGAGCCAAGGCGACCCGCTGGTCCAACGGGAACAGTGGATTTTTTTTCGGGCTCGCGGCGACCGCGATGACCACGTGGTCGAACAGCCGCGAGGCTCGCTCGACCAAGTCGCCATGGCCCTTGGTAATAGGGTCGAAGGTACCTGGGTACAACACTCGGTTCATCGCGTCGTCCTGGCGGGAGTCCGTTGGGGATTCGGATGGTATCGCAGCACGTGCAGTCGGCCAAGTCGGCATGCGTGCAAGTGAAACGTGCAGTCCTTGCGCACATGGCCCAGAAAGTCCACTGCCACGGTGTCGAAGGCCGTGGGAGGCCCAATTTCGCTAGCTTTCGGCTAGCCTAAGGTCGGCCTTGGGCTGCGGATGGCAAAATCGTACTATGCGGGTACAAATCTGGGCGCTAGGGCCCGCAGGATGAGAGATCAGAGTCAATGAAAACCCGCCAACGCATCGTGCAGGCCACTCTGGAGCTGTTCAATCAGCAAGGCGAGCGGACCGTCAGCACCAATCACATCGCCGCCTATATGGAAATTTCCCCTGGCAATCTTTACTACCACTTTGCCAACAAGCAGGAAATCATTGCCGAGTTGTTCGCTGAATACGAGCAAGGGGTCGATACTTACCTGCAGCTGCCGAAAGGTGTCAGTGTAGGCGTCGATGACATGCGTTTTTATTTGCAACGGCTGTTCGAGAGCAACTGGAGCTACCGGTTCTTTTATCGGGACCTGGAGCACCTGCTCGAAAGCGATCCGCAATTGGCACTGCGCTATCGACAGTTTTCCCGTCGTTGCCTGCGCCAGGGGCAGGTGATCTTCGAGGCGTTCGCGCAGGCCGGGTTGTTGCGTTTGCATGCTGGGCAAGCCGAAGCACTGGCCCTGAACGCCTGGATTATCCTGACGTCGTGGACGCGTTTCCTTACCACTTCCCAGGCTGCGACGGCGCAGCTCAGCGAGGAAGTCGTCAAACGCGGGATTTTCCAGGTGCTGACTATGGTATCCGGCCTGGTCGCGGAACCTTGGCGGGCCGCCGTGAATACGTTGTTCGAAGAATTCAATACGCCACTGACGCTGGCAGAGGAATAGGCCGGGAACTTCGTTCCGGGCCATGAATCCACTGCATTTCCCAGGGAGGTTTACATGCCTATCGCGCAATTGATCAGCCCTCAAGGGCTGCACGCTCGTCTCGACGAGCCGGGGCTGGTGATACTGGATTGTCGCTTTGCGCTTGAAGACACCGACTACGGCCAGCGCAGTTACGCCGAGGGTCACTTGGCCGGCGCGCGCTTTGCCGATTTGGACAAGGACCTCAGCGGCGCGGTGGTCAAGCAGGTGACCGGACGTCATCCGCTGCCGGCTCCCGGGGAGTTGATCGAGCGCTTGCAAGGCTGGGGCGTCAATGCCGACAGCGATGTGGTGCTTTACGACGATGGCCCCGGTGCCTTCGCAGCCCATGCCTGGTGGTTGCTGATGTGGTTGGGTAAACGCGAGGGTGTCTACCTGCTCGATGGCGGCCTCAAGGCCTGGCATGCGGCCGGGTTGCCGCTCAGCCTCGATCCCCCGGCACACGAAGCCGGGCACTTTTCTGGCAAGCCTGATAACAGTCTGGTGGTCAGCGCACAGCAATTGCAGGCGCAGCTGGAATCACCAGACCTGACCTTGATCGACGCCCGGGCTCCCGCACGCTTTCGCGGTGAGGTCGAGCCGATCGATCCTGTGGCGGGGCATATTCCCGGTGCGCGTTGTGCGGTGTTTACTGACAATCTGGCAGCCGATGGGCGGTTTTTGCCGGCCGATCAACTCAAGGCGCGTTTCGAAAAAATTCTGGCGGGGCGCCCGGCCAGCACGCTGGTGTCCTACTGCGGGTCCGGGGTGACGGCCTGTCACAACCTGTTTGCACTGTGCTTGGCGGGTTACCCACTGGTACCGCTATATGCGGGCTCCTGGAGCGAGTGGATCACCGATCCACAGCGGCCGCGGGCGACGGGAGACTGAACGCGCAGTCTTTCGCCAACCACTGCGGGATGCGGCGTTCGAGGTAATAGGTCGGACTTCGCAGTGTGCCATCCACAAACCCCACATGTCCGCCTCGTGCATGGCGCTCGAAGGTGGTGCCGGGCGCCAGTTCGTTCGGCGTCGGCAGGCTGTGGGGGAACACGAAGGGGTCGTCCAGCGCCTGGATGATCAGCGTGCGGGTGCGGATATCTCCGAGGAAATAACGGCTGGATGACTTGCGGTAGTAATCCCGAGCATCGGCGAAGCCATGCAGGGGCGCCGTCACCCGCCCGTCGAAATCCCAAAAGGTGCGCATCTTTTCCAGCGATCCGAGGCCTGCCAGCTTCGCCAGCCCTTCTTTTTGCCCCTCGCGCTGGAATCGCGCCTGCTTGTCCCGCACATAGGCCAGCATTGCGCGCATGAAGTGCGCCTGATAGACCTTCGAAAACCCTTGGCCGATACGGTCGGCGCACTGATCGAGGCGAAAGGGCACCGATACTGCCACCGCGCCTTGCAACTGTGAGTGAGAGCCGGTCTCGCCCAGATACTTGAGCAACACGTTGCCGCCCAGAGAGTAGCCGACGGCGTAGAGCGGTGCCGACGGCCGTCGAGCGCGCAGTAGCCCGATGACTTCGGCCAGATCGTCGCTGGCACCGGAATGGTAACTGCGCACCTGCAGATTGGGCTCGCCCGAGCAGCCCCGCCAGTTGATGGCGACGCTGGCCCAGCCTTGGGCTGCCAAGGCGCGCTGCAAGCCCGCGACGTAGGGCGAATTGGACGAGCCGGTGAGGCCGTGCAGGACCAAGACCAGTGGCGCGTCGGTGGTGTGCGGACCGTACCAGTCGACGTCGAGAAAATCGCCGTCGGCCAGCCACAGGCGCTCCCTGGGCCGTGTCAGATGCACGGTGGGGCGCCACAGCGGGCCCCATAGCGTCTGCAGGTGCGGGTTGCCCAGCCCGAGCGCTGGCAGGAAAGCCTCGGGTGCCGCTACTGGCGCGTCAGCCACGATGGCTTTTTATCCCCGCTGCCACAGCGCGTAGTACACCTGACCGGCCTTTTTTTCGCGGTGCAGACGCCAGCTGGCGGGTAGCTCCAGGGTCGAAGGGGGTGTTTCGCTTTCGGTGTAGATCCATGCGCGCTCTGCCAGCCACTGGCGCTCTTCGAGCAAGGTGCAGGCACTGGCCAGCAATTGCTGATGGAAGGGTGGGTCGAGAAATACCAGGTCGAACGGCGTTGCAGGCTGGGTTTCCAGATGGCGCAAAGCGTCAGCCTGGTGCAACTGGCCAACGCTGCACTCCAGTAGATCAAGGTTCTTGCGCAGCGCGGCGATGGCGGCGGCGTTGTTGTCCAGCGCCAGCCCCAGGCCAGCGCCGCGCGACAGAGCCTCGAGGTACAGGGCGCCGCTGCCTGCGAACGGGTCCAGCACCTTGGCGCCTTCGATATAGGGCGCGAGCCAGTTGAACAGCGTCTCGCGCACGCGATCCGGCGTCGGGCGCAGGCCGGGCGCATCCGGGAAGCTCAGGCGACGGCTGCGCCACTGGCCACCGATGATACGCAACTGGCCCAGGCCGCCATGGACGGCCTTGGGTGTTTTGGGGGATGGACTTGCCATTAATGCTCCGGGACCCCGAGCGGTTGCTCGGTGGGCCTTTCAGTAGGGGGCGGCAGCGGCTTTTGCGCGAGCGTCGGGCCTGCCGTGACGATGACTAGTTTGTCGGCGTCCAGGTGCTTGTTCAATGCCGTTTTCACTTGATCGATGGTCAGTGCCTGGGATTGCTGCATGAAATCTTCGATAAAGGTCAGCGGCAGGTCGTAGAAGCCAATGGCACCCAGTTGCCCGACGATGCTGCCATTGCTGGCGTTGGACAGCGGAAAGCTGCCGGCCAGTTCGCGTTTGGCGTCGTCGAGCTCCTTTTGCGTCGGCCCCGTCTTCAGGTAGTCGCGCAGGATGTCCTGCACCAGTTTCAGGGTGCCTTCGCTCAGTTCGGCGCGGGTTTGCAGGCTGATCATGAACGGGCCGCGGGCTTGCATGGCGGTGAACGCGGAGTACACGCCGTAGGTCAGGCCGCGTTTTTCCCGGACCTCGCTCATGAGCCGGGTGCCGAAGGCGCCGCCGCCAAGGATCTGGTTACCCATCGACAGCGCGGCGTAGTCCGGATCGTTACGGTCGATGCCCAGCTCGGCGAGCAGCAGGTGTGTCTGCTTGGAGGGGAACTCCAGATGGGTCTGGCCGGGTTTGGGTTCGCTCGGCTCGGCGACCACCGCCAGATGAGGGCCCTTGGGTAGTGCCGACGACACTTGCTCGGCGATCGCGTGGGCGTCGTCCATAGACAGGTCGCCGACCAAAGCGATCACCGCGTTGCCAGCGGCGTAGGCGCGTTTGTGGAAGGCTTGAAGCTGCGCCAGGCTGATCGGCGCAATGGTCTGCGCTGTGCCGTCGGTGGCATGAGCATAGGGGTGCGTGCCGTAAAGCCCTTTGTACAAGGCCTGGCTCGCTTGCGCGCCGGGGTTCTGCTTCTGGTACTCAAGGCCGGCGAGGATCTGATTCTTGATGCGCGCCAGCGAGTCGGCCGGGAATGTCGGATGGCCGACCACTTCGGCGAACAGCTTGAGCGCCGGGTCGCGCTTGTCGGGAGCGCTCAGGCTGCGCAGCGAAGCCACGGCCATGTCGCGATACGCGCCGTTGCTGAAGTCCGCCCCCAACCCTTCGAAGCCCTGAGCGATGGCTTCGACATTCTTGCCCTTGACGCCTTCGTTGAGCATGGCGTTAGTCAGCAGCGCCAGGCCGCCGGCGTTGCCGTCCTGGCTGCTGCCAGCGGCGAAGGTTACGCGCAGGTCGAACATCGGTAACTGCGGGGCTGCGACGAACAGCACCTTGCTGCCGTCTTTGGTCTGCCAGGTCTTGATGTCCAGCTTGCGGTGTTCCGGCGCCTTGCTGTCCAGCTCGTTGAGGGTCTGGAGGCCATTGACGGGTGCAGGGGCGGATGCCGGCGCGGGTGCGGCCGCGGGCGTCGCGTCGTCGGCTTGGGCCGGCAGGGCGGCGAATGAAGCGAGCAGGCTGGCGATCAGGGCGGTGCCCAGGCGGCGTGCGTGATGGGGCGTGATGCGCTCAATCATGAGCCTTTTCCTCGGGCAATACGTGGGCGACGCTCAAGCGTTCGCGGGTGAAATAGGTACGTGCGGCGGTCTGGATGTCGGCTGGCGTGACGCTGTTGAGGTCATCCAGCTCGCTGTCCATGAGCTTCCACGACAGGCCGACGGTTTCGAGCTGGCCGATGGTGGTGGCCTGGCGGCTGATGGAATCGCGACCGAAGACCAGTCCGGCGATGACTTCGGCACGTACACGCTCAAGCTCCGCAGCGGTGGGCGGTTTGTCCTTGAGCTGATCGAGTACGCCCCAGAGGCCCTTCTCGACGTCGGTCAGGGTCTTTTTCTTTTGCGTATTGGGTGTGGCAGACAGCATGAACAGCGTGTCGCCGCGGGTGAACGCGTCGTAGCTGGCCGAAGCGCCGGACACCAGCTCGCTGCCGCGCTCGAGCTGGGTGGACAGCCTCGCGCTGTAGCCGCCGTCTAGCAGGGCGGCGATCAGGCGCAGGGCCTGCACGCCGCGCGGGTCTTTGGCGGTAGCGAGGCTGGGCACGTTGAAGGCCAGCATCAGGCTGGGCAATTCGGTGCGCACATGCAGGGTGATCTGCCGCTCGCCCGGCTCGGCGACTTCCAGCGGGATTTTCGCCGGTGGCGTCGGGCGCCGTGCGATACCGCCGAAGAAGCGTTGAGCCAGGACCTTGACGTCATCGGGCTTGACGTCGCCGACCACCACCAGTGTCGCGTTGTTGGGCACGTACCAGGACTCGTACCAATGACGCAGCTCTTCGACCTTCATGCGTTCGAGGTCGGCCATCCAGCCAATGGTCGGGGTGTGGTAGCCGCTGGCGGGGTACGCCATGGCCTTGAAGGCTTCGAAGGCCTTGGCGCTAGGCTGGTCATCGGTGCGCAGGCGGCGCTCTTCCTTGATGACTTCGATTTCCTTGGTGAATTCTTCCGGCGGCAGGCGCAGGGTGGCCATGCGATCGGCTTCGAGCTCGAAGGCCACCGGCAGCCGGTCCTTGGCCATCACCTGGTAATAGGCGGTGTAGTCGTCGCTGGTGAAGGCGTTCTCTTCGGCGCCCAGGTCGCGCAGCACGCGGGAAGATTCGCCCGGGCCCATTTTGCTGCTGCCCTTGAACATCATGTGCTCGAGGGCGTGGGAGAGGCCGGTCTGGCCGGGGGTTTCGTAGCTCGAACCGACCTTGTACCAGATCTGCGAGACCACCACGGGGGCACGGTGGTCTTCGCGTACGACGACCTTGAGGCCGTTGTCGAGCGTAAACTCGGTGGTGGGTTGGGGATCGGCGGCAAAGGCGGCGAGTGGCAGGCAAAAAGTACCGAGCAGCAGACCGGCAGCGCGGCGGGCAAGATCATTCATTCGATTTTGAACCTGTAAGGCTGCCCGCTTGGCCTTAGCGTCAGTGGGCGAGGAGGTGCTAGGATACTGATCCGGCTCGCTGGCGACCATGCCTGATGTGAAAGCGGGCCTGCGATCATCTTGTCAGGATGTAACGCGTGAACGAGCCGGGTAAAAAGCAGTCTGTTCTGCGATATCAGAATTTTCAGAGGCGCCGCTTTGGCGCGTCGCTACCGTGAGATAGCCGTCCTCCATGTTTGGTTCCAACGACGACAAGAAGACTCCGCCACCGGCTGGAGAGAAGAAAGGCCTGTTCGGGTGGCTGCGCAAAAAACCGCAGGAAACCCCTCCCGAGCCGCCGCAAGCCCCTGTGATTGCTGAGGCCCCCGAGACGCCCGAGACGCCTGAACTGGCCGTCGAGGTAGCGCCCGAGCCCGCGTTGGCGGCAGCCCCGCCTGCTGCCGAGCCCGTTGCGCCGATTGTTCCGGCCGAGCCCGCGGCGAGCGGCCTGGTGCTGCCGGTGCCCGAGGAGCCCGTGGCGTTGGTGCCTGATGTCGAGGCCGAGCCTGTCGCGCCCTCCATTCCTCCTGCTACCGTGCCCGCGCTGCCAGAAACCACGGCGGCGCCGCTGGCCGAACTCGCACCGACGCCGAGCGACCTGACACCGACACCGGTCGCCGAGCCGGCTGCTCCGGTGCAGCCAGTGGTGCCCGCCGCTCCCGTAGTGGTCGAGCGCCCTGCGCCGGCGGTCGAGCACGTTGCACCGATCGCCGCCCCGCCTGCACCCGAGTCTGCAAACGTGCCCGCTGTACACGCTGGTACAGTGGCCGAGCCCGTTGTAGCGCCCGCTGCAGTTCCGGTCCCGGCGCCTGCCGCCCCAGCGTCTGCGGAGCCTACCAAAGCCGGTTTCTTCGCCCGCCTCAAGCAGGGGCTGAGCAAGACCAGCGCCAGCCTTGGCGAGGGCATGGCCAGTCTGTTCCTCGGCAAGAAGGCCATCGACGACGACCTGCTCGACGAGCTCGAAACCCGCTTGCTGACCGCAGACGTCGGCGTCGAAGCCACCAATCTGATTATCGGCAACCTGACGCAGAAGGTCGCGCGCAAGCAGCTGACCGACAGCGACGCCCTGTACGCGTCTTTGCAGGCCGAGCTGTCGGCCTTGCTCAAGCCCGTCGAGCAACCGCTGGTGATCCCAGCGCAGCAAAAGCCTTTCGTGATTCTGGTGGTGGGCGTCAACGGCGCCGGCAAGACTACGACCATCGGCAAACTGGCGAAAAAACTTCAGGGTGAAGGCAAGAAGGTCATGCTGGCCGCCGGCGATACCTTCCGCGCCGCTGCCGTCGAGCAATTGCAAGTGTGGGGCGAGCGTAACCGCATCCCGGTGATCGCCCAGCACACGGGTGCCGACTCTGCCTCGGTGATTTTCGACGCCGTACAGGCCGCCACCGCTCGGGGGATCGACGTGCTGATCGCCGATACCGCAGGACGCCTGCACACCAAAGACAATCTGATGGAAGAGCTGAAGAAGGTGCGCCGCGTGATCGGCAAACTGGACGAGACAGCGCCTCACGAGGTGTTGCTGGTGCTGGACGCTGGTACGGGCCAGAACGCCATCAATCAGGCCAAGCAGTTCAACCAGACGGTGTCCCTGACCGGTCTGGCGCTGACCAAGCTCGACGGCACCGCCAAGGGTGGGGTGATCTTCGCCCTGGCCAAGCAGTTCGGTTTGCCGATCCGGTACATCGGTGTCGGCGAAGGCATCGATGACCTGCGGACCTTCGAAGCCGAGCCCTTCGTCCAGGCGCTCTTCGCAGAACGGGAACGCTCATGATTCGATTCGAACAGGTTGCCAAGCGCTATCCCAATGGCCATGTCGGCCTGCACGAGCTGAGTTTTCGCGTTCGTCGTGGCGAATTTCTGTTTGTGACCGGCCACTCCGGCGCCGGCAAGAGCACGCTGCTGCGCCTCCTGTTGGCCATGGAGCGGCCGACCAGTGGAAAATTGCTGCTGGCCGGGCAGGATCTGGGGCAGATCACCAACGCGCAGATTCCATTCCTGCGCCGGCAGATCGGCGTGGTGTTCCAGAATCACCAGCTCCTGTTCGATCGCACCGTGTTCAACAACATTGCCTTGCCGCTGCAGATTCTCGGCCTGTCCAAGCCCGAGATCGCCAAGCGGGTCGATTCAGCGCTGGAGCGCGTAGCCCTGGCCGACAAGGCCGAGCTGTACCCTGGCGATCTGTCCACCGGGCAGCAGCAGCGCGTCGGCATCGCCCGCGCTATCGTCCACCGCCCAGCCTTGCTGCTGGCGGATGAACCCACCGGTAACCTCGACCCGCGGCTGGCCGCGGAGATCATGGGCGTGTTCGAAGACATCAACCGCTTGGGCACCAGTGTGCTGATCGCCAGTCACGACCTGGCCCTCATCGCGCGCATGCGCCATCGCATGCTGACCTTGCAGCGCGGCCGTTTGATCGGTGACGGGGAGGCCGGCCAATGAGTGCGACACGTAGCCCTAAAGTCTCGGATCGTGTGGCACCCAAGCCTGTCGATCAGGAACCACAGAAGAAAAAGCCGCACAACGACGATGACGGCCCGGCGTTCAGCCAGCTGTTTCACGCCTGGATCGAAAATCACCGTGCCAGCCTGCTGGACAGCCTGCGACGTTTGGCCAAGCAGCCCATTGGCAGTTTTTTCACCTGTCTGGTGATGGCAGTGGCGTTGAGCCTGCCCATGGGGCTGTCGTTGCTGCTCAAGAACGTCGAGCGACTGGGTGGCTCCTGGCAGCGTGCGGCGCAGATATCCCTGTATATGGACCTCAATGCCAGCGACAGCGATGGTCAGGCGCTGGTGGCGAAGGCCAAGGCCCTGGGCGGAGTGGCGGATGCCGAGTACATCGACAAGAAGCGCGCCCTTGATGAGTTCCAGCAGCAATCCGGGCTGGGCGAGGCGATCAAGGAGCTGCCGCAGAACCCCTTGCCTGGGGTCGTCGTGGTGACGCCGCTCGAGGTCGACAAGGCCGCGCTGGAGTCTTTGCGCCAGACGCTGTCGGAACTGCCCAGCGTCCAGCAGGCGCAGTTGGACCTGGTGTGGGTCGAGCGGTTGGCGGCGATCCTCAAGCTCGGGGACCGTTTCGTCTTCGGCTTGACGGTTTTGCTGGTAGCGGCTTTGCTGTTAGTGATTGGTAACACTATTCGTCTGCACATCGAAAACCGCCGCGTCGAGATCGAAGTGATCAAACTGGTAGGCGGCACCGACAGCTATGTGCGCAGGCCTTTCCTGTACATGGGCGCTTTGTATGGGCTGGGCGCAGGAATTCTTTCATGGGGCATACTGGCATTTGGCCTTGACTGGCTGAACGGCGCGGTAATCGGGCTCTCCGGCCTCTATGGAAGTGATTTTGCCCTAGGTGGGGTACCCCCCTCGGACGGCCTTTCCCTATTGCTAGGAGCGGTGCTGTTAGGGTATATCGGTGCATGGATTGCGGTGGCGCGTCATTTGCGAGAACTCGCGCCTCGCTAATTATTTTGACAGTACGTACGTCCCTTCAGCATGTGGGAACTTGGTTCTCGGTTCCCTGTCTTATACGCAGTGCTGAACTGCACGAGTCACGTGAGTCGGAGGTTTGTGTATGACCACTTCGTTGCAACCTGCTTATGCCTTGGTCCCGGGTGCGAACCTGGAGGCCTATGTGCACACGGTGAACAGCATTCCACTGCTGACACCCGAGCAGGAGCGTTCACTGGCCGAGAGTCTCTTTTACGAACAGGATCTAGGGGCGGCTCGGCAGATGGTGCTCGCCCACCTGCGTTTTGTTGTCCATATCGCTCGTAGCTACTCTGGTTATGGCCTGGCGCAAGCCGACCTGATCCAGGAGGGCAATGTCGGTCTGATGAAGGCGGTCAAGCGCTTCAACCCCGAGATGGGCGTGCGCCTGGTGTCGTTCGCCGTGCACTGGATCAAGGCTGAAATCCACGAATTCATCCTGCGCAACTGGCGGATCGTCAAGGTCGCGACCACCAAGGCGCAGCGCAAGCTGTTCTTCAACCTGCGCAGCCAGAAGAAGCGTCTGGCCTGGCTGAACAATGAAGAAGTGCATCGCGTGGCTGAAAGCCTGGGCGTCGAGCCCCGTGAAGTGCGCGAGATGGAAAGCCGTCTGACGGGCCAGGACATGGCCTTCGACCCGGCCGCGGAAGCGGACGACGACAGCGCCTTCCAGTCGCCTGCCAACTACCTTGAAGACCACCGCTACGACCCGGCGCGTCAACTGGAGGATGCTGACTGGAGCGACAATTCCAACAGCAATCTGCATGAAGCCCTGGAAGTACTGGATGACCGCAGCCGCGACATTCTCTATCAACGCTGGTTGGCTGAAGAGAAAGCGACGCTGCACGAGTTGGCCGAAAAGTACAACGTGTCCGCCGAACGGATTCGTCAGTTGGAAAAAAGCGCGATGAACAAGCTCAAGGTTTCGATCGCTGCATAAGCGTTGAGCTTGAACCGTAAAAAGCCCTGACATTGCTCAGGGCTTTTTTATGGTCGGGCAGATGAGAAGTGGCGTGTGGCTTTGCTGCGGGCTTGTGCAGAACGCACAGGCCCGCAGCAAAAACCTCTCCCATCGCAAAAGCTGGCTACTGCGCCCAAGGCGCCTTGCGCGAGTCGTTCAGCCGCAGCAGGTAATCATCGCCACCCAATTGCCCCATCTGCTGGCGGATCCAGCCGGCTCGACGCTGCACATAGGCGCTGGGGCGGCTGGCACTCCAGTTGCGCGGGTTGGGCAATACGGCGGCCAGATAGCTGGCCTGCTGGCGCGACAAGTTGGCCGCATTCACACCAAAGTGATGCTGCGCTGCGGCCTGAGCGCCGAATACGCCGTCGTCCCATTCCGCGCTGTTGAGGTACACCTCGAGGATCCGCTGTTTGGGCCACAGCATCTCGATCAATACCGTGAACCAGGCTTCCAGGCCCTTGCGCACATAGCTGCGTCCGGACCACAGGAACACGTTCTTGGCCACTTGCTGGCTGATGGTACTGGCGCCGCGGATCGAGCCGCCCTGCTCGTTGTGCAGGAAAGCCGCTTGAATGGCCGGGAGATCGAAGCCCCAGTGCTCGGCGAAGCGCTGGTCTTCGCCGGCGATGACGGCAACCTTGAGGTCATCGGAGATCTTTGCCCAAGGCTGCCAGCTGCGTTGCAGATCGATGGGCTGGCCATCGGTCAAGGATTCGATCTTGCGCTCGACCATCAACATGGTGCCGGGCGGCGGGATCCAGCGGAACGCCAAGACCAGCAGGGCGCTGCCGACCGCGAACCAGAGCAGGGCTTTTTTGAGGCGATGCAGAAAGGTACGCAGCATGGATAGGCTTGGCCAAAGCGGGTGAGCGGGCCATTATACAGACCCTGTGCCTGAACACCTGTCCACGGAGTTTCCAGATGCTTCGCAGTTTTTTGCTGTTGGCGGCCTTTTTCGGCTTTACCGGTGTGGGCCTCGGCGCCTTTGCCGCCCACGGGCTCAAGGATCGCTTGAGCACCGATTACCTGGCGGTGTTCCACACTGGCGTCACTTATCAGTTGATCCACGCCCTGGCTTTGCTGGCGGTCGCCATCCTCTGCACCCTGGTGCCCGGGCGCCTGATGAACTGGGCGGGGGTGTTGTTCTGCGTCGGTATCGTGCTGTTCTCGGGTAGCCTCTATGCGTTGACCCTGACCGGTATCGGCAAGCTGGGCATCATCACCCCATTCGGCGGGCTGGCGTTTCTTGCAGGCTGGGTGTGTCTGGGCCTGGCGGCGTGGCGTTTGGGCTGAGCGGGGCTGGATCCCTTTGGTGGCAATGATCGCCCCTTCGCGAGCAGAGCTCGCTCCCACAGGGGGATGCGTATTGCCTGTAGGACAGGCCTGCGCCTCCAGCGGCGAAGGGGCCCAAGACGAATGGTGCCCCTGCATCTTGGTCATCGCCAGTGATCGGGCTAGAATGCCCCCCCTTGAAAATAATGGCTGCCTGTCGCATGCGTATCCAGCTGAACGGTGAACCCTACGAATTGCCCGATGGCGAGACCGTCGCCGCGCTGCTTGTGCGTCTGGACTTGACCGGACGCCGCGTGGCCGTCGAGCTCAACCTGGACATCGTGCCGCGCAGCCAGCATGCCGCGACTTCCCTCAGTGAAGGCGATCAGGTCGAAGTAGTGCACGCCATCGGTGGCGGCTAGGCTGTCCCTTCGCTCGCTACACCCTTACACCTCAACCGCAAGAGGATGACCGATGAGCAACGCTCGCACTGACAAGCCTTTCACCCTGGCCGGCCGCACCTACGGGTCGCGCCTGCTGGTCGGTACCGGCAAATACCGCGACATGGAGCAGACCCGCCTGGCCATCGAGGCCTCGGGCGCCGAAATCGTCACCGTCGCCGTGCGCCGGACCAACATCGGGCAAAATCCGGGTGAGCCGAACCTGCTGGATATCCTCCCGCCCGATCGCTACACCATTCTGCCCAACACCGCGGGTTGCTATGACGCGATCGAGGCCGTGCGCACCTGTCGCCTGGCCCGTGAGCTGCTCGATGGCCACAAGCTGGTCAAGCTCGAAGTGCTGGCCGACCAGAAAACCCTGTTCCCCAACGTGATCGAAACCCTCAAGGCCGCCGAAGTGCTGGTCAAAGATGGTTTCGACGTCATGGTGTACACCAGCGACGACCCGATCATCGCGCGCCAACTGGCAGAAATCGGCTGCATCGCCGTGATGCCACTGGCAGGCCTGATCGGTACCGGCCTGGGGATCTGCAATCCGTACAACCTGCAGATCATCCTCGAAGAGGCCAAAGTTCCGGTACTGGTCGACGCTGGTGTCGGCACTGCGTCCGATGCCACCATCGCCATGGAGCTGGGTTGTGAAGCCGTGCTGATGAACTCGGCGATCGCCCATGCGCAAGATCCGATCCTGATGGGTGAAGCCATGAAGCACGCGATCATCGCCGGGCGCATGGCCTATCTGGCCGGCCGTATGCCAAAAAAACTCTATGCCAGCGCATCCTCGCCGCTGGATGGTCTGATCAAGTAAGAGCCGTTGATGACTGAATCAAACGAAACGCCGAACACCGTGGAAGATGCAGACGAGTCCAAGCACCGCCGTATCAAAAGTTTCGTGATGCGCGCCGGGCGCATGACTGAAGGCCAGCAAAAGGGCCTGGACCAGGGCACACCGCTGTTCGTTCTGCCCTTGGCCGATGCGCCTGTGGACTATGACCAGGTGTTCGGTCGTTCGGCCCCACGCTCCCTCGAAATCGGCTTCGGCATGGGCCACTCGCTGCTGGAGATGGCGGCGGCCGCACCGGAACAGGACTTTATCGGTGTGGAAGTGCACCGCCCGGGCGTCGGTGCGCTGCTCAATGGCGTGCTGACCCAAGGCCTGACCAACCTGCGCGTGTATGACTGCGATGCCATCGAAGTGCTCAACCGCTGCATTGCCGACAACAGTCTCGATCGCTTGATGCTGTTCTTCCCGGACCCATGGCACAAGAGCCGCCATCACAAGCGCCGCATCGTTCAGGCGTCATTCGCCGAACTGGTGCGCAGCAAGCTCAAGCCAGGTGGCGTACTGCACATGGCCACCGACTGGGAACCCTACGCCGAGTACATGCTGGAAGTGATGAGCGTGGCGCCTGGTTATCGCAATCTGGCCGAAGACGGCAAGTGCGTGCCACGCCCGGCCGAGCGTCCGGTGACCAAGTTCGAACGCCGCGGCGAGCGCTTGGGGCATGGCGTGTGGGATTTGAAGTTCGAGAAGGTTGACTGAAATCGTTCAAGGCTTGCTGGCCCTTTTGCGGGCAAGCCTTGCCCCCACATGGGTTGTGTGGGGTGCTTAGGTCTTCAGCGTCTATCGGCAACCACACCGATCAACACCAGCACCACCAACAGCACCGGCGCCAGGCTGTAGTTGTTGAACTGGCTCAGCCCGCGGATCACCCAGGGCGTCACGTAGATCAGCGCCGCGCCGCTGCCCACTGCACACACCAGCGCCATTACGGGCACCCGTAGCGCACCGGCCAGTGCGCCCAGGCGGCCTTCGATCCAGCCTTTGAAATCGGCACCGAACAGCACCAGCAGGCATCCCACCAGCGCCAAGGCGATTTCCGAGATGTGGCTGCGGCTCCAGCGAGACATGGACGCCAGCAGGTCGAGAACAAAATCCATGGGTAATCCTTAGGTCAAGAAATACTGCAGCAGATCGTTGAGGAACAGCTGTCCCCGCGGGGTCGCAGCCAGGCGCGACGGTTCGACCTGCAAAAGGCCTTTTTGTTCGGTCTCGCGGCGCGCATCGGCCAGGCTGTGCAACGCCAGGCCGGTGCGCTGATGATAAAGCTCGGCCTCCACGCCATCGGTCAGGCGCAAGGCGTTCATCAGGAATTCGAACGGCAACTCGTCGTCGCTCAGCGCCTTGTTGCCCGCCTGAAACGGCTTGGCCGGATTCAGATAGTCCTTGGGCAGCCGGGTTTTCCAGGTGCGCAGGATGCGGCCGTCGGGGTGGCTGAGCTTGCCATGGGCGCCGGCACCGATTCCGATGAAATCGCCGAAGCTCCAGTAATTGAGGTTGTGCCGCGCTGGGCGCCCTGGCTGCGCGTAGGCGGAGACTTCGTACTGGGCGAAGCCACGGCTGGCCAACAGCGCCTGGCCGGCCTCCTGGATGTCCCATAAGGTGTCGTCTTCGGGCAGTAACGGCGGCTGATTCCAGAACACCGTGTTCGGCTCCAGGGTCAACTGGTACCAGGACAGATGAGTCGGCGCCATGGCGATGGCTTGGCGCAGGTCGCCCAAGGCGTCGTCGAGGGACTGATCGGGCAACCCGTGCATGAGGTCGAGGTTGAAATTGTCGAAGCCGGCCTTGCGCGCCATGTCAGCGGCGCGGATCGCTTCGTCACCGTTGTGGATGCGGCCCAGCGCCTGCAGCTTGGCTTCCTGAAAGCTCTGGATGCCGATCGACAGGCGATTGATGCCCAGCCCCCGATAAGCGACGAACTTGTCCTGCTCGAAGGTGCCCGGGTTGGCCTCCAGGGTGATCTCGATGTCTGGCGCGAAGGGGATACGCTGCTCGACCCCGGCCAACAGGCGCCCCAATGCTCTGGCGCTGAACAGGCTGGGGGTGCCGCCGCCGAAGAAGATCGATGTCAGCGGCCGCCCGTAGACGGCCGGCAGGTCCTGATCGAGATCGGCCAGCAACGCATCCACGTATTCTTCCTCGGGCAACACCGCGCTGGCCGTGTGCGAGTTGAAATCGCAATACGGGCATTTGCGTACGCACCAAGGGATGTGGATGTACAGCGACAACGGCGGCAACTGTGCCAGCCCCGGACGCGGTGCCAGCGAGGAAAATCCACCGGCGCTTGGGTGCAGGGTCTGGCTGTGGCCGGTCATTCGTGTTCCAGGCTCAAGCGCTGACGCAGGATGGCCATGGCCCGAGCACGGTGGCTCAGCAGGTTTTTCTCGCTGGGGCTCAGCTCGGCGCTCGAGCAATCGCGCTCGGGTACCCAGAACAACGGGTCATAGCCAAAGCCGTGGTCGCCGCTGGCCGCGTGCAGGATGCGGCCGTGCCACAAGCCTTCGCAGAGGATCGGCAGCGGGTCGTCGGCATGGCGAACCAGCGCCAGCACGCAGACGAACTGCGCGCCGCGTTCGGCCTCGGGCACAGCCTTGAGGGCGTCCAGCAACTTGGCGTTATTGGCCGCGTCGCCTTTGCCGTCGGCGTAACGCGCGGAATAGATGCCCGGCGCGCCACCGAGGTAGTCCACCGCCAGTCCGGAGTCGTCGGCCAGTGCCGGCAGCCCGGAAATACGCGCGGCGTTGCGGGCCTTGAGGATGGCGTTTTCGACGAACGACAGTCCGGTTTCGTCAGGTTCGACCTGGCTGAACTCGCCGATCGAGCGCAGTTGCACCGCATCGCCCAGCATGGCCTGGAGTTCTTTGAGCTTGCCGGCGTTGTGGCTGGCCAGTACGAGTTGCTTGAAATTCATGAGATGCCTTGTAGCGAGGGAGCTTGCCCCCGAAATATTGCAAACGAACGCAGCGCTATACGGCGACCTGATGTGCCTGCAGGCCAGGACTCTGGACCCGATAGATACCGATCTCCCCCAACAGATTAGGCCATAGCTTGCTGGCCCACCCGTGGCGATGCTGCTGATCGACGGCCAGGCGGTCGAGGACCTGCGCTGTGCGCTCCTGGCACAGCGCCTCGAAATCCTTGAAGGTGCAGAAGTGAATGTTCGGCGTGTTGTACCAGGTGTACGGCAAGAATTCCGACACTGGCATCCTGCCCTTGCTTGCCAGATACCAGCGGCAGCGCCAGTGGCCGAAATTGGGGAAGGTGATGATGCACTGGCGGCCGACACGCAGCATTTCGTCGAGAATCCGGTCCGGATACTCCACCGCCTGCAGCGCCTGGGTCATGACCACCACGTCGAAGCTGTTGCTGGCGAAATTGCCGAGGCCCTTGTCCAGGTCCTGTTCGATGACGTTGATGCCTTTGCGTACGCATTCGGTGATGTTGTCGGCATCGATCTCCAGGCCGTAGCCGCTGACCTGCTTGTGGTCGCGCAGCCAGGCCAGCAGTTCGCCGTTGCCGCAGCCCAGGTCGAGCACGCGGCTGCCGGCAGGGATCCAGTCCTGGATGATTTCTAGATCAGCTCGCATGGCAGCCTCAGAGTTCGATTCGGTTCATGTAGCTGGAGAAGGCTTGCAGATAGCGCGGGATCGGGATCAGGAAGGCGTCGTGGCCTTGCGGTGCGTCGATCTCCAGGTAGCAGACGTTCTTTTTCGCCGCCATCAGCGCATCCACCAGTTCCCGCGAGCGTGCCGGCGAGAAGCGCCAGTCGGTGGTGAAGGACATCACGCAGAAATCCGCGGTGACATTGGCGAAGGTCTTGGCGAGGTTGTCGTTGTGGGCCGCTGCTGGGTCGAAGTAATCCAGCGCTTTGGTCATCAGCAGGTAAGTATTGGCGTCGAAACGCCCGGAAAACTCTTCACCCTGATAACGCAGGTAGCTTTCGACCTGGAACTCGACGCTGTGAAAGTCGTAGTTGAGTTTTTCGCTCTTGAGCCCGCGGCCGAATTTCTCGCCCATGGAATCATCCGACAGGTAGGTGATATGCCCGACCATGCGCGCCAGCATCAAGCCGCGCTTGGGAATCACGCCCAGCTCCTGGAACGACCCGCCGTGGAACTCGGGGTCGGTGAGGATCGCCTGACGGGCGACCTCGTTGAACGCGATGTTCTGCGCCGAGAGCTTGGGCGCGGAGGCGATAGCCAGGCAGTGGCGAACACGATCCGGGTAGCTGATGGTCCATTGCAGCGCCTGCATGCCGCCCAGGCTGCCACCCACCACGGCGGCCCATTGGCGCACGCCCAGCAAGTCGGCCAGGCGCGCCTGGCTGTGGACCCAGTCTTCGACGGTGAGCACCGGAAAATCGGCGCCGAAGGGCTTGCCGGTTTCCGTGTTGAGGCTGCTGGGGCCTGTTGAACCGTTGCAGCCGCCCAGGTTGTTGAGGCTGACCACGAAGAACTTGGTGGTGTCGATCGGCTTGCCCGGCCCGATGCAGCTGTCCCACCAGCCCGGTTTGCGGTCTTCGCTGGAATGAAAACCGGCCGCGTGATGATGGCCCGACAGCGCGTGGCAGATGAGCACGGCGTTGCTGGCAGCGGCGTTGAGCGTGCCATAGGTTTCGTAGATGAGGTCGTAGGCGGGCAGCGAACGGCCGCAGGCCAAGGCCAGGGGCTCGCTGAAGTGAGCCAGCTGAGGTGTGACTAATCCGACGGAATCTTCGGGGAAGACAGTGGGCATCGACCCTGCTCTCGCATAAATGAGGCGTAAGTCTAAAGACCGCTGCCCTTAGCGGCAAGCGAAGCCGGTGGCCTGAGTGGCCACCCCATCTCCCTGTGGGAGCGGGCTCTGTCCGCGAAGCCTTTAACCGCTTCGCGGGCAGAGCCTGCTCTCACAGAGAGATGGGTGCTCGTCAAACCAGCAGGCGCAGGATATCCGGCATGCCGCTCATGGCCGCCAGGTTGTTGATCACCAGCATGTCCAGCAGCTTGAGCACCATGAATGCCAGGATCGGCGAGATATCCAGGCCACCAAGGCTCGGCACGATGCGGCGAAACGGCGCCAGCGCGGGCTCGCAGATCTGGTTGACCAGCTCGGCACCGGGGTTGTGGCTACCTTGAGCGACCCAGGAGAGGATCACGCTGATGATCATTGCCCAGAAGAAGATCTTCAAGAACAGCGCGGTCACGCCGATGATCGACCACACCAGCATCTGCACGGCCAGAGCGCCTGCCGACGGCGCGTAGGGAGGGCCGAAGGTACCGCCGGCCAGTAGATAGGTCAGGCTCATCAACAAGTATTGGACGACCAGCGCCAGGACCAGTGAGGACATGTCCAGGCCGAACAGGCTGGGGATTACCTTGCGCAGTGGCCGCAGCAGAGGCTGGGTGGCACGCACGATGAACTGGCTGAGCGGGTTGTAGAAGTCCGCTCGCACCAGTTGCAGGACGAAGCGCAGCAGCACGATCAGCAGGTAAAGGCTGCCAATGGTCTGAATTACGTAAATTGCAGCGGTGTTCAATCCAATCATCATCGACTCCTCAGTTGCCCAACTGCTCGGCGAGCTCTGCCGATCGGTGTGCGGCGGCGCTCAGCGCCTTTTCGACCAGTGCTTCGAAGCCATCGGCCTGGAAACTCTTGATAGCGGCTTCGGTGGTACCGTTTGGTGAGGTCACCCGGCGGCGCAGCTCGGCGGCGTCGACATCGCTGTTGATGGCCATATGCGCAGCGCCAAGGGCGGTCTGCAGGGTCAGCCTGGCGGCTGTTTCTGCCGGCAGGCCGAGCTTGACGCCGGCGGCGGTCATGGCTTCGATCAGCAGAAAGAAATACGCCGGACCGCTACCGGACACCGCAGTGACGGCGTCCAGTTGCTGTTCTTCATCCAGCCACAAGGCGACGCCGACGGCCGACAGTAGCTCCTCGGCCTGCTGGCGTTGCTCCGCGGTCACCTGAGCGGTGGCGTACAGGCCGCTGACGCCCTGGCGTACCAACGCCGGTGTGTTGGGCATGCAGCGCACGATGGGGCGCTCGCCGAGCCAGCGGGTCATGCTGGCGCAGTTGATGCCCGCAGCCACAGAGACCACTAGTTGGCCAGGCTGCAAGTGTGGGCGCAGGCTTTCGCACACGGCCTTCATTACCTGCGGCTTGACGGCAATCAGCACCACGTCGGCGCCGTCGATGGCATGGGCGCTGTCGGCGAAAGTTTCAATGCCGTGCTCGGCGCTGATCCGCGCGCGGGTTTCCGCGCCCGGGTCGCAGGCGCGGATCTGCGCTGCTTCGACGCCTTGGGCACGCATGCCGCCAATCAGGCTGGCAGCCATGTTGCCGGCGCCAATAAACGCAATACGAGTCTTGCTCATGACTGATCCTTGAAAAGAAGGGGGGAGCGCATCATCAGGGCTGGCCATAGTCGCGGGCACCAAACAGCGCGGTGCCGACGCGCACCCAGGTCGCGCCTTGGGCAACGGCGGATTCCAGGTCGTGGCTCATGCCCATGGAAAGCGTATCCAGAGGTAGATCCAGTTCTTGCTGCAAGCGTCGGACCGTCGCGAAGGCCGCATCTTGTGCTGCGCGGTCCTCGGTGGGCTCGGGGATCGCCATGAGTCCACGTAGACGCAGGTTCGGCAGCGCCGCGATAGCGGCAGCGAGCGCAGGCAGGTCGGCCGCGCTACAGCCGGACTTGCTGGCCTCGCCACTGACGTTTACCTGAATGCAGATATTCAGAGGTGCCAAGCCGGCGGGGCGTTGTTCGGACAGGCGTTGGGCAATTTTCAGGCGATCCACGGAGTGCACCCAGTCGAAATGTTCGGCGATGGGCCGCGTCTTGTTTGACTGAATGGGGCCGATGAAATGCCAACTCAAGGGCAGGTCGGTCAATTGCGCCTGTTTTTCGAGGGCTTCCTGCAGATAATTTTCGCCAAAATCCTTGATGCCGGCGGCGTGGGCTTCGCGCACCGCCTCAGCGGGCTTGGTCTTGCTCACTGCCAGCAGGCCGACGGCGGCAGTTTCACGACCGGCTGCCTGGGCGGCTGCATAAATTCGCGCGCTTACCGATAAAACGTTGTCTGCTATCGTGGACATTGATTTTTGCCAGTGGATCCGAGGGTCTGCGGCATTCTACCTGCTTGTCCGTATTTGGGGAGTCTCATGGACATTACCGAGCTGTTGGCTTTCAGTGCGAAACAAGGTGCTTCCGACCTCCACCTGTCGGCCGGCTTGCCGCCGATGATCCGTGTGGATGGCGATGTGCGCCGCATCAACCTGCCGGCGCTGGACAAGAAAGCCGTCACCGACCTTATCTACGACATCATGAACGATCGCCAGCGCAAGGACTTCGAGGAGTTCATGGAGACGGACTTCTCCTTCGAGGTGCCGGGCGTGGCGCGCTTTCGGGTCAACGCATTCAATCACAATCGTGGCGCGGGTGCGGTTTTCCGAACCATTCCGTCCAAAGTACTGAGTATGGAAGACTTGGGCATGGGGGATGTGTTTCGGCGTATTGCCGATGTCCCTCGTGGTCTGGTGCTGGTGACCGGCCCGACCGGTTCGGGCAAATCGACCACCCTGGCGGCAATCATTGATTACCTCAATGCCAACAAGCATCACCACATCCTCACCGTGGAAGACCCAATCGAGTTCGTCCACGAGTCGAAGAAGTGCCTGGTCAACCAGCGCGAAGTGCACCGCGACACCCTGGGCTTCTCCAATGCCCTGCGCTCGGCATTGCGTGAAGACCCGGACGTGATCCTGGTGGGCGAGATGCGCGACCTGGAGACCATACGTCTGGCCCTGACAGCCGCGGAGACCGGTCACCTGGTGTTTGGCACCTTGCACACCACCTCGGCGGCGAAAACCATTGACCGGGTGGTCGACGTATTCCCGGCCGAAGAAAAGTCCATGGTTCGCTCGATGCTGTCGGAATCGTTGCAAGCGGTGATTTCCCAGACTCTTCTGAAGAAGATCGGTGGCGGGCGGGTAGCCGCGCACGAAATCATGATCGGCACTCCGGCCATCCGCAATTTGATCCGCGAGGATAAGGTGGCGCAGATGTATTCGGCCATTCAGACCGGTGGTTCGATTGGCATGCAGACGCTGGACGCCTGCCTGAAGGATCTGCTGAGCAAAGGGATCATCGCGCGTGAGAGTGCGCGGGAGAAGGCGAAGACGCCGGATAATTTCTAGAGGCAAAAAGCGAAAAGCTTCGCGGGCAAGGCTTGCTCCCACAGGTGTATGACTCAGGATCAGTCAACGCTGTGGGAGCAAGGCTTGCCCGCGAAGCTTTTGATTTCAGCGTTGGCTCAGGCGCAACACGGGGGCTTGTTTCTGCTTGGGCAATACGCGCTTGGCGACGACGTAATGCTCATCCCAATACGGCTTGTCGAGCGTGTCGATGGACACGTTCTTGCCCGTGCGTGGGGCGTGAATGAAGCGGTCGTTGCCCAAGTAGATGGCAACGTGGTTGACCTGGCGCCCTTCGATGTTGAAGAACAGCAGATCACCCGGTTTCAAGTCTTTGCGATCGACCTTCTGGCCGTGACCTTCGGCCATGGCATTGGAGGTGCGCGGCAAGTCCACCGAACGTACATCCTTGAAGGCATATTTGACCAACCCGCTGCAGTCGAAGCCTTTCTTCGGGGTGGTGCCACCATACACATACGGGGTACCGAGCATGTTCACGGCGCGGCTGAGGACTTCGCTGCTCTGCTTGGTGGACATCTGTGCGGCGGTGTTACGGGCCGACACCAGCGATTCGCTGTGCTTGCCGCGACGGATAGGCTGACTTGGGCCGTTCAACTGTGCAGAGAGTTCGGCAACCTTGGCGTCAATCGCCTCGTTGGCGGCCTGGGCTTCGGCAGCAGCCTCCAGTTTGTGCAGTTCTTTGTCTTTTACGCTGTTCTTCGCCAGAACAGGGGCCTTGTGCTTGGTGTTGCGAGCTTCGGTAGGTGTCTTGTGCTTGGCGGCTGCCGATGGCTTGGCAGTCTTGGTAGCGGTTTCGGTTTTAGCCAGCTTGATGTTCGGTTTGGTTTTCTCGTTTTTGGCCGTGTGACCGGCTGGTTCAGGAAGTCGTTGCTCACGGTTGGTGGCGTGGGCGGCCAGGGGCAATAGTAGGCAGATGGTTAGCCATGTCTTGAAAAAAGGACGCATTTGGCAAGGCTCGTTTGGTTAGGCGCGAAACTTTATAACAGGTTTTTTTTCTGAATTAACCCCTTCATTCAGCGTCGAGGCTGTGTCAAAGACGTGCCATCACGGTGAAAAAGCTAACTGGGTGACCAGAGAGTCAGGTAAAACGCGGGTTTGACCGGGGTGTACGAGAAAATGACCACACGTCGGGGCAGGACAAAAAAGTCACAGAAATAATGAAAAAATTTAACTATCAGCTGTCTGGAGGTCTCCTATGAGTAGCTATCGTTCTTACCCGGTCACCCAGGATACCCATAGCAAGCTGCTCGGGTACCTGTTGTGGATTTTTGGTTTTACCGGTGCCCATCGCTTCTATTACGGCAAGCCAGTGACGGGCACGATCTGGTTCTTCACGCTGGGCCTGCTCGGAATCGGCTGGATCATCGACTTCTTCCTGATCCCGTCCATGGACCGGGAAGCGGACCTGCGCTTTACCCCTGGGCCGACGGATTACAGCGTGGCCTGGCTGCTACTGGCGTTTCTGGGTTTGTTCGGCGTGCACCGGATGTATCAGGGCAAATGGATCAGCGGGATAATTTATCTACTGACCGGCGGGTTGTTCTTTCTAGGGGTGCTGTATGACTTCTGGACGTTGAATGATCAAGTGTCGCTTTCCAATGCCCGGTCCGGGCGCTGAATAATGGGCGACCCCTCACCCCTGCGGGATCGAGCTCTGTCCACGAAGCCGTTAAACGCTTCGCGGGCAGAGCGCGATCCTACCGGGGAGTGGTGAATGATTAAGGACGGTCTCAGCCGCCGTGGCTGATATGCCCATCCACCAGGGTGTAACGCACCGCCCCCGGCAGGCAGTGGCCCAGAAACGGGCTGTTCTCGCCCTTCGACAACCAACGCTCGCCGGCCACGGTAGAGGCGTCCAGATCGAACAACACCAAGTCCGCCGCAGCGCCTGCTTTCAACTCGCCCGCTGGCAGGCGCAAGGCCTTGGCTGGGCCGGCGCTCAAGCGCGTCAGCAGTGTCGGCAAGTCCAGCAGGCCGTCGGCCACCAGCGTCAGTGCCAACGGCAATAGCAGTTCGACGCTGCTGATGCCTGGCTCGGTCGCCCCGAACGGCGCCAGCTTGGCATCGCGTTCGTGGGGCTGGTGATGGCTGGAGATCGCTTGAATCACCCCGGCCTTTACCGCTTCGCGCAGGCCATCGCGGTCCTTGCGGGTGCGTAGCGGCGGTTGCACGTGGTAGAGGCTGGAGAAGTCGATCAGCGCCTCGTCAGTAAGGATCAGCTGATAAAGCGCCACATCGGCCGTGACCGGCAAGCCGCGCGCCTGCGCATCAGCAATCAACTGCACGCCGCGAGCGGTGGTCAGCTGGCTGAAGTGCGCACGCACACCGCTTTGCTCGACCAGCAGCAGGTCCCGGGCCAGGGCCACGGTCTCGGCGGTTTCGGGAATCCCCGGCAGGCCGAGGAAGCTGGCGGTCGGGCCTTCGTGGGCGAGGCCGCCCTGAGCCAGATCACGGTCCTGGGAATGGAAGATCACGGTCAGGTCGAAGGTGGCGGCATATTCCAGCGCCCGGCACAGCGTGCGGGTGTTGTGGAAGCTTTGCAGGCCGTTGCCGAAGGCGATGCAACCGGCATCGCGCAGGGCGACCAGCTCGGCCAGTTGCTCGCCTTCCAGCCCCTTGCTCAGCGCACCGATGGGGAACACCTTGCAGTGCCCGGCCTCGCGAGCGCGGTCGAGGATCAGCTCGGTCACTGCCGAGGTGTCCAGCACCGGGCGCGTATGCGGTGGGCAGCACAGGCTGGTCACGCCGCCGGCCGCCGCGGCGCGGGTTTCACTGGCAATAGTGCCCTTGCGGCTGTAACCCGGCTCGCGCAGGGCGACGCTGAGGTCGACCAGGCCAGGGGCGGCTACCAGGCCCTTGGCGTCGAGTTGCTGGCTGGCGTTGAAACCGGCCGGCGCGGCGCCAATGGCGACTATCTTGCCTTCGCTGATGTGCAGATCGCTGATGCTGTCCAGGCCGCTGGTGGGGTCGATGACACGGGCCCCGAGGATGCTGAGACTCACTGCACGTTCTCCTGCTCGAATTGACGCTGGGCGGTTTGCCCGCTCATGGCCATGGACAGCACCGCCATGCGCACCGCGATGCCATAGGTGACTTGGTTGAGAATGACCGAATGGGGACCGTCGGCCACCGCCGATTCGATCTCGACACCGCGGTTGATCGGCCCTGGGTGCATGACGATGGCATCCGGCTTGGCGCCGGCCAGGCGCGCGGTGGTCAGGCCGAACAGGCGGTAGAACTCGCCCTCGCTCGGCAGCAGGCCACCCTGCATGCGTTCGCGCTGCAGGCGCAGCATGATCACCACGTCGACGTCCTTAAGGCCTTCTTCAAGATTGGTGTAGACCTTGACGCCGTACTGCTCGATGCCGATCGGCAGCAGCGTCTTGGGCGCAACCACGCGGATGTCCGGGCAGCCCAGCGCCTTGAGGGCGAGCATGTTGGAGCGCGCGACGCGCGAGTGCAGGATATCGCCGACGATGGCTACCGAGAGGTTCTCGAAGCTGCCCTTGTGACGGCGAATGGTGAGCATGTCGAGCATGCCCTGGGTCGGGTGCGAATGGCGGCCGTCGCCACCGTTGATGATCGCTACCTCGGGGCACACGTGCTCGGCGATGAAGTGCGCGGCACCGGAATCGCCATGGCGGACCACGAACATGTCGGCGGCCATGGCTTCGAGGTTGCGCAGGGTATCGAACAGCGTCTCGCCCTTGCTGGTCGAGGAGGTCGACACGTTCAGGGTGATGACATCGGCCGACAGGCGCTGGGCGGCCAGTTCAAAGGTGGTACGGGTGCGCGTGGAGTTCTCGAAGAACACGTTGCACACCGTTTTGCCGCGCAGCAGCGGGACCTTCTTGACCGCCCGCGCGCCGACTTCGAGGAACGAGTCGGCGGTGTCGAGGATTTCGGTCAGCAAGGCCTTGGGCAAACCGTCGAGCGAAAGAAAATGCCGCAGCTGACCGTGGTCGTTGAGCTGCAGCGGGCGCTTGGCGTCAATGGGCGTCATCGCGTGGGGACCCTTAAAGGCTGGAGGCGGAGGCGAGGTCCTGGCGCTCGAGGGCGAGCGGTGAGGGGCCGGACAATTTTACCCGTTCGTGGGCGGCCAGCGACAGTGTCGCGCCGACGATATTGGGCCGAATAGGCAACTCGCCAGCATCAAGGTCAAGCAGCGATACCAGGGTCACGCTGGCGGGGCGGCCATAATCGAACAGCTCGTTGAGGGCCGCGCGGATAGTGCGACCGCTCATCAAGACATCGTCGATCAGCACCAGATGCTGGCCTTCGATCTCGAACGGCAGCTCAGAGGGGCGCACTTGCGGGTGAAGGCCGTTCTGGCTGAAGTCGTCGCGATAGAACGACACGTCGAGGGTGCCCAGCGGCGCCTCGCTGTGCAGCTCGGCCAAAAGCGCCTGGGCAACCCAGACGCCGCCGGTGCGGATGCCGATGTACCGTGGCTCGCTGATCTCGCGCTTGGCCAGATGGGCCTGCAGGTCGATGGCCATCTGACGGATCAGATCGGCGGGGTTGGGAAGGCTCATGGGTACTCCTGAAAGGCGCCGGGCATCGATTCACACCGGGCGAAATATTTTCACTCCTGAGCCGGCCCCAGGTTCAGGGGAGCACGGCCGCAGGAAGTGTGGCTTCTGAAAATAGCGCTCAGGCGCCTAGCTGATCGGCGTTGGCCTCGAGCCAGCCTTGCAACAGCAGGGCGGCGGCGATGGCGTCCACCGGATTGTCGCGGTAACTGCCGCGCTGCCCGCCGCGGGCCATACGCTCGCCCTTGGCCTCGAAGGTGGTCAGGCGTTCATCGTGGGTGTGCACGGGAATGTTGTAGCGGCCGTTGATGCGCCTGCCGAATTTTTCGGCGCGTTCGCTCATGTCGCTAGGGCTGCCGTCCATGTTCAACGGCAAGCCGACGACAATTGCATCGGGCTTCCATTCCTTGATCAGTGCTTCGACCTGGTTCCAGTCCGGCACGCCGTTCTGCGCCTTGAGCGTGCACAGTTCGCGGGCCTGGCCGGTGATGACCTGGCCGACCGCGACGCCGATCTGTTTGGTGCCGTAGTCGAAACCCAGTAGCAGACGAATGGCCATCAGGCGTGCCCCGCCTGTGAGGTCAGCAGGCTGAGGTTGATCCCCAGGCTGCGCGCCGCCGCATCCAGACGCAGCTCGCTGGTGGTGCCGAACAGGATATCGGCGTCGAAAGGGCAGGTCAGCCAGGCGTTGTCGGTCAGCTCGGCTTCCAGCTGCCCGGCTTCCCAGCCGGCATAGCCAAGGGTGATCAGGCTTTGCTTGGGGCCCACGCCGTCAGCGATGGCGAACAGCACGTCCTGAGAGGTGGACAGGGCGATATCGCCCAGATCGACGGTCGCCTGGTACTTGGGCCCCAGGCTGTGCAGCACGAAGCCGCGGTCGGTCTGCACCGGGCCGCCCATATAGATAGGCACGTACTGACAGCTCACCGGCGGATCGATTTCCGGTCGCAGCTGCTCGAGGATGTCCGCCAGATTTAGCGACTGCGGGCGGTTGATCACCAGGCCCATGGCGCCATTGGCGCTGTGCTCGACGATGTAGGTCAAGGTGTGGGCAAAGTTCGAGTCGGCCATGTGCGGCATGGCGATCAGGAACTGATGCTTGAGGTAACTGGGTTCGACTTTTTTCATGGCATGTAGTGTGGCGTTGACCCGACCACCTGACAAGCTGGCAGATGCTTCAGCGTGTGAGGGGTTCAGTTGCTGGAAAGACGATCACCCTTGGCGAAACGCCAGGTACGTATGATTTCGAGCCGGTCAACGTCGGAAAGGTCCCCAGTGAACGGTTGGAAAGGTGCCGCCAGGCGCACGATGCGCTGCGCGGCCTGATCCAGCAGCGGTTGCCCGGACGACTCCAGCACCAGCACTTCATACAGCGAGCCGTCGCTGTTGATCGAGACCATCAGCCGCAGGCTGCCGTAGATCTGCTGGCGACGTGCCTCTTCAGGGTAGTTGAGGTTGCCGATGCGCTCGACCTTCTTGCGCCATTCGTCTTTATACCAGGCACCCTTGTCATGCATGGTCGAGGCAGCGCTCAGGCGATGGATGCGCGGGCGCTTGGCGTAGGCCTGCTGCTCCTGGGCCAGTTCGGCTTCGAGGCTGGCGATTTCGTTGGACTGCTCGGTATTCTCGAAATCCGGGGTGTTGGTCTTCGGCGTCTCCTGCGGTTTGACCGGATCGGGCCGCGCTTCGGTCTTTTGTGGCTGCTGCGCGCGGGTGGCCACGGCTTTGCGGGCTTGCGGGGTGTCCGGGTTGACCAGCGGTTTGGGCGTGGGCGGCGGCGTGACCTTGTTGATGGCTTCGTCCTGGAACGGCGCGATCTCGGTGGTCTTGGGCAGCGCCTTGGCGTCGAGCGTGCCGCTGCCTTCCTGATTGTCCTGGGCGAGGTAATCGGCCTTGTCCGGCGCCTTGGCGCTCTTGAACGGTGCCAGGGTGATTTCCAGCGTGCGTGAAATCTCGCTCGGCGGGGTAACGGCAAAGCTCACGCCAAGGATCACCGCCACGTGCAGCAAGGCCGCCACCATCAGGGTGAACCCCAGACGGTCGGCCGGACGTACGCGCGAACGCGGGGCCTTGGCTGACGCAGGTGCAGGATTGGCAGGCACGGGGGCAACGCGTTTCATCGGTTATCCATTAGCCACCGCTCCTGTGGGAGTGGGCTGTGCCCACGAATGGCGCGGTGCGGTGTCATGTCGGGCCTCTTCGCGGGCAGAGCCCGCTCCCACAGAAGCGGTGTTCCTTGAAGGGTTCAGCGAGCCTTCAGCTTTTGATCGATGGCATCCATCAACTGCACGCCGATGCGGGTGCCGAAGGCATTGTCGATCTCGCGGATGCAGGTCGGGCTGGTGACGTTGATTTCGGTCAGGTGCTCACCGATCACATCGAGGCCCACGAACAGCAAGCCTTTCTCGCGCAACGTCGGGCCGACCTGGGCGGCGATCCAGCGATCACGGTCGGTCAGCGGCCGTGCTTCACCCCGTCCGCCAGCCGCCAGGTTGCCGCGGGTCTCGCCGGCCGCCGGAATGCGCGCCAGGCAGTAGGGCACGGGCTCGCCGTCGATCATCAGGATGCGTTTGTCGCCGTCCTTGATCGCCGGCAGATAGGCCTGGCCCATGGTCTGCTGCGTGCCGTTGACGGTCAGGGTTTCGAGGATCACCGAGAGGTTCGGATCGCCTGGGCGGTGACGGAAGATCGAGGTGCCGCCCATGCCGTCCAGCGGCTTGAGGATCACATCGCCATGCTTGGCCACGAACTCGCGCAGCACATCCGCGCGGCGGCTGACCACCGTGGGCGGCGTGCACTGCGGGAACAGCGTGGCGAACAACTTCTCGTTGCAATCGCGCAGGCTCTGTGGACGGTTGACCACCAGCACACCCTCGCGCTCGGCTTGTTCGAGCAGGTAGGTGGAGTAGACGAATTCGAGATCGAAGGGCGGGTCCTTGCGCATCAGGATGACGTTGAGGTCGGCCAGCGGCGCGTCGGATTCGGCGTCGAGTTCGAACCATTTGTCCGGGTTGGCGAACACTTTCAGGGGGCGCATCCGCGCGCGGGCCTGGCCGTCGCCCTGATAGAGGTCCTGGATCTCCATGTAGAACAGCTCCCAGCCGCGCTCCTGGGCGGCCAGCAGCATGGCCAGCGAGCTGTCCTTCTTGTAGGAGATCTCGGCGATCGGGTCCATGACAATTCCGAGGCGAACGCTCATGGGTAATTCCTCTTGTCGGCAATGCCTGAATAGGGCGTGAAAAGTGGCGTCAGGGTGGCGCTGACGGCCGCTGCGGTCAAGGGAAAACCGCAGGCCGGCGTGGTTGATGGAATGCCTTCCCCGAGTGTGTTAAAAATGCTGGCAATACACACAGGCCCCTTGTGGACTCAGGTCCGCAGCCCGGCCTGGCTCGCCAGCATGCTGGCCATCACCGTCGAGCACTCATGGAACAGCATCAGGGCACCTTGAATCCGGGCGTGAAGGTCATGGTGATCGATGACTCCAAGACCATTCGCCGTTCTGCACAGGCATTGCTCAAGGACACCGGTGTCGAGGTCATCACTGCGGTGGACGGCTTCGACGCACTGGTCAAGATCATCGATAATGCCGTGCATATCATTTTCGTCGACGTCATGATGCCGCGCCTCGACGGCTACCAGACCTGCGCCTTGATCAAGCACCACAGTGCCTTGATGGCGACGCCGGTGGTGATGCTGTCGTCGCGCGACGGGGTGTTCGACAAAGCCCGGGGGCGCAGCGTCGGCTCCGAGCAGTTTTTGACCAAGCCTTTCAGCAAGGAAACCCTGCTGGGTGCGATCCAGGCCCATGTGCCCGGCTTCACCGTTGCAGCGCAACCCGCGCCCTGACAGGGGCTGAACGTGTCACGACGTCTTATCAAGTATGGGGAACAGCATGGCTCGAATTCTGATCGTCGATGACTCGCCGACCGAGATGTACAAACTCACCAGTATCCTGGAAAAGCACGGCCACACCGTGCTCAAGGCCGAGCACGGCGCCGATGGCGTGGCCCTGGCCCGCCAGGAAAAACCCGATGCGGTGCTGATGGACATCGTCATGCCCGGCCTCAACGGTTTTCAGGCGACCCGGCAACTGACCAAGGACCCGGAAACCAGCCACATTCCGGTGATCATCATCACCACCAAGGATCAGGAAACCGACAAGGTCTGGGGCACGCGCCAGGGCGCCCGTGACTACCTGACCAAGCCGGTCGATGAAGACAGCCTGATCAGGACCCTGAACGCCGTCCTCGCAGGCTGATGGGTGTCGAAGTTGCAAGCGCGTACCGCGTTCGACCTGCTGCTGGCTATCGATCAGCGTTGTCGCGCCCACGCTGCCGGGCTGCCGTCCCAGAATGCGCCCGCGCGGAGCTGGAGCGGTATCGGTTTCCGCCTGGCCGGGCACTGGCTGGTGGCGCCCATGCAGGACATCGCCGAGGTCCTGCGTGAGCCGCAGCTCACCCGCCTGCCCGGGGTCAAGCCCTGGGTTCTGGGCATGACCAACCTGCGCGGCCGCTTGCTGCCGGTCATGGACCTGTGCGAGCTGCTCGATGTCGAGCCCTCCGGTGCGCGGCGGCGCCGGGTGCTGGTGGTCGACCACGCCGAGGTGTTCGCGGGCCTGGTGGTCGATGAAGTCCTGGGTCTGCAGCATTTTCCTCGGGAGAGCCTCGAGCCCGCCGCGCCCTTGCAGATCCGTGCGGCCATGGCCCCCTTCGTCCAGGGGCATTTTCAGCGTGAACAGGTGTGGAGCGTCTTCAGCCTCCAGGCCTTGGTGCAGTCAGTGGAGTTTCGTGATGTCGCGCTTTGAGCCGATCGCCAACCGTCGACGCCGGAGGTTGCCATGATGGCGGCCGTGACCGGCAACTCGCTTCAGGGCTCGCGCAGCAGTGCGCAGATCGCCGGGCTGTTCGTGGCCCTGATCATCTTCATCATGTTGCTGTTCGCCAACTTCGCCTACCTCAACACCCAGTCCAATTACGACAAGCAGTACATCGGCCATGCCGGCGAGCTGCGGGTGCTGTCCCAGCGCATCGCCAAGAACGCCGGGGAAGCGGCGGCAGGCAAGGCTGATGCGTTCAAGCAATTGAGCGACGCGCGCAATGAATTCGATCGGCGTTGGGGCTATCTCAAAGAAGGCGACAAGCGCACCGGCCTGCCCTCGGCGCCGCCGGAAGTGCGCGACGAGATGAAAACCGTCCAGCACGACTGGGAGAGCCTGCGCAAGAACACCGATACCATCCTCGCCAGCGAGCAGACCGTGCTGTCGTTGCATCAGGTCGCCGCGACCCTGGCCGAAACCGTGCCGCAACTGCAGCGCGAGTCCGAGCGCGTGGTGGAGATCCTCCTCCAGCGCGGCGCGCCGGCCAGTCAGGTGGCACTGGCGCAGCGTCAGTCGCTGCTGGCCCAGCGCATCCTCGGCTCGGTCAATACCGTGCTGGGTGGCGACGAGAACGCCGCCCAGGCCGCAGAATCCTTCGGCCGCGATGCCACGCGCTTCGGCGTGGTGCTCAATGGCATGCTCAGCGGCAATGTCGGCCAGCGCATCGCTCAAGTGCAGGATGCCGATGCTCGCGCGCGTCTGCAGGAAATCTCCGAGTTGTTCGAGTTCATCTCCGGCTCCGTGGATGAAATCCTCGCCACCTCGCCCGAGCTGTTCAAAGTGCGGGTGGCCGCCAACAATATCTTCACGATGTCCCAGACCCTGCTGGACGAAGCCTCGCAGCTGGCCACCGGCTTCGAGCACCTGGCCGGGCGGCGTTCGCTGGACACCATCGGCGGCTACATCCTCGGCCTGCTGGCCTTGCTCTCGATCATCTTCATCGGCCTGGTGATGGTGCGCGAGACCAACCGCCAGCTGCGCGAAACGGCGCAGAAGAACGAGCGCAACCAGAACGCGATCATGCGCTTGCTGGACGAGATCGAAGACCTGGCCGACGGCGACCTCACCGTCACCGCGTCGGTGACCGAGGACTTCACCGGCACCATCGCCGATTCGATCAACTATTCCATCGATCAACTGCGCGACCTGGTGGCGACCATCAACCACATCGCCGAATCGGTGGCCAGCGCCGTGCAGGACACCCAGACCACCGCCAAGCAGCTGGCCAAGGCCTCCGAACACCAGGCCACGCAAATCACCGACGCCTCCATGGCCATCAGTGACATGGCGCAGTCCATCGATCACGTATCGACCAACGCCTACGAGTCGGCCAAGGTCGCCGAGCGTTCGGTAGCCATCGCCAACAAGGGCAACGAGGTGGTGCACAACACCATCCACGGCATGGACAACATTCGCGAGCAGATCCAGGACACTTCCAAGCGGATCAAGCGCCTGGGCGAGTCTTCCCAGGAAATCGGCGACATCGTCAACCTGATCGACGACATTGCCGACCAGACCAACATCCTCGCCCTCAACGCCGCCATCCAGGCGTCCATGGCCGGTGAGGCCGGGCGCGGGTTCGCGGTGGTCGCCGACGAGGTGCAGCGCCTGGCCGAGCGCTCGTCCTCGGCCACGCGACAGATCGAGACTCTGGTGCGGGCGATCCAGGCCGACACCAACGAGGCGGTCATCTCCATGGAGCAGACCACCGCCGAGGTGGTACGCGGTGCGCGCCTGGCGCAAGATGCCGGGGTAGCGCTGGAAGAGATCGAGAACGTCTCCCAGGACCTCGCCGCGTTGATTCAAGGGATTTCCAACGCGGCGCAGCAGCAGACGTCGTCGGCGGGGCAGATATCCCATACCATGGCGGTGATCCAGCAGATCACCAGCCAGACCTCGGCGGATTCCACCACCACCGCCGAAAGCATCGGCAATCTGGCCCGCATGGCCAGCGAGATGCGCCGTTCGGTCTCGGGTTTCACTTTGCCGCCGCCCTCCGATGCACGTTGATGCAGGCGTGTGGGTCGAGAGGAGCAGGCAGGCGCTGAACTTTGATCGGAGTCGTTATGGTTGATCGGCAGGATGACGGCGCGGCGCCACTGCTCAGGGGCGCCATGGCCGAATCGCTGAAACAGGCCAGCCAGGCCCTGCTTGGCCCGCAACTGCCGCCTTTGGCAGGCCCGGACCGCGATGCGTTGCGCTCGGTGGTCAGCGCCGTGTGCGACGAACTGCGCCACAGCAAGCAGCGCCTCGACCAGTTCGTGCAAAGCGATCGCCAGCACGTCGACGCCTTGAACGGGCTGCTGCCGGCCTTGCGCCAGGTCGCCGACACCCTGGCCGTGCTCGGCTTTGGCCAGCCGCGCAAGGTCATCATCGATCAGGTCTCGGTGATCCAGGGCCTCAGCCAGGGCCAGCGCGAACCTGGCGAGGCGGTGCTGATGGATGTGGCCGGTGCGCTGCTGTATGTAGAGGCGACCCTGGCCGGCATGATCGGTGCTGGCGACGGCGCCGAGCGCGAGGTGATCAGCCCGCAGGCGCCAGATCAGGACGCCGACATGGTGCAGATCCACCGCGTGGTGCTGATCGAATCGCGCGCCTGCCTGCAGGAAGCGCTGGATCTGATCGACGATTGCCTCGACAGTGTTCCTGGCCCTGAACGTGGCGTTGAGCACGGCCCCGAAAGCGGCCCGGCACAGCAGCAGGTGCTGAACGCCGTGCCGACGTTGCTCGATCAAGTGCGCGGCGCCATGGAGATGATCGGCCTGCAGCGCGCCGCCAACCTGCTGCGCCGCTGCCGCACCCACGCCTTGCACTATTGGCAGGGCGCTGACGGTCTGAGCCAGGACCCGCATGTCGAGGCCCTGGCCTCGGCGCTCACGGCGATCGATTTCTATCTCGGCCGGCGCGTGGATAATCCGCAATCACCGGTGGACACCGCGCTGGGGGTCGCCGAGGAAAACCTCGCGCGCCTGAGCCTGCTGCCTGCGCCGACACCCACGCCGGTCGTTGAAGCCGACCCCCTGCCCGTGGCCGCTGCGGAGCCTGTGGCTGTGCCGGTCGTGCACGCGGCGGACAGCGACCCGATCGACGACGAATTGCGCGCGATTTTCCTTGAAGAGGCCATCGAACTGAGCGCCCAGGCCCGCGACAGTCTGGCCGAGTGGCGGCAGGACCCGGCCGCCCATGGCCCGGCCCTGATCGAGCTGCGCCGCTGCCTGCACACGCTCAAGGGCAGCGGGCGGATGGTCGAGGCCAGCATCGCCAGCGAGATGTGCTGGGCCGCCGAGCACCTGCTCAACCGTATTGTCGACCACTGCGTTCAGCCGGGTGCCGCGGTATTTCAGGCCCTGGAACAAGTGCTCGCCCAGTTGCCCGCGTTGCTTGACGATTTCGCTCACGACACCCAGCGCCGGCACCCGGCCGTCGATCCACTGGTGCAACGGCTGGTCGCACTGAGCGAAGGGCAATTGGCGCCGGACAGCCAGCTCGAAGCCATCACCCTGAGTGCTGCAGGTGTATTCGATGCCGATGGTTTCGACCGCCAGTTGCTGGAAATCTTCCGTCACGAGGCCTTGACCCATCTCGCGACCCTCGAGGGCTTTTTGCGCACAGCGGCCGACAACGGTGCGCTGCCGGTCAGCGATGCCGCGCAGCGCGCGGTGCACACCCTCAAGGGCAGCGCCTGGATGGCCGGGGTGTTGCCGATTGCCGCGCTGGCCACCGCCATGGACCGCATGGTGCGCGAGTTCAAGAGCCATCGCTGGCCCATCGAGGCTGCGCAGGTGCAGCTGTTGCGCCGGGTGGTCGAGGCGTTCAAGGCCAGCGTCCAGCGTTTGCCGGCCGAGCCGCTGGCGGTCATCGAGGGCGCCGAGGCGCTGATCGGCGAGTTCGTCCAGCAGGTGCTGGAGCGACTGGAGCAGGGCGACGAAGCCAGCGATGCGCCGCAACGGCTCACCCGTGAGCCGCAGTTGATCAGCCGTTTTCTCGAGCAAGGCATGGATATTCTGCTGGATGCCGACAACCGCCTCGACCACTGGCAGCAGCATCCTGCCCAACGCGACGACTTGACCACGCTGCTGGACGACCTGACCACGCTGGGGCAGGGCGCGCACCTGGCCGATTTGATGGACATGGATGAGTTGTGCGAGGCGCTGCTGGACGTCTACGGCGCCGTTGAAGAAAGCAGCGTGGCGATCAGCGAGGAATTCTTTGCCACAGTCCGCCAGGCGCACGAGGCGCTGATCAATATGCTCGATCAGGTGGCCGCCGGCCAGGAGATCGATCCACAACCGGAGCAGATCAGCGGCTTGCGCGAGCTGCTCGAAGGTGGACTGGCGCCGGATGCTACCGGGCTGGTGGAGCATGGCACTGGGCGGATTACCGAGCTGGCCAGTGCGATCAGCGCCCTCGATAGCGCCACCGCCACCGACCTCGCCGACGCCAAGGATCTCGCTGCCCCCACCGCATCTGTAGCGAGGGGGCTTGTTCGGGAAAATCGTGCCAGCCCGTCGTCAGGGGCTGACGTGCCCAATCGGGGGCAAGCCCCTTCGTTACAGGGTTCGACCGCGCTGGACGAGGTCGCCGAGCTGTTCGTCGAAGAAGCCCGGGACATCCTCGGCAGCGCCGACCAGGCCCTGCAACGCTGGCTCGCCGAGCCCGACAACCTCACGCCGCTGACCGCCCTGCGTCACGATATGGAAACCCTCGACGGCGGCGCGCAAATGGCCGAAGTCGCCCCGGTCAGTGCCTTGGCCGAAGCCCTGTTGCCGTTGTACCTGGGCGTGCAGGACAAACGTTTGCAGGCCGACGAGCGCCTGGGCGCGCTGCTGTCCGAGGCCCACGCGACCCTTGCGGCGTTGTTGCGCCAATACAAGGCAGGCGAAGCGCTGAGCGATCCCCAGGCGCTGGTGCTGGCGCTTGCGGCCTGGCGTCAGGGCGCCTCCAGTGCCATCAGCGAAAGCCTGCAGAGTGCCAGTCGCCCGGCCGCGCAGGAAACCGCCGACCCGGACAACGAACTGCTGGAGATTTTCCTCGAAGAGGCCAGCGACATCCTCGAAAGTGCCGGCGAGGCCCTGCTGCGCTGGCGCGGCGAACCGCAAAACAGCCTGGAGGTAGAAAACCTCCTGCGCGATCTGCACACCCTCAAGGGCGGCGCGCGCATGGTCGAGATCGCCGCCATCGGCGACCTCACCCACGAGCTCGAATTCCTCTATGAAAGCGCTTCGGCCGGCACTCTGCAGCCCGGCAGTGCGCTGTTCAAGCTGTTGCAGAAAGGCCAGGACCGCCTGGCGCAGATGCTCGACCTGGTGCGCAGTGGCCAGCCTGTACCGCAGGCGAGCACGCTGATCGAGGCCATTCGCACCTTCAGCAGCCCGCCCGAGCCAGTGCCCGCAGCGGTTGTTGCGCCCATCGTGGCCGGTGCGCCTGAGGGCGCCGTCAGCGGCACCGAGCGAGGCCAGGCCGATATGGTCAAGGTGCCTGCCGAGGTGCTCGACACCCTGGGCAATCTGGCGGGTGAAGCCTCGATCATTCGCAGCCGGGTCGAACAGCAGGTCAACGACAGCCAAAGCGCGCTGCTGGAAATGGACATCACCCTGGAGCGCATGCGCGAGCAGTTGCGCCGCCTCGACACCGAAGCCCAGGCGCGGGTGCTCAGCCGCCGCGCCAGCGAGCCGGATCGTCTGGGCTATGAAGACTTCGACCCACTGGAGATGGACCGCCATTCCCAGTTGCAACAGCTGTCGCGTTCGTTGTTCGAAGCGGCATCTGACCTGTCCGAACTCAGGGACACCCTCAGCGCCCGCGCCCACGACGCGCAGACGCTGCTCGGCCATCAGGCACGGGTCAACACCGACCTACAGGAAGGCCTGATGCGCACCCGCATGGTGCCCTTCGGCCGCCTGCTGCCGCGCTTGCAGCGGATCGTCCGGCAGGTCGCGGACGAACTGGGCAAGCAGGTGGAATTCGATATCGGCAACCCCGACGGCGAGATGGACCGCAGTGTCCTCGAACGGATGATCGCGCCGCTGGAGCATATGCTGCGCAATGCCGTCGACCATGGGCTGGAGTCCACCGCAGTGCGCCTGGCGGCGGGCAAGCCGGCGCAAGGGCGGATCAGCCTGCAACTGGTGCACGAAGGCAGCGAAGTGGTGCTGGAGATGAGCGACGACGGCGCCGGCGTGCCCCTCGCGGCGGTGCGCCACAAGGCTATCAAGCGCGGCCTGCTGGACCCGGCCAGTGATGTCAGCGATCACGACATCCTGCAATTCATCCTGCAGCCGGGCTTTTCCACGGCGGCCAAGGTCACGCAGATTTCCGGGCGTGGGCTGGGCATGGACGTGGTCCATGAAGAGGTCAAGCAGCTTGGCGGCTCGATGACCATTCACTCCAGTACGGGCAGCGGCGCGACCTTCCGGATTCGTCTGCCTTTCAGTGTGTCGGTCAACCGCGCCTTGATGGTGCAATGCGCCGATGAGCTGTATGCGGTGCCGCTCAATACCATCGAAGGCATCGTGCGGGTGCCACCGGCCGAACTGGCGGCGCGCTATAACGCGGCCGATCCGCACTACGTCTACGGCGGCCAGGATTTCGAACTGCGCTATCTGGGCGATCTGCTGCATTGCAATGAGCGCCCGCCGCTGTTGGGCCAGACATTACCGGTGCCGCTGTTGCTGATCCGCTCTCACGACCATCAGGTGGCGGTGCAGGTCGATGCGCTGGCGGGCTCGCGGGAGATCGTGGTCAAGAGCCTCGGGGTGCAGATGGCGGCGGTGCAGGGGCTGTCTGGTGCGACCATCCAGGGCGACGGGCGGGTGGTGTTGATCCTTGACCTGCTGGCGCAGATTCGCGCCCATCAGGCCCGGCAGATTCATGGTGCATTGCATAGCGAAGAACGCGTTTATGGGCCCGTCGAGCAGGCGCAGCCAAGGCCGCTGCTGGTGATGGTGGTGGACGACTCGGTGACGGTGCGCAAGGTCACCAGCCGCTTGCTCGAACGCCACGGCATGCAGGTGCTCACGGCCCGTGACGGGGTCGAGGCGCTGGCGCTGCTGCGTGAGCAGCGCCCGGATGTGTTGCTGCTGGATATCGAAATGCCGCGTATGGACGGCTTCGAAGTGGCCACCCAGATCCGTCGCGACCCGCGTCTGCGCGATCTGCCGATCATCATGATTACCTCGCGTACCGGCGCCAAGCACCGCGACCGCGCCCTGGCGATCGGCGTCAACGACTACCTCGGCAAGCCCTATCAGGAGACGCAATTGCTCGACAGCATCGCCCAGTGGAGTGGCCAGCATGCCTGATTTCACCAGCGCGCCGCGCACCACCCTGACCACGCTGATGTTGCCGCTGGCCGACCGCAGCCTGGTGCTGCCCAACGTGGCGGTGGCCGAGCTGATCGACTACCAACTGCGTCAACCGGTGCGGGGCGCCCCGGTGTGGCACTTGGGGATGATCGTGTGGCGCGAGCTGCAGATTCCGCTGGTGAGCTTCGAGGCCGCCTGCGGTGCGCCGGTAGTGGTCGGCGAGGATGCGCGGATCGTGGTGCTTAACTGCCTGAGCGATGGGCCGCTGCAGTTCATGGCGATCCTGATCCAGGCTGTGCCGCGGTCATGCAAGGTCGACAGCCAGTTGAGTTATGTCGATGTGCCTTTGGCTGAGCTGGAGTTGGCGGCGGTGCAGATCAGTGATCGGGTGGCGAAGATTCCTGATCTGGATGGGCTGGAGCGGTTGTTGTTGAATTATTGAACGTTGCGGTGCAGGTGATGGCGTCTTCGCGGGCACGCCTTGGCCCCACAATGGTGAGTCGTACGCATATGGGCGCTAGAGGTGCCCGCAAAGCGGCCAGTGAGGCCACCCCAACGCCCAAACCATCAGATTTTTTTCACATCGCCTGTGTAGCATGGGCCCTGAATTCTGGCCATGGAGATTCAACTGCATGTATCACGGCGAAAAGCTCAACGCCTGGACTCATCTGGTCGGCGCAGTGGCAGCAAGCGTCGGCGCCATCTGGTTATTGGTGCTGGCCAGCCTGCAAGGCAATCCCTGGAAGATCGTCAGCGTGGCCATCTACGGCGTCACTCTGATGGTGCTCTATAGCGTCTCCACCGTGTATCACAGCGTCCGCGGGCGGACGAAGGTGGTGATGCAAAAGCTCGATCACCTGTCCATCTATCTGTTGATCGCCGGCAGCTACACACCCTTCTGTCTGGTGAGCTTGCACGGGCCCTGGGGCTGGAGCTTGTTCGGGGTGGTCTGGGGGCTGGCGGTGATCGGCATGCTGCAGGAGATCAAGCCCCGTAGCGAGGCGCGGATCCTGTCCATCGTCATCTATGCGGTAATGGGCTGGATCGTGCTGGTGGCGGTCAAGCCGTTGCTGGCGACGCTGGGGGTGGCGGGCTTCGCCTGGCTGGCGGGGGGAGGGGTGTTCTATACCCTGGGCATTATCTTTTTTGCCCTGGATCACCGTATGCGCCACGCTCACGGCATCTGGCATCTGTTTGTGATTGCTGGGAGCGTGATGCACTTCATTGCGGTGTTTTTCTATGTGATTTAGGAGGCCTGGAAATCACCCCACAGCTGCTGGGCCACCGCTAGCGCCACCACAGGCGCGGTCTCGGTACGCAGCACCCGCGGGCCCAGGCGTGCGGAGTGGAAGCCGTTGACTTGGGCCTGCTCGACTTCGGCATCCGACAAGCCGCCTTCCGGCCCGATCAGAAACGCCAGGGTCGCCGGCGCTGGATGATTGGTGAGCGGTTCGGCCACTGGATGCAGTACCAGCTTGAGCGCTGCTTCGGTGCCGGCCAGCCAGTCCGCCAGCAATTGTGGTGGATGAATCACCGGCACGGTCGAGCGGCCGCATTGCTCGCAGGCGCTGACTGCGATCTGGCGCCAGTGCTGCAGGCGTTTGTCGGCGCGCTCGTCCTTGAGGCGCACCTCGCAGCGTTCGCTGACAATCGGCGTGATCTCGTCGACGCCCAGTTCGGTGGCCTTCTGTATGGCCCAGTCCATGCGCTCGCCCCGGGACAGGCCCTGGCCCAGATGAATAGGCAACGACGACGCGGGCTGGCCGGCGATCGCCTGGTCCAGGCGCACGCTGACGCGCTTCTTGCCGACTTCCAGCAGCGCGCCAAGAAACTCCTGGCCGGAGCCGTCGAACAGTTGCACAGCATCGCCCTCGGCCATGCGCAGTACGCGGCTGATGTAATGGGCCTGGGCCTCGGGCAGTTCGTGTTCGCCGAGGCTCAGGGGGGCGTCGATGAAGAAGCGGGAAAGTCGCATTTGCGGTGTCTCTTTGAATATTGTGGTGTTTCTTCGGGCCTCTTCGCGAGCAAGCTTTGCTCCTACAGCCGTACACCTGTAAGAGCAGCTTTTTGTCCGACAGCCGTACACCTGTGGGAGCAAGGCTTGCCTGCGAAGAGGCCATCAGCATCAATGCAAAAGCTGCGGCGTGCGACTACCCCGGATCGCGAAAATCCGGATGAAAGTTCGCCGGCACCGCCACGCTCACATCGCTGCGGGTGGCGATATCGATGCCTTCGCTGGCCACTTCGGCGAGGAAGTCGATCTGCTCCGGCGTAACGATATACGGCGGCAGGAAGTACACCACGCTGCCGAGCGGACGCAGCAGCGCACCGCGGCTCAAGGCATGCTGGAATACCTTGAGGCCGCGGCGTTCCTGCCAGGCGTAAGGGGTCTTGCTGGCTTTGTCCTGGACCATTTCGATCGCCAGCACCATGCCGGTCTGGCGCACTTCGGCAACGTGCGGGTGATCGACCAGATGCGCGGTGGCGGTGGCCATGCGCTGCGCCAATGCGCGGTTGTTGGCGATCACGTTGTCTTCTTCGAAGATATCCAAGGTGGCCAGCGCCGCAGCACAGGCCAGTGGGTTGCCGGTGTAGCTGTGGGAATGCAGGAACGCGCGCAGGGTCGGGTAGTCGTCGTAGAAGGCGCTATAGACTTCCTCGGTAGTCACGCAGGCCGCGAGCGGCAGGTAGCCGCCGGTGAGGGCCTTGGACAGGCACAGGAAGTCCGGGCGGATGCCGGCCTGCTCACAGGCGAACATAGTGCCGGTGCGGCCGAAGCCGACGGCGATTTCGTCATGGATCAGGTGCACGCCATAGCGGTCACAGGCCTCGCGCAGCAGTTTGAGATACACCGGGTGGTACATGCGCATGCCGCCCGCGCCCTGAATCAACGGCTCGACGATCACCGCCGCGACCGTGTCGTGATGCTCGGCCAGCGTCTGCTCCATGGCCGCGAACATGTTTCGCGAATGCTCCTCCCAGCTCATGCCTTCAGGGCGGTGGTAGCAATCCGGGCTGGGTACTTTGAGGGTGTCGAGCAGCAGCGCCTTGTAGGTTTCGGTGAACAGCGGCACATCGCCCACGGCCATGGCGGCGATGGTTTCACCGTGATAGCTGTTGGTGAGGGTAACGAAGCGCTTCTTGTTCGGCTGGCCGCGGTTGATCCAGTAATGAAAGCTCATTTTGAGCGCGACTTCGATGCACGATGAGCCGTTATCGGCGTAAAAGCACCGCGTCAGGCCCTCTGGTGTCATTGCCACCAGGCGCTCCGACAGCTCGATCACCGGTTGGTGGCTGAAGCCCGCGAGGATCACGTGCTCCAGCTGGTCGACCTGATCCTTGATGCGCTGATTGATGCGCGGGTTGGCATGCCCGAACACGTTGACCCACCAGGAGCTGACGGCGTCGAGGTAGCGCTTGCCTTCGAAGTCTTCGAGCCACACGCCCTCGCCGCGCTTGATAGGGATGAGGGGCAGCTGTTCGTGGTCTTTCATCTGGGTGCAGGGGTGCCAAAGGACCTTGAGGTCACGTTGCATCCACTGGTCATTGAGGCCCATTTTTTCTCTCCTGGCAGCGACCGCATTGGCGCGCTCGGCAAACAATCGCGCAAGCCTATGCAATGCCCGCCTGCGGGACAACCCGTGGCGGCCATTGATTTGCATTCGGGCGACGAGAGATGACGGCAAAAGGCGGCGCTGGCGGGGCTATCGGCGCTCGCGTATCCTTCGCTGCACTTGGCCATCATTGGCGTTTGTTGCCCCTTCTACTGCCCTGTTTCCGGAGTTCGCTGAATGTCTGCTGGTTGGCTGCGCGCCTGTGCGCTGGTAATGATTGGACTGTTCTGCGCGCAAGCGTTCGGGCAGGAGAAACAACCCACGGCGATCGTCGTCGGCGCGGGGATGGCGGGCCTGACGGCCGCCTATGAACTGCAGAGCAAAGGCTGGCAGGTAACCGTGCTTGAATCGCGCCCGAGCGTAGGCGGGCGTTCCGGCCTTGCCTCCAGCGAGTGGATCGGTGACGGCAAGGCCCAGCCGGTGCTGAACAAATACTTGCAGACCTTCAAGCTGGCCACCGTGCCAGCACCGGAGTATGTGCGCACGCCCAGCTACCTGATCGATGGCGAGTATTTCACCGCCGCCGACCTGGCGACCAAGCAGCCCGATGTCGCGCAAGCCTTGCAACGTTACGAGAAGACCCGTGACGATCTGGCACGCTCCATCGCCGACCCGCTTAACCCGGCCGCCAACCCGACGTTGTTCGCCCTCGACCAGATCAACGTGTCCAACTGGCTCGACCGGCTCAACCTGCCGCCCACTGCGCGGCAACTGGTCAATCAGCAGATTCGTACCCGTTATGACGAGCCTTCGCGCCTGTCGTTGCTCTATTTTGCCCAGCAGACCCGCGTCTATCAGGACGTCGACGATCGTGACATGCGCGCCGCGCGCCTGCCCGGCGGCAGCGTGGTGCTGGCCCAGGCTCTGCTCAAGCAGATCAAGGTGCTCAAGACCGGCGCTGAAGTGTCGGCGATCAATCAGGACAAGGATGGCGTCACCGTCAAGGTCGGCAGCGTCGGCTACCAGGCCGATTACGTGGTGTTGGCCGTGCCACTGCGCGCCCTCAATCACATCCAGCTGAGCCCGGCGCTGGATGCTCAGCATCTGGCGGCCATCAAGGGCACCAATTACGGCTGGCGCGACCAGATCATGCTCAAGTTCAAGACCCCGGTGTGGGAGAGCAAGGCGCGGTTGTCCGGCGAGATCTACAGCAACGCGGGCCTGGGCATGATGTGGATCGAGCCCGCGCTCAAGGGGGGTGCCAACGTCATCATCAACGTGTCGGGCGACAATGCACGCCTGTTGCAGACCTTCGGCGACAAGCAGATGGTCGATCAGGTGCTGATTCGTCTGCACGGTTATTACCCTCAGGCGCGTGGGGCCTTCACCGGCTATGAAATCCGCCGCTACAGCACCGATCCGTCCACAGGTGGCGCCTACCTGGCGTTCGGCCCGGGGCAGATCAGCAAATTCTGGCGCCTGTGGGAGCGTCCGCTGCAGCGGGTGATCTTTGCTGGCGAGCATACCGATGCGTTGTATCCGGGCACGCTGGAAGGGGCCTTGCGCAGCGGTGAGCGTGCGGCCAGCCAGGCGCAGGATCTGCTGGCGGGTAAATCCTTCGAGCCTGTGGTGAAAAAACCCGAGCCTGTGGTGGCACCTGTCGCCAAGCCGGCTGAAGGCGGATTCTTCTCCAATCTGTTTGGTGGCAAGCCTGCTACGCCTGCGCCTGTCCCGGCTCCGGTTGCCCCCGCTCTTGCACCCGTCGCGCCCGCGCCGGCTGTGGTGCCTACTGTGGTCGCACCTGTGATTGCTCCAGTGCCTGCCAAGGTCGAGCCTCCCGCCAAGGCACCGGTGAAGAAAGCGACTCATCCGGCGCCGAAGAAGCCTGCGCCTAAAAAAGCAGTCGAGAAAAAGCCGGTCGCCAAGAAGCCTGCTGTCAAGACTGACACCCCTGCTGCGCAATGATCCGCTAAACCCGGTGAGAGCAGGCTCTGCCCGCAAAGCTTTTAAAAGCTTCGCGGGCCGAGTCTGCGTCTGCACAATCAAAAGCGGTAGCTGTAGTGCTTTTTCGATTTGTGACTATTCTGTCATTCGACCCGCTTAATATTGTCTTAATGAGCCTGTATCACACTTTAAGTATCGAATATATCGATCGTTTAAAGCGATTTTTTCCGCTTTCATTCGATAGATAAAACGATAATCTTGAGCGCAGTTCTTACAGGATGGCAGCGATGCAGATACGTAACTCCACCTCTCGATATGGTGCGCTCAGTGTGTTTCTGCACTGGGGCGTCGCTATCACCGTGTTCGGCATGTTCGCCCTCGGCCTGTGGATGGTTGGCCTGGGTTACTACGATCCTTGGCGCAAGGAAGGCCCGGACTTGCACAAGAGCATCGGCCTTGTGCTGTTTGCTTTCATGGTCCTGCGGGTAGTCTGGCGCTGGATCAGTCCACCGCCGCCTCCGACGCCTAACCAAGGGCGCCTGACCCGCATCGCCGCCCATCTGGGGCACATGTTCCTCTACGTGGCGCTGTTCGCGCTGATGATTGCCGGTTACCTGATTTCCACCGCTGAAGGTGTCGGTATCTCGGTGTTTGGCCTGTTCGACGTACCCGCGCTGGTATCCAACCTGCCTAATCAGGCGGACACTGCCGGGGAAATCCATCTGTATATTGCCTGGACCGTGGTGATCTTCGCCGTACTGCACGGCCTGGCAGCCCTGAAACACCATTTTATCGACCGTGATGCGACCCTGATCCGCATGCTGGGTCGTAAAGCCTGAAGCCACACTTAACTTTCCAAGGAATAGACCGCAATGTTGAAAAAGACTCTCGCTGCTCTGGCTATCGGTACCGCACTGCTGACCGCAGGTCAGGCCATGGCTGCCGATTACACGATCGACAAGGAAGGCCAGCACGCTTTCGTCGACTTCACCATCAGCCACTTGGGCTACAGCTTCATCAAAGGTACTTTCAAAGACTGGAAAGGTACTTTCAGCTGGGATGCCGCCAAGCCTGAAGAAACCAAGATCGACGTGACCCTGCAAACTGCCAGCGTGTTCACCAACCAGGCTGAACGCGACAAGCACATCAGCAGCGACGCTTTCCTGGACGTGGCCAAGTATCCGACCGCTACCTTCAAGTCCACTAGCGTCAAGCCAACCGGTAAAGACGCCGCTGGCCATCTGACCGCTGACGTGACTGGCGACCTGACCCTGCATGGCACCACCAAGCCAGTGGTGATCAAGGCGACTTTCAACGGTGAAGGCAAGGATCCGTGGGGCGGCTACCGTGCTGGCTTCAACGGCACCACCACCATCAACCGTCAGGACTTCGGCAAGATGATGGACCTGGGCCCAGCGTCGAACGAGCTGACTCTGGACTTCACCTTTGAAGGTGTTCGCGCCAAGTAATTTGTCGCTGGCATAAAAAACGCCGCACTCCTGAACAAGGGGTGCGGCGTTTTTTTGTGCTCTCTGTGCGGGCCTCTTCGCGAGCAAGCTTTGCTCCCACAGTGATAAGGCATACATCTGTGCAAGGAAGCTGCTCCCACAGTGTTGAATCATGCAGCTGTGGGAGCAAGGCTTGCCCGCGAAGGGGCCCCTGAGGCCAGCCTCAGCCTTCGCGGTTACGCGTCAGCAGCGCAGGCTTTTCACCACGCGGACGGCTCGGCAAGTCTTCCAGTTGCTCGGGCGTGGGGAAACGATCAATCTTCGATTCCTTGTGCACGATCTTCGGCGCAGTGCCGCTGGGGTTTCTTACCGCTGGCTCTTCGCGGGTGACCATCGGCTGCTCATCGCGCGCCGGACGACGGTCACGACCGCCGCCGCCTTCACGACGGGCCTGGCCATTGCGAGCACCGCCCGCATTGCCAGCCCCACCGCTACGGGCGCCGCCGCTGCCATTACGTGGACCGCCGCCGGTGCGCTTGGCAACTTCGCCGCCAGCCGGTGCGCCAGTGCGCGGCGCGCTCGGACGACCTTGACGTGCAGCCGGTGCAGCACCAGTGGCTGCGGCCGGAGCGCCTGGGCGACGACCGCGGTTCTGGTCCTTCTTGCCCTGGTAAGGGCTCACGTAGTCGGCGCGGTTGCCGAAGTTATCGACTTCATCGTCGCGGAACTCGTCCGGTGCACGGTCAGCCGGTGCCCGAGGGGCAGCTGCCTGTGCAGGCTGCTGAGCCTGACGAGGTTTCGAGTCACGGGGTTGGCGTTCAGAACGCGCCCCGGCGGGCTTTTCCTTGCCTTTATCCTTGCCTTTGTCTTTACGACCGCCGCCAGCATTGTTGTTGGCGCCGTTGGCTGCCGTGCCTTCGCGTGGAGCACGAGGGGCATTGCGTGGCTTGTTGGCTTGTGGACGTTCACGAACTTCAGGCTTTTCGGCCTCGACGGTGCTGGAATCGAAGCCCATGAGGTCGCCGTCGGCGATTTTCTGCTTGGTCATGCGTTCGATGCTTTTCAGCAGTTTTTCTTCGTCTGGCGCAACCAGCGAGATCGCTTCGCCCGAGCGACCGGCACGGCCAGTCCGGCCGATACGGTGCACGTAGTCTTCATCGACGTTGGGCAGCTCGAAGTTGACCACATGGGGCAACTGATCGATGTCCAGGCCGCGAGCGGCGATGTCGGTGGCGACCAGGATGCGAACTTCGCCAGCCTTGAAGTCGGCCAGGGCCTTGGTGCGCGCGTTCTGGCTCTTGTTACCGTGGATGGCCACGGCGCTCAGGCCGTGCTTGTCCAGGTACTCGGCCAGGCGGTTGGCGCCGTGCTTGGTGCGGGTGAACACCAGCACTTGCTCCCAGGCCCCTTTGGTGATCAGGTGCGCGAGCAGCGAGCGCTTGTGGCTGGCCGGCAGGCGGAACACGCGCTGTTCGATACGCTCGACCGTGGTGTTCGGCGGAGTGACTTCGATGCGCTCGGGGTTGTGCAACAACTTGCCCGCCAAAGCGGTGATGTCGTTGGAGAACGTGGCCGAGAACAGCAGGTTCTGGCGCTTGGCCGGGAGCCGGGCGAGGACCTTTTTCACGTCATGGACAAAACCCATGTCGAGCATGCGGTCGGCTTCGTCGAGGACAAGGATTTCAACATGGGAAAGATCGACGCTGCCCTGGCCAGCCAGGTCCAGCAGGCGACCGGGGCAGGCGACCAGCACGTCGACGCCGCGGGCCATGGCCTGCACCTGCGGGTTCATGCCGACACCGCCGAAGATCACGGCGCTGACGAACTTGAGATCGCGGGCGTAGAGTTTGAAGCTGTCGTGCACCTGAGCGGCGAGTTCGCGCGTCGGGGTCAGGACGAGTACGCGTGGTTGGCGCGGGCCGTGACGCTGGGACTTGTCTGGGTGACCGTTGGGGAACAGACGCTCGAGGATCGGCAGGGCGAAACCACCTGTCTTACCTGTACCTGTCTGTGCTGCCACCATCAGGTCGCGACCTTGCAACACGGCGGGGATGGCCCGCTGTTGCACCGGAGTGGGCTGGGTATAGCCCGCTGCCTCGATGGCGCGGACTAGAGCCTCGGAGAGACCGAGGGAAGCAAAGGACATGAGTAATCCTGTCTAAGTGAGGGCTGTGCCCGAGGGATAATCGTGCCTGGCGCGACGGGGGCTCTCTGGCGCGGTCGCGTCCGGTCCTGCTGGGCCTCCAATGCGCATTCCAAGGCCGCCTTACCTGGCGAGAAGCCGAGGTGGAGAGCGAATCAGGAGCCTTTTGCGAGGTCGAGCGTCCGGGCGTAAGCCTGGCGGGAAGGCCCGAGTATAACAGAGCAATCCCTTTGCGCCGCTTTCCTACTGCTCAACGGCTGCACTTTTGTCAGAGAATTCCGAGGATGTGTCAGGTTTCGCCCCGAAATGGCTGGTGTTGGCTGGCGTCTTGGTGGGCTCGGGCACGATGTTGGCGTAGCGAGTAATCAGCTCGGCGTAGGCTGGCTCCTGCTTGAAGCGGCGCAGTTCGGCGGCAAAACGCTGCACCAGCAGGTCCATGCCGGCATTACGGCGTACCGCCAGGTACTGCGGGTCGCGGCTGACCATGATCGGCAGCTCCTCGACCTGATCCTGCAGGCCTAGCGCCTTGACGGCATAGCGGCCTACCCGGCGATCGGTGATCACCATGTCGACGCGCCCCAGTAGCAGCTTGCCGAAATTGGCTTCGAGCGTCGGTGCGGTCTCGCGCTCGAACAGCTGCGAGTCACGAAATGCCTGGTCGTAGATAAAGCCCGGCGAGGTGCCGATCTTCAGGCCTTTGAGGTCGTTCAGGCTGGCGAACAGGTGCGGGCGGGCCTTGGCCTGGAACAGCACGAACTCCACTTGCGATAGCGGTTCGGTGGGGTAAAGCAGCTGGCTGTCGCGCTCGGTGGACTCGAAAATATCCAGCGCGCCATCAGCCTTGCCTTCATCGAGCATCATCAGGCAACGCCGCCACGGCAGAAATTGCCACTCCACATCGATGCCCAGGCGTTTGAACACCAGCGCGGTTATCTCGTAATCGATGCCGGTGGGTTTGCCGTCTTGCAGATAGACGTAAGGTGCCCAAGGTTCGGTGACAATACGCAGGCTTTCACCGTGGGCGCTTAGGCTCAGGCAAGTGATCAGCAAAGCAGACAGTAGGAGGGCGTATGCAGGCATGTCGTGGAGATTACGACGCGCGGAGGTCGCTGGCTAGAGGCTTTGCGCGGCAAGTGTCTGTAGCGCAAAGATTTCGTGGCGCACAACGATGTGCCGATCAGTACCGGCCCCTTTGCGGGTAAGCCTTGCTCTCATAAGCGTATCGCTCTGTGGGAGCAGCGCTTGCTCGCCAAGGGGCCGGCAAGCCAAGTGCAATCTATCAGCGCGGCAGCTTGAGGTTGTTCCACACTGCCAGGCTCGGCTCGGCCTGGTTGAGGGTGTAGAAATGCAGCCCCGGCGCGCCGCCTTGCAGCAGTTGCTCGCACATCTGCGTGATGACCTGTTCGCCGAACGCCTGGATGCTGCGGGCGTCGTCGCCGTAGGCTTCCAGTTGCTTGCGGATCCAGCGCGGAATTTCGGCACCGCAGGCGTCCGAGAAGCGCGCCAGCTTGCTGTAGTTGGTGATCGGCATGATGCCTGGCACGATCGGGATGTTCACGCCCAGTTTCTGCACGCGCTCGACGAAATAGAAGTAGCTGTCGGCGTTGAAGAAGTATTGGGTGATCGCGCTGTCGGCACCGGCATTGGCCTTGCGCACGAAGTTCTGCAGATCGTCTTCGAAGTTGCGCGCTTGTGGGTGCATCTCCGGATAGGCAGCCACTTCGATATGAAAATACTCGCCGGTTTCGGCGCGAATGAACTCGACCAGGTCATTGGCGTGACGCAGCTCGCCGCTGGCCATGCCCATACCGGATGGCAGGTCGCCACGCAGGGCAACGATGCGCTTGATACCGGCATCCTTGTATTGGCCGAGCAGGCTGCGCAAGTCGGCCTTGCTGTCGCCCACGCACGACAAGTGCGGCGCGGCCGGTACCTTCACTTCGTGCTCGAGTTGCAGCACGGTGTTCAGGGTGCGATCGCGAGTGGAGCCCCCGGCACCGTAAGTGCAGGAGAAGAAATCGGGGTTGTAGCCGGCCAGTTGACGGGCAACGGTCAGCAGTTTTTCGTGTCCAGCATCGGTCTTGGTAGGGAAGAACTCGAAGCTGAAGCGGCGTTCCTGGGACATGGTCGTTCCTTAGCTGCAAGCTTCAAGCTGCAAGAGGGACTTTTTAAGCTTCAAGGAGCAAGCTGCAAGCTGCAACCTCAAGGCGTGGCCCGCCTTGACTTGCCGCTTGCAGCTCACAACTTGCCGCTGCTTTTAGTAACGGTAGGCGTGCGGCTTGAATGGGCCTTCGGCGTCGACGCCGATGTAATCAGCCTGTTGCTTGGTCAATTTGGTGACCACGCCGCCGAAGCCGCGCACCATTTCCAGGGCCACTTCTTCGTCGAGTTTCTTCGGCAGTACTTCAACGGTCAGACGCTCGGCTTTCTGCGCTGGGCTGAGGTCGGCGTACTTTTGACCGAACAGGAAGATCTGCGCCAGGACCTGGTTGGCGAACGAACCGTCCATGATGCGGCTCGGGTGACCAGTGGCGTTGCCCAGGTTCACCAGACGGCCTTCGGCCAGCAGGATCAGGTAGTCGTCGTTCTGAGCGTCGAACCCGCCAGGACCGGTGCGGTGAATCTTGTGCACCTGCGGCTTGACCTCTTCCCATGCCCAGTTCTTGCGCATGAAGGCGGTGTCGATTTCGTTGTCGAAGTGACCGATGTTGCAGACCACGGCACGCTTTTTCAGAGCCTTGAGCATGTTCGAGTCGCAGACGTTGACGTTACCGGTGGTGGTGACGATCAGGTCGATCTTGCCCAGCAGGGCCTTGTCGATGCTGGCTTCGGAACCATCGTTGATACCGTCGATGAACGGCGACACCAGTTCGAAACCGTCCATGCACGCTTGCATGGCGCAGATCGGGTCGACTTCGGTGACCTTGACGATCATGCCTTCCTGACGCAGCGACTGAGCCGAGCCTTTGCCCACGTCACCGTAGCCGATCACCAGGGCTTGCTTGCCCGACAGCAGGTGGTCGGTACCGCGTTTGATGGCGTCGTTGAGGCTGTGACGGCAACCGTATTTGTTGTCGTTCTTGCTCTTGGTCACCGAGTCGTTGACGTTGATGGCCGGGATTTTCAGCTCGCCTTTGGCCAGCATGTCCAGCAGGCGGTGCACGCCAGTCGTGGTTTCTTCGGTGACGCCGTGTACGCGGTCGAGGATGGCCGGGTATTTCTTGTGCAGCAGCTCAGTCAGATCGCCGCCGTCGTCGAGGATCATGTTGGCGTCCCATGGCGCACCATCCTTGAGGATGGTTTGCTCCAGGCACCACTCGTACTCTTCTTCGGTTTCGCCTTTCCAGGCGTAGACAGCGATGCCGGCAGCAGCGATTGCGGCAGCGGCTTGATCCTGGGTGGAGAAGATGTTGCAAGACGACCAGCGCACTTCGGCACCCAGGGCGACCAGGGTTTCGATCAGCACGGCGGTCTGGATGGTCATGTGGATGCAGCCGAGGATTTTTGCGCCCTTGAGAGGCTGCTCGCCGGCATATTTGCGGCGCAGGCCCATCAGTGCTGGCATTTCCGATTCAGCGATGATGGTTTCACGACGGCCCCAGGCAGCGAGGGACATGTCGGCCACTTTGTAGTCGGAAAAATCTGCAGGCGTGATTACAGCGCTCATAGAGAGCCTCCATTCGTAGTGTGCGAATGGGCGCCGTTGTGCGTTTGTGCCGGCAAGTCCGGCGATCAACGCCCCATCCGAGCCTGACAGGATAGACCTGCTGCAGCGCCCCTCGGACAGGTGGCGGGAACGGCCCGGTTGAAGAGAGGGCCGTCGAAGTGAAGCGAGGGGGATTATATATGGGCTGGCGGTGCTTCCCAAGGGTTATGTGCGAATCCTGCCGGGTGGTGGGTCGCCTCGGCTGGCCTCTTCGCGGGCAAGCCTTGCTCCCACAGATCTAGGGCCCGCCATTGTGGGAGCAAGGCTTGCCCGCGAAGAAGCCAGCGCCGGCTATATCATCCCCATAGACAAACGCCATATAGAGTCACGCCGCCGTGTCTGCGATGATAATGGCCTTCCAGTCGAACAGTCAGGAGCGAGCATGAATTTCCACACGCGCAAATGGGTCAAGCCCGAAGACCTCAACCCCAATGGCACCCTGTTCGGCGGCAGTCTGCTGCGCTGGATCGACGAAGAAGCGGCGATCTACGCCATTGTCCAGCTGGGTAACCAGCGAGTGGTGACCAAGTACATTTCAGAGATCAACTTCGTCAGTGCCTCGCGCCAGGGCGACATCATCGAATTGGGGATCACTGCCAGCGAGTTTGGTCGCACGTCCATCACCCTGACCTGCGAAGTGCGCAACAAGATCACCCGCAAGAGCATCCTCACGGTCGACAAGCTGGTGTTCGTCAACCTCGGTGAAGATGGCTTGCCGGCGCCGCACGGGCGTACGGAAATTCGCTATATCAAGGATCAGTTCGAAGCGGGTGCATGATGTTGTCTGTATGGGCCTCTTCGCGAGCAAGGGCGCGCGTTCGGCGGCGAAGAGGCCCTCGTTGTCAGTGATCAGCTTGCTTTGACACTGGCTCCCGCGTCACCGACTTCACCAGCGGCCCGATCGTCAAACCCTGTAGCAGGATCGACGAAAGCACCACGATGTAGGTGATACTCAGCACCAGGTCGCGCTCCGGGCCCAGCGGCAGGGCCAGTGCCAGCGCGACCGACACCCCGCCGCGCAAGCCACCCCAGGTCAGCACGCGGATGGTCCCGCGCGGCACCGTGCGCCAGCGACGCAGCAACGCAATGGCCGGCGCCACGGTCAGCCAGCGCGACAGCAAAATGGCCACTGCCAGCAAGCCAGCGGCACTCAAGTGCAGCCACGAGAACGGCAACAGCAGCAACTCCATGCCGATCAACGCGAACAGCAAGGCATTGAGGATATCGTCCAGCAGCTCCCAGAAACCGTCCATGTAACGGCGGGTCATGTCGTTCATCGCCAGGTTGCGTCCCAGGTTGCCGATGATCAGGCCCGCGACCACCATCGCGATCGGCGCTGATACGTGCAACTCGGCGGACATGGCCGAGCCGCCGATCACCAGTGCCAGGGTCAGCATGACCTCGACCTGATATTGCTCGATGCTTTTGATCATGCGGTACACCACATAACCAATCAGGCCGCCGAATAGCACGCCGCCCACGGCTTCGTGCACGAACAGCATCACGGTCGCGCCAACGGTCGGTGTCTCGCCCAGTTGCGCGATGCCCAGCAGCACGGTGAACACCACCACTGCGGTGCCGTCGTTGAACAACGATTCGCCGACGATGGTGGTCTTCAGGGGCTTGGAGGCATTAGCCGTACGCAACACGCCGAGCACCGCGATGGGGTCGGTGGGCGAGATCAGCGCGCCGAACAGCAGGCAATAAAGGAAGCTCACGTGCCAGCCGAACAGCCCGAAAATCCAGAACGCCAGGGTACCGATCACGAAAGTGGCGATGAGTACGCCGAACGTCGCCAGCAAGCCGATCGGCCAGCGATAGCTTTTCAGGTCGGCGAGGTTGACGTGCAGGGCGCCGGCGAACAGCAGGAACGACAGCATCCAGTTCATCAGCAGATCACCGAAATCGATCTGGCCGATCAAGGCCCGCACCTGGTCTTCCAGGCCGGGGAAGCCGAGAAAACTCAGCACCTGCAGAATCAATGAAAACAACATGGCCGTGACCATGACCCCGATGGTCGGTGGCAGACCTATAAAGCGGAAATTCACGTAAGTCAGCAGGGTGGTCAAACAGATAAACGCAGCGACAAGCTCAAGCATCAGACATCCTGTAACAGTTGCAGAAAACGCGTATGAAAGCACAACTGGCCGGGCAGTGCGTCAGCCGCGCCCTTTGTGGGGGCGGGTCTGCCGCGAATTGGGTGGTGCTACTGTCCGGTACAGACGCGCCAAATTGGGTGCCATGGCCAGTGCTTTTGCGGGCAAGCCTTGCTCCCACAGATGTATGACTCAAGGCCGGCTTGCACTGTGGGAGCAAGGCTTGCCCGCGAAGACGCCAGGCGCACCCATGCACATTCCCACAGGTTCGACGCTGCGCGCCTGCCGCTACAGGCTCAAGGCGCCGTCGCTGCCTCGGCCGCCCAATGCGGCTGGCGATAGATGAAATACGCCGCCGTCAGCAACGTCATCAAGCCGCTCGCAGCGCCCACCCAAGGCAGTTGCGCCAGATTCGCACCGCTGGCCACCACCGCCCCGCCGAGGCCGGCGCCCAGCGCGTTGCCGAGGTTGAATGCACTCTGGTTCAGGGTCGAACCCAGATTGGGCGCATCCACCGCCTGGTCGATGATCAGCAGTTGCAGGATCGGACACAGCGCGAACGCCGCCACGCCCCACAGCACCAGCGAAATCGCCGCCGGGATCACAGAACGGCTGGTCTGAGTAAACAGCACCATGACCACCACCACGGCAATTGCCATGGCAATCAGCGCCGGCAGCAATTTGGTGTCGGCCAGGCGCCCACCCAGCAGGCTGCCACCGGTGAGGCCTACGCCGAACAGCAACAACATGATGGTCACGGCATGCGGGCCGATACCGGTGACGTCGGTCAGAATTGGCGCGATGTAGGTGAACACGCTGAACAAGCTGGTCGACGCCATCACGCTCATGGTCAGCGGCAATAGCACGTTGGGCTTGCCCAGCACTTTGAACTCGCTCATCAGGTTGCCGCGCTCCATGGTAATGAAGCGTGGCAGCCAGATGGCCTGAGCGATCAGCGCAACGATGCCGATGACCGACACCGCCCAGAAGGTCGCGCGCCACCCAGCGACTTGGCCCAAGGCAGTCCCCAACGGCACGCCGAGCACACTGGCGAGGGTCAAGCCAGTGAACATCAACGCGATCGCCTGTGCCCGCTTGTTCGGTGCCACGAGCCCGGCGGCGACCACCGAGCCGATGCCGAAGAAGGCGCCGTGGCACAGCGCCGTGACCACTCGCGCCGCCATCAACGAGATGTAATTGGGCGCAATGGCGCACAGCACGTTGCCGAGGATGAACATCCCGGTCATGCCCAGCAGCGTCGCCTTGCGCGGCATATTGGCGGTGGCGACGGCGAGGATCGGCGCACCGAATACCACGCCCAAGGCATAGCCAGTAATCAGTAGCCCGGCACTGGGAATGCTTACGCCCAGGTCGGCCGAGACTTGAGGCAACAGCCCCATGATGACGAATTCCGTAGTGCCGATGCCGAACGCGGCAATGGCCAATGCATACAAAGCGAGTGGCATGCGGAGTGATCCCTGTGGTTGGTTCGAACGAACTCGGTTCGATCAGGCGTGCGCATGCCGACGGCCCGAAGAGGGCGAAGGACTTATTGGAATTGTTGCGAAGCGCTTCTGAATGTGACGAATTAAGGCCTAGTATATCGAGCCGGTAAAAGGGGGCGACCTCAGGAACGCCTCATCCGCTCACACAACAACAAGGAACATTGCGTGCTCGCGACAACGCTTGTACTGATTGCCGCCGTCCTTCATGCGACATGGAACACCTTGGTCAAGTTCAGTGCTGAACGGGTGCTGGTGATTGCAAGCATGGATGCCGTGGCGCTGGTCTGTGCATTGTTGCTGATGCCCTTTGTACACATCCCCCCCGCCGAGATCTGGCCCTGGATGCTTGCATCGGCCGGTTTCGAGCTGCTTTACCGCTATCTATTGATCAAGGCTTATCGCGTCGGTGACCTGGGCTTGGTGTACCCGTTGATGCGCGGACTGTCACCAGTGGTGGTGTTGGGGCTGACCCTGCTGTTCGCCGCCGAACCGCTGACGCATCGGCAGGTGATCGGTATATTGCTGATCCCCTGCGGCATGGCAGCGCTATTGTGGCAGGGCGGCGGTGGCGCTCGCTTGCCATGGAAGCTGCTGCCGGTGGTGGGGCTGATCGGCCTGAGCATCGGTTGTTACACTTGGCTCGACGGCCAGGCGCTGGCCCGCTGGGGGCATACCCTGGATTACCTCGGCTGGCTGACCTTGATCAGTGCGTGGCCGTTTCCGCTGTTTGCCGTGGTGCAGCGGCGCTCGGCTTTTCGGCGCTTCTGGCAGACCCAGTGGCGTCTGGGCTTGGCCGTGGGTTTGTGCGTGCTGGCCAGCTATGCGCTGGTGTTGTGGGCGATGGCGCTGGGGTCGGTAGCCGAAGCGGCGGCTTTGCGTGAGGTTAGTGTGATTCTGGTGGTGCTGTTCGGCATGCGATACTTGCGCGAACCTTTCGGCGGGCCACGCCTTTTGGCCTGTGCTCTGGTGCTGGCGGGCATGCTGGTCATGAAGCTTTGATTATCCAACTACAGACAAGGAAACCCCGATGACTGTCGCCTTCTGGTGTGTATTGATTGCGATTGTGTTGCCGATCGTTTGTTCGGGAATCGCCAAATACGGCGGTGGCAAATTCAAGCTGGGCAATAATCACGACCCGCGAAAATTCCTCGAGAATCTGCAGGGCTTGCCCAAGCGAGCCCACGCTGCCCAGCTCAACAGCTTTGAAGCGATACCAGCGTTCGCCGCAGCGGTGATCATTGCCGATATCGTCGGCAATGCCGCGCAAACCACTATGGACGTGCTGGCGGTGGCTTATATCACCAGTCGGCTGTTGTACATCATCTTCTATCTGGCTGATCTGCCGGCGCTGCGCTCGCTGGTGTGGTTTGTGGGGTTGGGGATTGTGGTGAGCTTTTTCTTCGTCTCGATCTGATGGATCGGTCGACTGTACCGGCGTCTTCGCGAGCAAGCTTTGCTCCTACAGGTACAGGCCGTTGCTGAGTCGTGCGTCTGTGGGAGCAAGGGGGCGCGTTCGGCGGCGAAGCCGGCCTCAAGATCAGCGCTGATTACTTGTTCAGCTCGCTCATCGCGTCCTGCAACTCCTTCTGCGATTCAGCCAGCTTTGCCTGACGCTTGCTGATCTTGTCGGCATCGCCCTTCTTGTTGGCCTCTGCCAGATCGGCTTGCCGCTCGGCCACTTCATGCTTGGCTTCGATGATCTTCTTCTCCCGCTCCTGACGAAGCGAAGCGTCTGTGCAATGTGCGTTCACTTCATCCAGCGCCTTCTGCAAGCCCGCTTGCTGATGACTGTTGTTGTGGGCCTTGGCGTAGTCGATCTGGGTTTGCAGATTGGCTTTCTTGGCGTCGCAGCCTTTGAGCGCGGTGGCATCGGCGGCCAGGGCGAGAGGTGTGAACAGGCCACAGGCGGCGAGCAGTGCTACAAAAGACAGAGTTTTCATCTTGATTCCTCGGGTGAAAGTGTCCCTATTGAAGACCATGAGGCACTGGTCGTCTTTAGGACAAGACTGAAAAGGCCGTTTCTCAGTAAAACCCCTCGACCTTCGCCTCATTCAGTTGTAGGGCCAATCGCTGAACCTCGGGATGCCTGAAAAAATCCGTCAGTTGTTGTGCCCTTAAGGCGCCGATCCCTGGAACTGCCTGCCACTGTTCCGGGCTATAGGCGACCAGCTGCTGCCAGCGGCTATCGCTCGCAGGTTCATCGATCGGGCCAGGCAAGGCTTTCACCGACGGCACGCCGAGTGCCTTGAGCCACTGCGTAAACGGCTGCTCGCGAGCTTGAGCAAAGGCGTTCAGCAAACGCCGACGGCTGGCGTCCTTGATGCCAGGTATGTCCTGCAAACCGTCGGCATCCAGTGTCAGCCAGTCCAGCAGCCCTTCCACCCTGCCGCTGGCGATCAAGGTGTCCCAGGCGCCGGGGCCGATGTGCGCCATTTTCAAGCCTTGCTTGCCGCTGAGCCAAGTGAGTCGCGCGCGAAATTGCTGAGTGCACTCGGCGGTCGCGCGCCAGCAACTGAGCGGATGATACTGCTCCGGATCAGGTGAACTGATGGCCGCGCGTGCGGGACTGCGCCACACCACCCCCGCGAATCGCGGAATGGTCAGCCCGGCGAGATCGACGGCGACGTGATCGCCGGGCTGCACATCGTGCGTTTGCCAGCGTTGCAGCGAGGCCATGCTCACACGGCGGACCTGGCGATCATCCAGTTGTACCGCCTGCAACTCCAGCACCGGGGTAATCCGGCCGGTCCGGCCAATGCTGAAAGTGACTTCGCGCACTGTCGCCAAGGCCTGCGCGACCGGGTATTTCCACGCCGCGATCCAATAAGGCACCTTGGCCTCCCAGCGCTCGGCGGGCGGCCGCCGACCCTGACGCAGAATCAGCCCGTCGCTGGCGAAGGGCAGGGTGGCGGTGTGCCAATGGTTGTACCAGCGGGCGGCATCCTCGAAATGCTTTACCGGTTCGGTATAGGCCCCAGACTCAGGAAATCCCAGCTCCTTGAGCCCAGCGAGGCGTTCCGGCAATTGGGCCGGACCTGCTGGCCAGTCCCAGACGAACAGCCCGACTACCGAGCCTTGCTCGACACTCAGCGACTTGCGCGCCATCAGCCCGGCAACTTTGCCCCGAGCATTGCTGCTGCCTGCATTGGCCTGAACATGCTCGTCCAGCCGCCAGTACAACTCGCCTTGCAGCACCAGATCGATCGGCTGTGGCAGCACCGCAGGGATAGCCGCGATGGATTTGGCTGGCCGTGTCCAATCGTGCCCATGGCTGCCGTTGCCCCGACTCAACACCTGATGCAGGTGACCTTTGCGGTACTCCAGCGTCACCGCTACACCATCGATCTTGGGTTGCGCCCAGATATCTTCCCGGCCCTTGAGCCAGCGACGCACCGCTGCTTCGTTGGCAAGCTTGTCGACGCCGGTATGGGGGATGGGATGCTTGATCGGCCCGACTGCAGTTGCCAGCGGCGATTTCTCCGGCCCGCTGCTGGCGGGGAAGCACTGCTGCCAAATGTTCAACTGCAGGCGAGATTGGTCGTAGAGCTCGTCGGGAATGGGCGATTCGCCGAGGCGATGGTAGCGGTCGTCCCAGTCGGCCAGGCGGGCCTGGAGAGTGAGGATTTCGGTGGCGGCGCGGGTTGCTTCCCACTCGGGGCAAGGGCTGGCCTGTACGTGGGGAATGATAGTTAGAAGGCAGGCGGCAAGCCCTATGCGTAGAGGCGTCAACATGGAGGAGCATCCTTGCTCAAGAACGGGCGGACTCGAAGCATACGAAAAATCAGTGAGGTAGATGCTTGAAGAAAGTGATGCTCGATATTTCAAGTTTTCTAATATCAAGTTACAAGTTTTGAGTTTGTTTCGAAGTGCTACGGAGCCGTTCTTGAAAACCCCGCGCCATGTTGATCTGGCTGTTTCGTAGCCTCTGCTTGACCAGGGCGGCCTGCGCCGCCAAGTTTTCCAGCGTTTCTGATATTGCTTTCACCAGCCTTTCGCTGGTCATCCCCGTTGGATTGATCAGTCGCGGGTCTCGGGGCGAACTAAGCCCTGACCGGATCAAGCCGGTCGGGGCTTCAATGACAACCGTTGCCCTTACAACCCAGCAGAAGCCCGCAGCGCTTCAGCGCGATCCGTCTTCTCCCAAGTGAACGCAGTAAACGTGTCATCACCCACGGTCATCTCCACCGGCGTACGCCCGAAGTGGCCATATGCAGCGGTTGCCTGATACATCGGGTGCAGCAGATCCAACATGGTGGTGATCGCATATGGACGCAGATCGAAGTGCTCGCGCACCAGTTGCACGATCTTGCTGTCGCTGATCTTGCCGGTGCCGAAGGTGTTGATCGAGATCGAGGTCGGCTGGGCCACGCCGATGGCGTAGGAGACCTGGATTTCGCAACGTTCGGCCAGGCCGGCGGCGACGATGTTCTTGGCTACGTAACGACCCGCGTAAGCAGCCGAGCGGTCGACCTTGGAAGGATCTTTACCCGAGAACGCGCCGCCGCCGTGACGGGCCATGCCGCCATAGCTGTCGACGATGATCTTGCGACCGGTCAGGCCGCAGTCGCCTACCGGGCCACCGATGATGAAGTTGCCGGTGGGGTTGATGTGGAACTGGGTGTCCTTGTGCAGCAGCTCGGCAGGCAGCACGTGCTTGACGATCAGCTCCATGACGCCTTCGCGCAGGTCGGCGTAGGAAACGTCCGGGTTGTGCTGGGTCGACAGCACCACGGCGTCGATGCCGACGACCTTGCCGCCTTCGTACTGGCAGGTGACCTGGGACTTCGCGTCCGGGCGCAGCCACGGCAGCAGGCCGCTCTTGCGGGCTTCGGCCTGGCGCTCGACCAAACGGTGCGAGAAGCAGATCGGCGCGGGCATCAGTACGTCGGTTTCGTTGCTGGCGTAGCCGAACATCAGGCCCTGGTCGCCGGCGCCCTGGTCTTCAGGGCGGCTGCGGTCGACGCCTTGGGCGATGTCGATGGACTGTTTGCCGATGATGTTCATCACCGCGCAGGTGGCGCCGTCGAAGCCGACGTCGGAGCTGTTGTAGCCGATGCCGATGATGACGTTGCGCACGATGTCTTCGAGGTCGACCCAGGCCGAGGTGCTGACTTCGCCGGCAATGATGGCGACACCGGTCTTGACCATGGTTTCGCAGGCCACCCGGGCAAACTTGTCTTCAGCGATGATGGCGTCCAGTACCGCGTCGGAAATCTGGTCGGCGATCTTGTCCGGATGTCCTTCAGACACGGACTCGGAGGTGAAAAGGGAGTATTCGCTCATCTGGACTATTTCCTGAATTTACCGATGGTGAGTGTCGCCAGCCGGTCGCTGAAAATGGCGGACCTGGATCTGGAAACCATTACGTAAGCCCACATAGAGGCTTTCCCCGGGCACGAGGCCCGCAGCGGTGGCCCAACGGGCCAGATCTTCCTGTTCAAACCCTAGCCAGAGATCACCGCAGGCCTCCCTGGCCCATCCCTGGTTGTGGCTGCACAACTCGGTTACCAGCAAGCTACCGCCGGGTTTTACGCGCTCGCTCAGTTGCACGAAGGCGTGGGCGGGGTCGCTGAAATGGTGCAGCACCATGTTCAGCACCACGCAGTCGGCCGCGAGGGCCAGTGCGCTCAAGGCATCCGCCAGGCGCAGTTCAACGTTATTCAGGTGTTCGCGGGTGCAGACCTCGCGCGCCAGCTCGAGCATCTCGGCGCTGTTGTCCAACGCGGTGACGTGGGCGAAGCGGCTGGCCAGCTCGGGCAGGAAACCGCCATCGCCCGGCCCGACTTCCAGCGCGCTGGCAGTGGGTGCGAAGTTGAGCTTGTCGAGCAGCGCCAGCAGGCTGTCGCGGTACTGCGGCAAGCCGGCGATAAGGTCTTGCTGGGCACGGAATTTTTCTTCCATGCGCGAGAAAAAGTTTTTGCTGGCCGTGGCGCGCTGGCGCTGGACCAGGGCCATGCGCGCCTGGACGTCGCTGGGCAGGTCGAGATCGTCGACCTCGATCAAGAGCGCCGCGTGGATGCGCCCGCCAGTGGCCGCGAGGTCGGGCAGGGCGCGGCGGTAGAAAATCGCATTGGCTTCGCGGCGTGTGGCCACCAGGTCGGCCTGGGCCAGCACCTTGAGGTGGTGGCTCATGCCCGACTGGCCGATGGCGAAAATCTGCGCCAGCTCCAGTACCCCGAACGAATCACAGGCCAGCGCCCGCAAGACATTCAGCCGCAAGGGGTCGTTGCCGGCTTTGCACAGGGCAGCCAGGTCATCGAAGGGCTCGGGGCCAAGGGCGGGGATTTGTAGGCTCATGGGATCGCAGTCTAGAGTCGCGTCGCGCGGCTCGCAAGGGCAATATCAAAAAGTTTTGATATTGCCCGATCAGTCGCGTTCCCTGGCCCCCGCCGCGTAAATCCGCAAAAAATCCAAGGGAATCGTTATCTCCGATTGCCCCGCAGCCTCTGCCTAGGGGAAAATGGCGCTCTTTTTCGTTCTTCCTTACAACACCCTAGGAGATCAGCGATGCCCAGCCGTCGTGAGCGCGCCAACGCCATTCGTGCCCTCAGCATGGATGCCGTGCAAAAAGCCAACAGCGGCCACCCCGGTGCGCCGATGGGGATGGCCGACATCGCCGAAGTCCTGTGGCGCGACTATCTCAAGCACAACCCGGCGAACCCCTCGTTTGCTGACCGTGACCGCTTCATTCTCTCCAACGGCCACGGTTCGATGCTCATCTACTCGTTGTTGCACCTGACCGGCTACGACCTGTCGATCGACGACCTGAAGAACTTCCGCCAGTTGCACAGCCGTACCCCGGGCCACCCGGAGTTCGGCTACACCCCAGGCGTCGAGACCACTACCGGCCCGCTGGGTCAGGGTCTGGCCAATGCCGTGGGCTTCGCCCTGGCCGAAAAAGTCATGGGCGCGCAGTTCAACCGCCCAGGGCACAGCATCGTCGATCACCACACCTATGTGTTCCTGGGTGATGGCTGCATGATGGAAGGCATTTCCCACGAAGTCGCCTCCCTGGCCGGCACCTTGGGCCTGGGCAAGCTGATCGCTTTCTACGACGACAACGGTATCTCCATCGACGGCGAAGTCGAAGGCTGGTTCACCGACGATACCCCGAAGCGTTTCGAAGCCTATAACTGGCAGGTAATCCGCAACGTCGACGGTCACGACCCGGAAGAAATCAAGACCGCTATCGACACCGCCCGCAAGAGCGAGCAGCCGACCCTGATCTGCTGCAAGACCACCATCGGTTTCGGTTCACCGAACAAGCAGGGCAAGGAAGACTGCCACGGCGCTCCGCTGGGTGACGCGGAAATCGCCCTGACCCGTGAAGCGCTGAAGTGGACCCACGGCCCGTTCGAAATCCCGGCGGATATCTACGCCGAATGGAACGCCAAGGAATCCGGCCTGGCCGTCGAAGCCGAGTGGGACCAGCGTTTCGCTGCCTACTCCGCTGCATTCCCTGAGCTGGCCAACGAGCTGGTGCGCCGCCTGGCCGGCGACCTGCCTGACGATTTCGCTGAAAAATCCGCTGCCTATATCGCTGAAGTCGCGGCCAAAGGCGAAACCATCGCCAGCCGTAAAGCCAGCCAGAACACCCTCAACGCGTTCGGTCCGCTGCTGCCTGAGTTCCTCGGCGGTTCGGCTGACCTGGCCGGTTCCAACCTGACCCTGTGGAAAGGTTGCAAAGGTGTCTCGGCCGAAGACGCCAGCGGCAACTATATGTACTACGGTGTGCGCGAGTTCGGTATGAGCGCCATCATGAACGGCGTCGCCCTGCACGGCGGCCTGGTGCCTTACGGCGCGACCTTCCTGATGTTCATGGAATACGCCCGCAACGCCGTGCGCATGGCGTCGCTGATGAAGAAGCGCGTGATCTTCGTCTACACCCACGACTCCATCGGCCTGGGCGAAGACGGCCCGACTCACCAGCCGATCGAACAGCTGACCAGCCTGCGCACCACGCCGAATCTGGACACCTGGCGCCCTTCGGATGCGGTCGAATCGGCCGTGGCCTGGAAGCACGCGATCGAGCGCAAGGACGGCCCTTCGGCGCTGATCTTCTCGCGCCAGAACCTGCAGCATCAGGTGCGTACCGACGCGCAGATCGCTGACATCGGCCGTGGCGGCTACGTGCTCAAGGATTGCGAAGGCGAGCCGGAGCTGATCCTGATCTCCACCGGTTCCGAAGTGGGCCTGGCGGTTCAGGCGTACGACAAGCTGATCGAGCAAGGCCGCAAGGTGCGTGTGGTATCGATGCCTTGCACCAGCCTGTTCGAAGCACAGGACGCGGGCTACAAACAGGCGGTGCTGCCATTGCAGGTCAGCGCGCGGATCGCTATCGAAGCGGCACATGCGGACTACTGGTACAAATACGTCGGCCTCGAAGGTCGCGTGATCGGCATGACCACCTACGGTGAATCGGCGCCGGCGCCAGCGTTGTTCGAAGAGTTCGGCTTTACCCTGGAGAACATTCTGGGTACCGCTGAAGAACTGCTGGAAGACTGATTGTCGTTGCTTGCCTGTATGGCTTGCCGGTGATGGTGCCTTCTCGGGCCTCTTCGCGGGCAAGCTTTGCTCCTACAGGTGCACGCCGCAGGATCGCCGGGCTCTGTGGGAGCAAAGCTTGCTCGCGAAGAGGCCGGCACTGACAACGCACTACCCAGCTCCCCCTCGAATTCCTATACGAGCTCGACCATGCCTCAGCCACGCCCTTTCAAAGTTGCTCTCAACGGTTACGGTCGCATTGGCCGCTGTGTGTTGCGAGCGCTGTACGAACGCGGCAGCGAAGCGGGCTTCGAAGTCGTGGCAATCAACGACCTGGCCGACATGGCCAGCCTCGAATACCTGACGCGCTTCGATTCCACCCACGGCCGTTTCCCCGGCAAGGTGGCGATCGACGGCGATTGTCTGCAAATCAATGGCGATAACATTCAGGTGCTGCGCAGCGCCACTCCGGAAGGCATCGACTGGCGCGCGCTGGGTATCGATCTGGTGCTCGAGTGCTCTGGCGCCTATCACACCCGCGCAGACGGCGAGCGCTTCCTTGAGGCCGGCGCTCCGCGAGTGCTGTTTTCCCAGCCCATGGCCAGCGAGTCCGATGTCGACGCCACCGTGGTGTTCGGCGTCAACCAGGCTTGCCTGACCGGCACCGAGCGCCTGGTGAGCAACGCCTCGTGCACCACCAACTGCGGCGTACCGCTGTTGCGTCTGCTCGATCAGGCGCTGGGACTGGAGTACGTGTCCATCACCACCATCCACTCGGCGATGAACGACCAGCCGGTGATCGACGCCTACCATCACGAAGACCTGCGCCGCACCCGTTCGGCGTTTCAGTCGGTAATCCCGGTGTCCACTGGGCTGGCGCGCGGTATCGAGCGCCTGCTTCCGGAACTTGCTGGCCGAATTCAGGCCAAAGCAGTGCGCGTGCCGACGGTCAATGTATCGTGCCTGGATATCACCTTGCAGACCGCTCGGGACACTGACGCCGTGGAGGTCAACCGGATCCTGCGCGAGGCCGCCACCAGCGGCCCGCTGCACGGGCTGCTGGCCTACACTGAGCTGCCCCACGCCAGTTGTGATTTCAACCATGATCCGCACTCGGCCATCGTCGATGCCAGCCAGACCCGCGTGTCGGGGCCTCGGTTGGTCAATCTGTTGGCCTGGTTCGACAACGAATGGGGTTTCGCCAATCGCATGCTCGACGTTGCAGAGCATTATCTGCACGTCATAAACCAACAATCTCCAAAGGCATGAAGGACTGACTCAATGACCGTGTTGAAGATGAGCGACCTCGATCTGCAAGGTAAGCGCGTACTGATCCGTGAAGATCTCAACGTGCCCGTCAAGGACGGCAAGGTCACCAGTGATGCGCGCATCGTCGCGTCGCTGCCGACCATCAAGCTGGCCCTGGAAAAAGGCGCCGCGGTGATGGTCTGCTCGCACTTGGGGCGTCCCACCGAAGGTGAGTTCTCTGCCGAAAACAGCCTCAAGCCGGTGGCCGAGTACCTGAGCAAGGCGTTGGGCCGTGACGTGCCGCTGGTGGCCGATTACCTGGGCGGCGTCGACGTCAAGCCTGGCGACGTGGTGCTGTTCGAGAACGTGCGCTTCAACAAGGGCGAGAAAAAGAACGCCGACGAGTTGGCCCAGCAATACGCTGCCCTGTGCGACGTGTTCGTGATGGACGCCTTCGGCACCGCCCACCGCGCCGAGGGCTCGACCCATGGCGTGGCCAAGTTCGCCAAGGTCGCAGCGGCTGGCCCGTTGCTGGCTGCCGAGCTCGAAGCGCTGGGCAAGGCGCTGGGTGCGCCGGCCAAGCCGATGGCTGCCATCGTCGCGGGCTCCAAGGTCTCGACCAAGCTCGACGTGCTCAATAGCCTGAGCACCATTTGCGATCAGTTGATCGTCGGTGGCGGCATCGCCAACACCTTCCTCGCCGCGGCGGGCCACAATGTGGGCAAGTCGCTGTACGAACCGGATCTGCTCGACACCGCTCGCGCCATCGCCGCCAAGGTCAGCGTGCCATTACCCGTTGACGTGGTGGTCGCGAAGCAGTTCGCCGAAGACGCCGAAGCCACCGTCAAGGACATCGCCGATGTCGCTGACGATGACATGATTCTGGATATCGGGCCGAAAACTGCTGAAAACTTCGCCCAGCTGCTGAAAACCTCGAAAACCATTCTGTGGAACGGCCCGGTCGGCGTATTCGAATTCGACCAGTTCGGTAACGGTACCAAGGTGCTGGCCAAGGCCATCGCCGAGAGCTCGGCGTTCTCCATCGCGGGCGGTGGCGACACCTTGGCGGCGATCGACAAGTACGGCATCGGCAGCGATATTTCGTACATCTCCACCGGCGGCGGCGCTTTCCTCGAGTTCGTCGAAGGCAAGGTGCTGCCTGCGGTGGAAATGCTCGAACAGCGCGCCAAGTCCTGATTGGCATGAACATTGGAACAGGGGCTCTCCCGATGTTCAAAACCCTGCCGGCGGTGATGTTGATGGCGCTGCTGGCGGGTTGCTCCAGCACGTCGGCCGATAACGCCGTAACGCCCGCCAAGGCCGAAGTGGCCAAGCCGCATGGTGGCTGCGCGCAGTCCGAATGGCAGGCGCAGACCGCTCCGGTGATCAGCAAGCGCCAAGGCAACGAAGCGTTGGAGAAGTACAATAGCGAAGATCTCGGTAACGGCTGTCACTAGGCAACCACGGGCGGCGAATACGGTCCTACCCTACAGGTGCTGTTTCCCGTCATGGATGTGTACGAGGCAATCGTTATGAAGACGTCGACTGGTGTGCTGGCAAGTGGTGTGGTGTTGGCTGTACTGATGGTGACCGGATGCGCCGGGACGAATGGCGCGAAAAGTGCGTGCGAAGTCTTTAGCCCGGCGACGGTCACGGTACCGACCTCGCAGAACGATCAGCGCGTGGCGACCAATGCCACGGGTGTCCAGAGCGAAGCCGGCGGCAGGGAGCAGAACTGTAACTAGGTGCCACCGTCCGGTGGCTACCCGCGAGGAGTGGCAATGAAAGGATCTATCGCCCCGGCGATGTGTGCAGTGCTGGGGATGACCCTGTTGGCAGGTTGCAGTACGTCGTGGTGGCCTTCGTGGCCGTCGTCCGCGCCCGTATCGACGCCCGCGCCGACCCATTGGGTGTGTGACAGTCAGCTCGATGTGTTCTGGCACTATACCGATGCTGCCCGCAGCAAGGTTGATGTGAGTCTGGGTGGCAAGGATCAGGTCTATCACCTGAAGACCGAGCCCGGCGCCGATGGCCAGATGTTCAGCGATGGTGTGCTGGCGTTCAACGTCAAGGATGATCAGGGCCTGGTGTATTGGGTCGCTACCAATGATCTGATTGGGCGGGGCTGCAAGGCTCAGTGAAAAAAGCTCCGTGGGCAGCGGTCTAGCGTTACTGGTCGAGCGTCGCTGCGCGGTGACCGCACGGTGTTAACCGCAACATTGCAATGTGAATATTGAACAGCAGCCGCCAATACGGCAGGCTTGCACGATTAACGACCCTGGATCGGGAGATACAAATACAATGGCACTCATCAGCATGCGCCAGATGCTGGACCACGCAGCCGAGTTCGGCTACGGAGTCCCCGCTTTCAACGTCAACAACCTTGAACAAATGCGCGCAATCATGGAGGCCGCGGACAAAACCGATTCGCCGGTTATCGTCCAGGCCTCGGCGGGTGCGCGCAAATACGCCGGTGCTCCATTCCTGCGCCACCTGATCCTTGCTGCCATCGAAGAATTCCCGCACATTCCCGTGTGCATGCACCAGGACCACGGCACCAGCCCTGACATTTGCCAGCGTTCGATCCAGCTGGGCTTCAGCTCGGTGATGATGGACGGCTCTCTGGGCGTCGACGGCAAGACCCCGACCGACTACGACTACAACGTCCGTGTGACTGCGCAGACCGTCTCTTTCGCTCACGCCTGCGGTGTGTCGGTTGAAGGCGAGCTGGGCTGCCTGGGTTCGCTGGAAACCGGTCAGGCCGGTGAAGAAGACGGTGTCGGCGCCGAGGGTATCCTCGACCATAGCCAGATGCTGACCGATCCGGAAGAGGCGGCCGACTTCGTCAAGAAGACCCAGGTCGATGCCCTGGCTATCGCCATCGGCACCAGCCACGGCGCCTACAAGTTCACCAAGCCGCCTACCGGTGACATTCTGGCGATCGACCGCATCAAGGAAATTCACAAGCGTATCCCCAATACTCACTTGGTGATGCACGGTTCGTCCTCGGTGCCTCAGGATTGGCTGGCGATCATCAACGAGTACGGCGGCCAGATCAAAGAGACCTACGGCGTGCCGGTCGAAGAAATCGTCGAAGGCATCAAGCACGGCGTGCGCAAGGTCAACATCGACACCGACCTGCGTCTGGCCTCCACCGGTGCGATCCGCCGTTTCATGGCGCAGAACCCGGGCGAGTTCGACCCGCGCAAATACTTCGCTGAAACCGTCAAGGCCATGCGTGACGTGTGTATCGCGCGTTATGAAGCCTTCGGCACTGCCGGCAATGCCTCGAAGATCAAGCCGATCTCCCTGGAAGGCATGTTCCAGCGCTACGCTTCAGGTGAGCTGGCCGCCAAGGTCAGCTGATTCCTGCAGGCATTAAAAAACCCCGCCGAGTGCGGGGTTTTTTATTTGAAACTTCCATGCCTCGATTTTCCTTAACCCTGGGTATGACCGATCACAAGTTTGGTGAAGGTGGTCGAACCGCCTTCGGTGGCGTATCCAGTGTTGTCCTGAACGTAAACGCCTGCCTTGAAGTACAGCGGCTTGGTCGCCCACTGAGGATCGACCTTGGTGCTCCACTTGAAGCTATAGGCGGTGACGCTCAATGTGCCGGCTTTGGTCAGGTGGATCATGTAGTTGATGTTCTTGTTCATCGGCACGCCGGTGGCGATGGTGATGACGGTCGGATCATCCTGGCCGGGTGTCTGGCGCAACTTGGCGACGATATTGCCGTTGCCGAGTTTCTCTTTGTATTGATATTCGACTTTCAGCAGTGGCTCGTTGCTGCCGTTGACGTGGATCTGGCCGATCACCACTTTGCCCGACGAAGGGACCTGATTGACCATCATGGTGGCGGTCAGGGTGTTGTCGGCTGCGGTGTACAGCCAGTTGTGCACGGAGCCATCGGGGTTGGTTTCGCGCAATTCACTGCGAGGATAGATCGCGCTGGCGGTCTTGCTGCCGGTGACGGGGGCCCAGAAGAACAGCGTGCCGGTGTCGGCATGAAAGTATTCGTCCTTGAAGCCCTTGATCAGAGTCGGGGTATCAATGGTGGTGGCAACGCTGCCGACGGGAATGCTGAGGTTCCAGGTGGATAAATCGATCATTGGACTACCTATATAGTTAGTTTATGGCGGCACGGACGCCACAAATAAATTACGAACTTGCCGCTTCGAGCGTTGTCGAAGGCGGCTGCCTTTGCACATGGCTAGAATATCCATTTTCCAATCATCCGCCATTATGGTGGCGCCAGCCGTTTGTCGACCTCGTGTAAGCCTTTGATTACAGAGTGTCAATCGACTGACCGTTTATCGGCCGTCAGTTTTTGAGCGCCAATGATGGCACTATTTGGCAGACGCGCCGGTCCATAAGGGTCTAGAGTCAGAGAAAGCTTTAACCCGCGAAAACGCCTCCTCGGGGGTGCCTTTGGCGGTTTGCGTGGTACGGAATCATGCTTTTTATCAACGTTGTGCTCACTGTTGCGGCTCAAACCGTAATAAAGCGGATACTTTAGATAGATGGCGCCGATGTAAGCCGACAGGCCCTCAACACAAGAGAAGCAGCATGGAAGCGCAACCCAAGCACACTGAAGGTGGATCGACACTGCTCGTCGTCGACGACTACCCGGAAAACCTCATCAGCATGCGGGCGCTGCTCGAACGCCAGGACTGGCAGGTCGTCACTGCCGCTTCCGGTGTCGAGGCGCTGGGCGTGCTGCTCGAACAGGAAGTCGACCTGGTGCTGCTGGACGTGCAGATGCCCGGCATGGATGGCTTCGAGGTGGCGCGCCTGATGCGTGGCAGTCAGCGGACCAAGCTGACCCCGATCATCTTCCTGACTGCCAACGAGCAATCCCAGGCGGCCGTCCTCAAAGGCTATGCCAACGGCGCGATCGACTATCTGTTCAAGCCTTTCGATCCGCAGATCCTGCGCCCCAAGGTCCAGGCCCTGCTCGAGCAGCAGCGCAATCGCCGCGACTTGCAGCGCCTGACGCGTGATCTTGAGGCCGAGCGGGCGTTCAACCATTCAGTGCTGGAAAACGCTGCAGAAGGCATCCTGGTGGTGTCCGACAGCGGCGAGATCCGGTTTGCCAATCCGGCAATTTCCAGGTTGCTGGGCGCCACGCTAGCGGAGCTGCAAGGCAGTTCCTTGCTGGAGTACGTACAAAAGCCGACGCCGTTGGCCTGGGAGGAGTCGGAGTTTTTCCGCGCATACAGCCTGCGCGATACCTTGCGCATCCATGACGCGTTTTTGCGTAATCACGCCGGACAGCAGATACCGGTCGCGCTCTCTTGTGCGCCGTTGCCCATCGAGCAGAAAGCCATGGTCGTGACGGTTCAGGACATGTCGGTAGTGCGCAATCTGCACCAGCAACTGGAATATCAGGCGGTGACCGATCCGTTGACCGGGCTGCTCAATCGCCGCGGCTTCTATCAGACGGTCGACAGCGCGCTGGTGCGCAACGAGCGCCAGGAAAAGACCCAAGCGCTGCTGTATCTCGATCTGGATGGTTTCAAGCGCATCAACGATACCCATGGCCATGACGCCGGGGACCGGGTGCTGCGCTGGGTTGCCGAGCAACTCAAGGAATGCTTGCGACCTTACGACATCATTGCGCGGATGGGCGGCGACGAGTTCACCGCGCTGCTCGATACCCTCGAATACCCCGAGCAGGCCGCCAAGGTCGCGGAAAAGATCATGGAGCGGGTGGCAACCCTCCAGGAAATCGACGGCATCGAGATATCTCTGGGCGTTAGTATCGGCATTGCTACGTATCCCGAGTGTGGTCATCACCTTGACGGCCTGCTGCGCGCGGCCGACATCGCCATGTACGCGGCCAAGCAGGCCGGGCGCCAGCAATACCGTTATTACGACCAGGACATGAACGTGCGTGCGCGTTCGCGGATGATGCTCGAAGAAAGCGTGGCCATGGCCATCGAGCATGAAGACTTTTCCCTCGTCTACCAGCCGCAGGTCTCGATCGCCGATGGCCGTTTGCGCGGTTTCGAAGCGCTCCTGCGTTGGCAGCACCCCAGTGTCGGGGATGTGCCACCGGGTCTGTTCATCCCCTTGCTGGAAGAGGCGCGGCTGATCAGCCGACTGACCAGTTGGATCTATCATCAAGGTGCGGCGCAGCGTAGCGCCTGGAATGCCACGTTCCGCAAGGAACTGGTGCTGAGCATCAGCCTCAGCAACGCGCAGTTCAGCATGCCCAATCTGGTAGCCGAATTGCAGCGAGCGATAGTGGACAACCACCTGTCGGCTGATCAGCTGGAAATCGAAGTGGTCGAGTCTTCGCTCATGCACAACCCGCAGCAGGCCAGGGAACAACTGCAGCAATTGCATCGCCTGGGAGTGAAGATCGCCTTGGACGACTTTGGCAGTGGCAACTGCTCGGTAAAAATGCTCCGCGATCTGCCCATCGATACCCTCAAGCTCGATCGCCAGCTGATTGCCCGCCTGCCCGATTCGGCGCACGATGCTGCGATGGCCAAGGGCATCATCGAAATGTGCCTGGCCTTCGAGATCACGGTGATTGCCGAGGGCGTCGAGACCCACGAGCAATACCAGTGGCTGCGGGCCAATGGTTGCCAGTTCGTACAGGGCTTCGTGGTGGCCAAACCGCTGACCGCGGCCGATGCCGGGCAGTTTACCGAGCCGTTCGAGTGGGGGCTGCACTAGGCGCTACGCCGCGATCAGCGTGGGCGATGCACTCGAGCGTTCGCCCCGGTAGACTGGCGGCTGATCCTCGGCCAGTCATCGCCCAATGAATCCCTTGAAGTATCTGCAAGCCTATCCCTCTTCGTTGCAAGAGCAAGTCCGCCAGATGATCACTCAGGATCGCCTGGGGGATTATCTGCGTCAGCGTTATTCCCAGCGTCACGACGTGCAGAGCGACAAGGCGCTGTACAGCTATGCCCAGGGATTGAAGCAAGAGCATCTGCGCAATGCGCCGAATATCGACAAGGTGCTGTTCGACAACCGTCTTGACCTGACGCATCGCGCATTGGGCCTGCATACCGCGATTTCGCGGGTGCAGGGCGGCAAGCTCAAGGCCAAGAAGGAAATTCGCATCGCCGCGTTGTTCCGCGACGCCGACCCGCAGTTCCTGCGCATGATCGTGGTGCACGAGCTGGCGCACCTTAAGGAGTCGGACCACAACAAGGCGTTCTATCAATTGTGCGAGTACATGCAGCCTGGCTACCAACAGCTGGAATTCGACCTGCGCTTGTACCTGACGTATCGCGATCTTCCGCCGCCAGAGCGGCACTGACCCTAAAAGGCTTTTGCAATGGATGTCAGCAAGACCAAAACCAGTTTTTATCGCCGCCTGTACGTGGCTTGGCTGATCGATAGCCAGCAGGCCAGCAGCGTGCCGGCGCTGACCGAGGTCACTGGCATGCCGCGGCGTACCGCGCAGGACACCCTCGCAGCGCTGGCCGATCTCGACATTGTCTGTGAGTTCGAGCAGGGCGATGGCGCGCGGCAGAACGCCGGGAGCTACCGCATTCGTGACTGGGGCGCGGTGCAGCCGCAGTGGATCGAGGCCAACGTGGAGCGTATCAAGGCAGTGCTCGGCTATCCCTGAAAAGCATTCCTGAAAGGCGGCCTACCCCTGCCTGCCAAGCGCGAATGTAACGAAAATGTATCACTCCCCGGCTTATTGCCATCACCAGGCTATGCTGGCGGCGCGTTCTGTGTGTAATCTGCATTGGCTACCCGGTGCATCGGTTCCCCTGAGCCAGTCAGCTCATGGACAAAGACAACGCAGGGCGCGGGCCCGTTGATAGGATGTTGAGCATGGGGCGTTTGCATCGAGCCTGTTGTTCGCTGGGGTTAGGGTTATGTGCACTGGGATTGCTGCTGCAGAGCCCTGCATTGGTGGCGCAGACACTACGATTGGTTGCCGATGCCTGGCCACCGTTCACTGATGCGACCATGGTCAATGGCGGCCTGGCTACTGACCTGGTGACCCGCGCGCTGGTGCGGGCTGGCTACGCCACGCAATTTGAACAGGTGCCTTGGGCGCGAGCCCTGCAAGGGGTTGGCGAAGGGCGCTATGACGTCGTGATCAACGCTTGGTTCAGCGACGATCGCACCCACCTCGGCCAATTCTCCGCGCCCTATCTGACCAATCGCATCCGCTTGCTCCAGCAGAAGGGCGACAACCTCACCTTCAACGGTAATCTCGAGTCGCTGCATGGTCAGTCCGTGGCGGTGGTTCGTGATTATGCCTACTCAGCCGGATTCGACGCCGACAGCCAGATCACCAAGGTGCCGGTCCACAATTTTTCGATGGCCGTGCGCATGGTCGCTGCCGGTCGCGTCAACCTCACCCTCGAAGACGAGTACGTGGCGCGCTACTACCTGCAGCAGGAGTCGCCGAAAGTGCGCGGTGCGGTGGAGTTTTTCGGTCCGCCACTGGCAGAGAATACCCTGCACATCATGGTCAGCTTGAAGAACCCTGAACACGATCAGATCATCGCCGGGTTCGACTCGGCCATCGCCTCGATGAAGGCCGATGGCAGCTATGCCCGGTTGATGCACGAATACGGCATGTAGCGGTGCGGATCAGGCCGCCTTTTCGTTTTCCTTGATGAGATGCGCCGCCATGGTCCGCAACGGTCCGAGTTGACGGCAGATCATTGCCAGCTGGCTTTGCACCAGACGCTGGCCTTCGTCGATTTCTTCGGGCATCTGCTCAAGCTCATTGGCCAGCGCCTCTTCGGCATCGCTGTGCACTGCCACTGCGGTCTTGTTGATCAGGCTGTTGGCGATTTCCTCGATGCTGCGAGACAGTGTTTCCCCTGCGCCCTCGATCAAGTGCACGCGCACCGGCTCCGGCAGCTCGGTGCCGCGATGGGCGCCCAGGCCCGACAGATAGCTGAGCAAGGTGTGGGACAGCACCAGGAAGCGAAAGCCCACGTCGGCTTCTTTGCGAAAGTGCCCAGGCTCCATCAGCATGTTGGCCAAGGTGGTGGAAAGTGCGGCATCGGCGTTGTGCGCGTTGCGCCGGGCCAGGCGGTAGGCGAGGTCGTCGCGCTTGCCCTGCGCATATTGCTGCATGATCTGGCGCAGGTAGATGCTGTTGCAGGTCAACGTATTGGCCAGCACCTTGTTGAGTTTGCGGCCCTGCCAGTCGGGCAGGAACAGGAACACCGCCATGCCGGCGATCAGGCTGCCGATCAGAGTATCGAACAACCGCGGCAGGAACAGCCCGTAACCATCGCCGGTCTGGTTGAAGCAGAACAGCACCATCAGCGTGATACCCGCCGTGGCCACGGTGTAGCGTGTGGTGCGATTGACGAAGAACACCAGCCCCGCAAGGATCGCGAACAGTGACTGCACCAGCGGGCTGGGGAACAGGTCGAACAGCGCCCAGCCGATGGTCAGGCCCACGGCCGTACCGACGATCCGCTGCCCCAGTTTGCGCCGCGTGGCGCCATAGCTCGGCTGGCAGACGAATACCGTGGTGAGCATGATCCAATAGCCCTGGTTGGGGTGAATCAAATGCACCATGGCGTAGCAGATGACCAGTGCCAGCGGCAGGCGCAAGGCATGGCGGAACAACAACGAGGTGGGGGTCAGGTTCTGGCGGATACGCGCCCAATAATCCTTGAGTCCCCGTGGCGAGCGGTCCAGCAGGCTGCTGTCGGTGTTGTCCGCGAGTTTGTCCGGGTTGCTGGCGTCGCTGAGCAGGCGGTCGAGGGTGGCCAGGTTGTTGGCCAGGGCCCGCAGTGAGCGCAGCAGCCCACGCCAGGAGGGGTTGTTCTGTTCGCGCAGGAAATTCAACGAGGCCTGCAAGTCGTCCAGCGCTTCGGCGAAGTTGGCGTCGTAGTTGAACGGCTGGCGCAACTGGATCGATTCCGACAGCCGCCGGCAGGCTGCCCCTTGCTGGCGCAGCAGGCGCTGGCAACGGTACAGCACGTCGCTATGGAAAAACGCATCGGTGAGGGCGTTGTACGCGTAATGCGAAGAGCTGGCGCGCTCGTGGATGTCCTGCGCCATAAAGTAGAGCTTCAGGTAGCGGCTCACTTTGGACCCCGGCCGCGTGCTGCCGACCCGGTGCAGGATGATTTCCTTGGAGGCGTTGAGCGCCGCCACTACGCGGCCGTTCTGCTTGGCCAGCTCCAGGCGACGGGCTTCGATATCGAGGCCACGGATGGGCTCGAACAGCGACGACTTGAGCTTCAGGTATTGGCCCAGTTCGCGGAACAACCGCGCCAGGCTCTGCTGCACCGGCTGGTTGGAAAACAGCGCCTGCCACAGGACCGACAGGATGCCGTACCAGCCCGCGCCCGCGACCAGCAACATGGGTTCATGCCAGAAATCCGTGACTTCGCCGCCGCGCTGGTCGACGCCGATCATGGTGTACACAGAGAGGATCAGCGTGGCGTAGGCAATGGCACCATAGCGTTCACCCAGCGAGCCGAGCATGGTCAGGGCGAACGCCGCCACTGCCAGTGCGCAGACAAACAGGATGGGGAAGGGGAACAGCAGCTCTACGGCCAGTGCGCCGACGCTGAAGCACAACAGCGTCACCACCAGGGCGGTGAGGCGGCCTTGCCAGTTGTCGTCGGTTTCAGCCAAGGCGCTGGCGATAATTCCCAGGAACAACGGAATCAGCAGGCGCATCTCGTTCTGCCACCAGCACAGCGCCATGCTGCCGGTCAGGGCGATGAACACCCGCACGCTGTAGCTGAACTTGTCGAGCGCCCATACACGGCGCAGGGTCTGGCGAAAAGAGGTCGATGCCATGGGTTGGGGCAAACCAGTGGGGCAGAGGTGGGTATCTTAATGGAGGGGCGTGGGTGCTGATACAGGCGGGGTGTTGAAATCTGTGGGGTGCATTCAATTAGCGCCAGGCTTGCGGGCCCTTTCGCGGGCAAGCCGTGCTCTCGCAGGTTTACAGCTTGGGAGCTGTGTCCACTGTGGGAGTAAGGCTTGCCCGCGAAGGGGCCCGAGAGCGCACCTTCAAACGTACTGCGCAGCCGCATACCCCGAGGCCCAGGCCCATTGGAAGTTGAAGCCGCCCAGGTGCCCGGTCACATCCAGCACTTCGCCGATAAAATACAGCCCGGGGCTTTTCAGCGATTCCAGGGTCTTGGACGACACTTCGCGGGTATCGACCCCGCCCAGCGTCACCTCGGCGGTGCGATACCCTTCAGTACCCGCCGGCACCAGGCGCCAGTTGCTCAATTGCTCGGCAATTTCAGTCAACTGCGCCGGGGTGTACTGCTTCATCGGCCGTGACTCGAACCATAGATCGGCCAGCAGGGTGGCCATCTTTTTGGTGAAGACCTCGCCCAGCAGTGTCTTGAGCTCGCTGTTGGGGCGCTCGGCCTGCTGTTGGGTCAGCCAGTCCAGAGCATCGATATCCGGCAGCAGGTTGAGCTCGATGCTGTCACCGGGCTCCCAGAACGACGAGATCTGCAGGATCGCCGGGCCGCTGAGGCCGCGGTGAGTGAACAGCAGGTTTTCCCGGAAGCTCTGGTCGTTGCAGCTCGCGATACAGTCCACTGACGTACCTGACAGCTCGGTACACAGCGCTTTCAACTGATCGGTGATGGTGAACGGCACCAGCCCGGCACGGGTCGGCAGCACGCTGTGGCCGAATTGCCGAGCAATCTGAAAGCCGAAACCGGTAGCGCCGAGGGTCGGAATCGACAGGCCGCCGGTGGCGATCACCAGCGACTGGCAAGCGAGCTCGCCGGCTCTGGTAGTGAGTTGGTAGCCGCTGGCGGTTTTCTCGATCGCCTGGACGCTGGTATCGAGGCGCAGATCCACTTTGGCGTCGCTGCACTCGTTCAGAAGCATCTCGAGGATATCGCTGGACTTGTTATCGCAGAACAGCTGGCCGAGTTTTTTCTCGTGATAGGGCACACCGTGCTTGGCCACCAGGGCGATGAAGTCCCATTGGGTATAGCGTGCCAGAGCCGACTTGCAGAAATGCGGGTTCTGCGAAAGGAAATTGCCTGGCTCGGTGTACAGGTTGGTGAAATTGCAGCGGCCACCCCCCGACATGAGGATTTTCTTGCCGGCTTTGTTGGCGTGGTCGAGCAATATCACCTGGCGGCCGCGCTGAGCGGCGCTGAGGGCACACATCAGGCCAGCGGCGCCAGCGCCAATGATGATGACTTCGGTAGAGCGCACTGCGGGGTTCTCCCGGAAAACGAAAATCACCGTAGCGAGGGGGCCTGTCCCCGACAATAGCTCAGACATCGGGTGTGCCAGACACGCCGAGTCAAGGGCAAGCCCCTCGCTACAAAGGTTTAAAGAATCCGCACTTTCAGCGAGCGACCCTTGATCTTGCCGCTATTGAGGCGCTGAACCGCCTCTTTGGCGACATCACGCTCTACCGCCACATAAGCCTGGAAGTCGAAAATCGCGATCTTGCCCACTTGAGTGCCGGCGATGCCCGCGTCACCGGTCAAGGCGCCAAGGATATCCCCGGGGCGTACTTTGTCTTTGCGCCCGGCGCCGATCAGCAGGGTCGACATGGGTGGCAGCAGCGGCGCGCCGCCTTTGGACACCAGCTCGCTCAGCGGCGCCCAGTTGAGCGGCGATTTCTGCAGTTGCTCGATCGCCTGCGCGCGATGCGCTTCGCCCGGTGCTACCAGGCTGATAGCTACGCCGCTCTCGCCAGCACGACCGGTACGGCCGACGCGGTGAATGTGGATTTCCGAATCACGCGCCAACTCGACGTTGAGCACCATGTCCAGCGCATCGATATCCAGGCCGCGCGCGGCGACATCGGTGGCCACCAGCACCGAGGTGCTGCGGTTGGCGAACATCGCCAGCACCTGGTCGCGGTCGCGCTGCTCGAGATCGCCATGCAAGGCCACGGCGCTGAAGCCCTTGGCGACCAGATGGTCGACCGTCTCCTGGCACTGCTGCTTGGTAAAGCAGAACGCCACGCAGGACTGCGGGCGGAAGTGGCCCAGCACCTTGGTCACGGCGCTCATGCGCTCGTCCGGAGAGATCTCGTAGAAGCGTTGCTCGATCTGGCTGTCGGCATGCAGCGATTCAGCCTTGACCTGCTGCGGATCGCGCATGAACTTCGACGACAGCTGCTTGATGCCGACCGGGTAGGTGGCCGAGAACAGCAAGGTCTGCCGGCGCGCCGGGGTCTGCTCGATGATGTCGGCGATAGAGTCGTAAAAGCCCATGTCGAGCATACGGTCGGCTTCGTCCAACACCAGCGTGTTGAGGCCGTCGAGCACCAGCGAACCCTTGCGCAGGTGCTGCTGGATGCGCCCGGGGGTGCCGACGATGATGTGCGCGCCGTGCTCCAGGGAGGCGATCTGCGGGCCGAAGGACACGCCGCCGGACAGGGTCAGCACCTTGATATTGTCTTCGGAGCGCGCCAGGCGGCGGATTTCCTTGGCCACCTGGTCGGCCAGCTCGCGGGTGGGGCATATGACCAGTGCCTGGCAACCAAAGTAGCGCGGATTGATCGGGTTGAGCAGGCCGATCCCGAACGCGGCGGTCTTGCCGCTGCCGGTCTTGGCCTGGGCGATCAGGTCCAGGCCCTTGACGATCACCGGCAAGCTTTGCGCCTGGATTGGCGTCATCTGGGCATAACCGAGTGATTCGAGGTTAGCCAGCATGCCGGCAGACAGCGGCAAAGTATTGAAAGCGGTGTTGGTCACGGGACGGCCCTGCAAAAAAAGCAAAATGTCGCGCAGTGTAACAGCCCGTGACGCATGACCCTATGCTTCGATTTCGGCTTCCTGACGGGGCGTACCGCTGCTGGGCTTGTTCGACAGCTGGGCAAAGATCGCCGCCGCCAGCATGGTCATGATGCCGATGGTGAGGAAAGTCATCTGAAACGCGTCCACCGTGGTGGTGCCGTCGATACCCACCGAGGTACTGAAACCGCCGAGCAGCGCCCCGGCGCAGGCCACGCCCAGGCTCATGGCCAGTTGTGCCACTACCGACAGCAAGCTGTTGCCGCTGCTGGCGTCGGCATCATTGAGGTCGATCAGCGTCACGGTATTCATCGCCGTGAACTGCATCGAATTGACCGCCCCGAGCAGGCTCAGCTGAACCAGCAACAGTCCATAGGGTGTCGCCGGCGTAACCAGGCCCAGGCTGCACAGCAAAGCACCCAGCAGCAGAGTGTTACAGGTCAGAATGACTCGGTAGCCAAAGCGCTCGATCAGCGGCTTGGCAATCGACTTGGCGATCATCGCTGCCGCTGCCAGGGGGATCATGCTCATCCCGGCTTCCGAAGGCGAGTAGCCCATCGCTACCTGCAGCAACAACGGCACCAGGAACGGCAAGGCGCCGCCGCCCAGGCGCGCGAACAGGTTGCCGAGGATGCCGACGGCGAAACTGCGGGTACGGAATAGCGTCGGTGAAAACAGCGGGTTGTCGATGTGACCGGCGCGTAGCCAGTATGCCGCCAGGCATGCCATGCCGGCAAACAGCAGGAGCATCACCCGCAGGTGTGGCAGATGCAATTCACCCAGGCCTTCCATAGCGATAGTGATCAACACCATCGCCGCGCCGAACAGCAAAAAACCCACGCCGTCGAACGCGGTGCGGGTGCTACCGCGCAGGTCCGGGAGGATTTTCCAGATCGCCCAACAGCCGATCACGCCCACCGGCAGATTGATCAGGAAGATCCAGTGCCACGTCAGGTATTGCACCATCCAGCCGCCCAGCGTCGGGCCGATCAGCGGCCCTAGCAGGCCGGGCACGGTGATGAAACTGAGAATGCGCACCAGCTCCGAGCGCGGATAGGTGCGCAACACCACCAGTCGCCCTACCGGTAGCATCAGTGCACCACCCAGGCCCTGCAGAATGCGCGAGATCACCAGCATGTTCAGCGTGTGCGAGAGTGCGCAGGCCAGCGAGCCCAGGCTGAACAGGAAGATGGCGCTGAAAAACACCTTTTTGGTGCCGAAACGATCGGCAATCCACCCTGAGCCCGGGATCAGCAAGGCCACAGTGAGCATGTAGGCGATCACCACCGACTGCATGCGCAGCGGGTTTTCTGCCAGATCGCGGGCCATGGCCGGCAGTGCGGTATTGAGGATGGTGCCGTCGAGCGATTGCATGAAGAACGCGATGGCCACCACCCAGGGCAGCCAGCGAGCGGTGACGGGGTCAAGCGGTGGTCGTGTGGGCATTGTTAGCTCTTATTGGTTGGAGTCCGCGGCGCTTCCTTCGCGGGCAAGCCTTGCGCCCACAACTGCACACTGAGCTCTTTGTGGGAGCAAGGCTTGCCCGCGAAGCTTTTGAAACCGCTACAAGGTCAAGGTAATGCCTTTTATCAACGCCCCGGGCAAATGACTCGAAGACGTTCGTCGTTCACTGTAAGTACTGGTGGAAAGAATCATCTCGCGCTCTACCGTCAGGGCTTCCAGCTGCTCGCCGAACAGGCTGTAGAGGCTGTCATCGAAACGCATGGTGCTCACCGGGGCCTGGATGCGCCCGTCCTCGACCCAGAAGGTCGCGAATCGGGTCAGCCCGGTCATGCGCGCGGCGGGCAGATCCGAGTAGTTGAGGTACCACAGATTACTGATGTATAGCCCGGTGCCCAGGCGTTGCAGGATGTCCTGCTCGCGCAGCTCGCCGGCCGCCATCTCCAGCGCGCTCGGGTATTCACCGCCGCCCGCGCCGTTACAGTGCAGGGCATATTCGCTGGCGCTGCGCGAATCGATCAAGCGCTCGCCGGCGCGGCCCTGGCGGATCAGCACGAGGTCGTCGCGGGGGTAGCCTTCTTCGGAAAAGCTCGGGCTCAGCGAGCCGCTGACCTGTTCGCTGAGCGTGACCAGCGGGCTCAGATGCTGATCGCCTTCGTAGAGGCGCTGCAACGGGCTGTTCTTGCTGGCGATGGCCTGGGCGGAAAAACCACCCCAGCTGAGCATTCCGACCAGTTCGTCCATGGCGGCTGGCGCCACATAGGCGCGGTAGCGACCGGGTTGCAGGGTCTTGAGGGGCTGGGTCAGATGTTGCAATTGCTGGCGTGCGGCCTGCAGGCGCGTTTCGAACGCCCCTTGCTGCCAGCGCTGGCCGGCGTAGTTGGCCTTGACCGCCTCGCCGTTGGCATGGAACAGGCTCCAGTCCAGATTGAAACTATTGGCCTGATGCCAGCCGACCGCACCGTGGGAGTTGGCGAAGCCGCGGCTGATCGGGCCAGCGGCATAGATGCCCACCAGGTCGAGGCTGCCCGCCGCCGCGCAGATTTGCCGCACCACTGCATCGGGATCGGGCAACGGCTGTTCGAGCACCACATGGCTCTGCCAATCGCTGCTGTTGAGTTGCAGATAGGGGTCGGCCGGCAACAGCGGCAATGTCGACCGCAATGAACGCAGGGCGTCGGCCAGACGCTGACGATCGACCCCCAGATGCCCACTCAAGGCCAGGTGCATCGTGGCCTGGCGGCCGTTATCGATCAGTTTGAGATCGACCTGGATCTGCGTCACGTGCCCCGCCTGGCGCACTTTGGCATGGTTGAAACGGATAAAGTCCGAGGCCTCGGCGTTGTAGCCGAAGGTGAACTGCGCCGGGGCGTCGATCGACTCGCTGAGCCAGTGCACCAGCGCCTGGAAATGGGCGAAGGATTCGTTATGCATCAGGCATCGCCTCCAAAGACGTCGATCTGGCTGAACACGCAGGCCGGCGAGGCATGACCGACGTTGACCACCTGATTGGGCTCGCCTTTACCGCAGTTGGGAGTACCCAGGACCTCGAAGGTGCTCAGGTCGCCCACTGCGCTGAGGTTGCGCCAGAATTGCGCGGAAATACCGCGGTAATTGGGGTTCTTGACCACGCCTTTGAGCTCGCCGTTTTCGATCAACTGGCCCCATTCGCAGCCGAACTGGAATTTGTTGCGGGCGTCGTCGATCGACCAGGAACGGTTGGTGGCCATCAGGATGCCGTGCTCGATGTTGCCGATCAGGCGCTCCAGCGGCTGATCGCCGGGCTCGATATTGAGGTTGGCCATGCGGTCGATCGGCGCGCGGTTCCAGCTGCAGGCGCGGCTGTTGGCGACGCCCGCCATGCCGGTGCGGTGCTGCGACAGCGCGCCGCCCAGCGGGCGCAAAAGCACGCCATCTCGAATCAGGAATTGCTTGCTGGCCGGGCTGCCGTCATCGTCGAACGCGTAGCTGGCCAGTTGCTCGGGGATCTCGGGGTCGAAGGTGACGTTGAGCAGCGGCGAGCCGTATTGCAGGTGGCCGAAGTCTTCGGCCTTGATGAAGCTGGTGCCGGCGTAGTTGCGCTCGTCGCCCAGAATGCGATCGAGTTCCAGCGGATGGCCGATCGACTCGTGAATCTGCAGAGTCATCTGATCCGGCAGCAACAGCAGGTCGCGCGGGCCTTCGGGGGTATTGGGCGCTCCCAGCAGTTGCAAGGCCTGGTCGGCAACCCGTACCGCAGCGCCTTGCAGGCCGCAGCGGTGGATGACGTCGGTGCCGCCCTGCTGGCCGAAGTTCTCTCGGCCGAGGCTGCGTGACTGGGTGTCCCGGCCATCGTGGGCGGTGACGCTGATGCCCGGGTAGACGAACCGCCAGGCCTGGCGGATCTCGGCGCCAGCGCTGTTGAGGTAGATCTGCTCGACATCGCTGACCCCCAGGCTGGTCTGCCAGCTCACCAGCTTGCTATTCACGGGCACGGCGGCGGACTCGGCGGCGAGCAGGGCGTAGCAATCGCTCAGGGACGCGAAAGGTTGTTCGATACCCGGTGAGGTGTAGTCGAAACGCCCTTGCGCGACGGCTTGAGTACTCAGGTCGAGCAAGGCGTGGGGTTTGATCGCGCGCGCCTGGTGCTCGGCGCGGCTGAGGGCCTGCTGCAGGCCCTGCAAGGACAGATCCGGAGTGGCCGCGTAGGCCTCGACACCGTTGACACGCACGGTCAGCATCACCCCTTCATCGAGGCTCAGGCTGGGCGGTTCGGCGATGTTCTTGCGCACCGACAGGTACTGGCGCGATTGACGCACGTAACGCAGCGAAAAGAACTCCGCGCCCGTGCTCAGGGCGGCGAAGCGCTGCCTGAGTGACGCGGTGAAGTCGAACATGCTTGGCTCCTTTGGCGGATTGCCGATCCTTGTAGCGAGGGGCTCGCCCCCGAAAAATCGAACAAGCGATATCTATGCATCTGACACGCCTCATCGGCGCCGGACGCGCACCCTTTCGCTACAGGTCTTTCCACAGCGAATCAAAATCATCTTCCGGCGCCACGCCGCCCGCTGCTCCAGGCGCTTTGCCTGGATCGGCCGGCTGCTCGAGCGCGCGGTATTCGAACTGGTTGAAACTGCCGGTGCTGGCCACGCGTTTGCCAAGACCGGCGCGGCTTTCGTCGCCGTTGGTATTGATCACCACCTTGTTGCCTTCCTGAAAGGGCAGGCGCGGTGCCAGCAAGGTGGCCGGGATATCGATGGCGCGGATTTCCGGCAGCAGCAATCCGCGCAGATACTGGCTGTTGGGCTCGTTGGTGCGCACCAGTTGCAGGCCGCACGGCTGGGCATTGGGGGCGACGAGTTCGATGCCCATCTGCGTGCCGCCGCTGCGCACCTGGCGCACCCAGCGCACCACGGCGATACTCCAGCCCTGGGAGGGCGCGTCCTGAATGCCGACCATCTCGCCGGCCTGCAATTGCGCCGGTACGTCCTTGAGCCAGGCCAGGCAATAGCCGCCCGGGCTGTGGTTGACGATCTGCAGCACGTAGGTCGGATAATCCTCGGTGGTGCTGGCACTGTTGACGCTCTCGCCGGCAGCGCCTGGCTGGCTGTACTGGATCTCTTCGAAGCCCGAGTTCATCTTTTCGGCATCGAATGCGTGGCCCCAGGTATCCGGCGTCGTCACCGCACCGAACTCCGCCGCGCGACCGGCCGGGCGGCGCAGGATGTCGCTGAACGAGCGCTCGCCGCCCAAGTGGTAATGCAGCGAGCTCATGCCGACGCACAGGGTCAAGGTGCCTTGGCCAGGGGTGCGCTGAAACGTGCGCTCGGCGACGTCGCCCCAGGCTGCAGCCACCAGTTGCAACAAATCGCTGCTGATACCGTTGGGCATCATCAGCCTGGATTGACCCCGTTGTTCAACGGGCAGCTCCAGGTAGGTCTTGATCGCTTCGGCCAGAGGTTGCGGGTCCAGACCGGGCAGATTGACCACTTGTTCATCGGTGAACAGGGTCTTGTAGCGGGGTGGTCCGTCGACGCCGGGCGCGATGGCGAACAGGCTCGAAGGCTCGCTGGCGGGCTGGATCTTGACCAGTGCGCTCCAGGCCTCCAAGGCCTCGGCCAGCTTGGAAATGGCGCTCTGGCGCATCTGGTTGCAACGCGAACTGCCCAGCAGCAAGGCGCAGGCGTAGGTCTGCTCGGGGGTCATGCTGCGTGTGGCCAGCGCCAGTTCGTCCACCACCAAGGTGTTTTGCACCTTGTGTTCGCGGGCTATCTGGTACAGCTGGTGCAGTTCGAGCCAAAGGCCTTCAGGGACGGGACAATACAGGAGGCTGGCGCGAACCAGCGGGCCGTTGAGGCAATGCAGTGCTCGCTGGATTGCCATGGCGAGGAGTTGCAGGCGATCCTTGCCGAGTTTGGGCACGATATCGACGATGATCTGCTTGTAGCCGATGGCCAGCTGGTTTTGCAGGGCCTGGCACAGATTGGCGACCTTGCGCGCACGTTCGTCGAGGACGATCGCCTGATTGAGGAAGTGCCGCTCCAGGTGCTTGCAGACGTAATAGACCTCGGGGCGCAGCAGTTCGAGCAGTTGCAGGCGGTTCTCGCTGGGGGTGACCAGTTGGTTGAGTTCAGCCATGCCTTGATACAGCTGCCGCGCCATTTCCCCGATATTGGCTTTCGGAAGCGCGGCAATCCAGCGTTTGAGCTCGCGCGGGTTCGCCTCGCAGAAGCTCAGGCTCAACTGCGATGGCGTCGGTGCGCGCAACAACAGGTGGGGGCTGGGGCGTGACATCACTCAATTCCTGGTATTGATTGCAGCTCCACGTGCAAATAGCGGCCCGGATGAACGGGAGTCTTGCACTCGATCAACTGGCCTCTGGCACGGACTCTAGCAGCATTGCGAGTCCATCGTCGGATCACTGATGCTACAGGGCAATTCGAGGCCCGTGCGATTGTTTCGTTCCTCAAGCCCTGGCCTCGGCGCAGGACCTGTTGCGTACTCATGACCTGGCAGGCGACGCCAAGCCTTGGCCCATCCGTACCGGCGAACCGGCCGTGAGGGAATGCGCCCATTTTACCTGTTCGGGGCCAAACAGCACGATGGCGGTCGAGCCCAGCTTGAAACGGCCCAGTTCAGCGCCCTTTTCCAGATGAATGGGTGCCCGGGCGGCCTCGTCGTAGCGGACCGTCTTCAGCTCGCGCTTGGGCGGCGTGACCAGCCCGGCCCATACCGTCTCTACCGAGGCAACGATCATCGCGCCCACCAGCACCACGGCCATGGGGCCGCGTTCGGTGTCGAACAGGCAGACGACGCGCTCGTTGCGGGCAAACAGCTCGGGGACGTTTTCGGCCGTGGTCTGGTTGACCGAGAAGATCCGCCCTGGCACATAGACCATTTCGCGCAGGGTCCCGGCCAGCGGCATGTGCACGCGGTGGTAATCCTTGGGCGACAGATAAACGGTGGCGAATTCCCCGCCCATGAACGGCGCGGCATTGGCCTGATCGCCGCCCAGTAGTTCGAGCACGCTGAAGCTGTGGCCCTTGGCCTGGAAGATGCGCCCGTGTTCGATGGGGCCCAGTTGACTGATGGCGCCGTCGGCGGGGCAGAGGATGGCCTCGGGTGTCGGGTCCAGCGGGCGCGCGTCGGGCTTCAGCGCGCGGGTGAAGAAGGCGTTGAAGTTTTCATAGGCAGTCACGTCCTCGACCAGCGCTTCGGACATGTTGACCTGATAGCGCTTGGCGAACCACTGGGTGAAGGCATTCTTGAACCAGGGGGCACGGCATTCGGCGACGCAACCCGCCAGGCGCGACAGCAGATGATGGGGCAGCAAGTACTGGCTGATGATGAACAAGCGAGATTTCATGGATATTCCTTAAACTTCAACCGGGGTGTCGGGGTGGTTGCCCCATTCGCCCCATGATCCGGCATAGCCTTTGACGCGCGGGTAACCCAGGTGCTTGGCGACCAGATAGGTAAAGCCCGAGCGGTGGTGGGTCTGGCAGTGGGTGATGATTTCTTTGTCGGCAGTGATGCCCAGGCTGGTGAGCACGGTAGCGATATCCTGGCGAATGCGCAGCGAACGCTCCTTGTCCATGCCGGCGGTCCATTCATAATTGATGGCGCCGGGAATGTGCCCGGCCTTGGCCGCAAGGACCTTGGCGCCGGAGTACTCCAGCGGGCCGCGGGCATCCCAGATGGCCAGGTCGTCCGTGCCCAGGCGGCTTTGCAGGTATTCACGAGTCGCCGTGGGGGTATCGTCGAAGGTCAGTGCAACGGGGCCGCCGACGGCGGTCGGGGTCATGCTGGACAATGGCAACTGCTCTGCTTCCCAGGCCAGCATGCCACCGTTGAGATAGTGATAGTGCTTGTGGCCGATGACATCGAGCAGCCAGATGAATCGGCCGGCCCAGCCACCGCCCTCGTCGTCGTAGACCACGTAGGTGGCGTCGGCATTGTGGCCGAGCTCGCCGAACAGCGCTTCGAGCGACGCCTGAGTGGGCAGCAGGCCGGGCGCCGGCGCTTGCCCCAGCTGAGTGCGCTTGGGGTCGACGAAATGGGCGCCCGCGATGTGACCGGCCTGGTAGCGTGCGGCGCTGGACAGGTCGACCAGGATCAGGCCTGGCGCGTCCAGGCGCGCCTGCAGCTCGGAGGGCTCGATGACCAGAGGCAAGCCGGAAAAATCAGACATGCGAAATCACCACGTCGAAGGAAAGCCGCAATTGTAACGCAAGCATCATCGGCTGCGGTTGCTAAAGGTGGTCAGGGCGCGCTCGATACATTGCGCGGTTTTACCGAAGGCTTGCACGGTGATCTCGGAAAACGGCCCGCCGCCCTGATCGGCCAGCAGGATCATGACCACGCGGCCATTGCTCACCAGCGACCGAGCCAGCAGGTTGTCGCCGCGGAACAAGGTGCGCAGGCTGGCGGGCAGCTTGGACCAGTACTGGTCGTGGTTCTCCAGGGTGATACGGATCTGCCCGGCCTGGCGTGTCAGGTGTTGCAGCAGCGTGCTGTGGTCGATGTTGAGGGTCAGTTGCGCCGACGGCTCCGGCAGACCGGCGATCTGGTGTACGCGCAACTGGGTCATGCCCTTGTCGGTCATCAGCATCATGATGCGGCTCATGCCGCTCGCCACCAGGGCATCTCGCGCCCAGTTGGTCAGTTCCATGGCGTTGTTGAAGCGGCTCGGTTCCGCCAGCAGCTCGGTACAGAATTTGCTCCAGCGCTTGAGGTCATGGGCACTGGGCGCCGCTGCGGCGACCATGCCTTTATGCTCCCGGCGTTGATCCCACGGCCAGAGCAGCGCGGTGGCCGGGTGCCAGATCCCGGGGCCGGCATGATTTTGCGCACTGAGCACCGCTTGCTGGTGCACCTGTTGCTGCAGATCGCCCAAGGGCATTTGCAGGTACAGGCAGGTCAGGTACTGCCAGCGCGTGTTGTGGGGGCTGTCCCAGGCTTGCTGCGCCGACAGCGCCAGGCCGTTGGCCAGCAACACCGTATTGGCCGGGCTGATTGAGCCAGCGCCGCAGTTCCGGATCGCTGTCGAGCTCCTGCTGTTGCTGCAGCCCCAGCTCGCGATGCCGCGCGATGTGCATGACCCGCACCAGTTGCCGCCGTTCGTTCTGCAACAGGCGATAGCCCTGAATGATCCACAGCGGCAGGCGCCACAGTTCGGCCATGGCCTGGCAAAGCTCCAGCAGGCGGATGCCGAACAGCTCGAGCTCGACCTTGGCGACCGGTTCGCGCTTGTGGATAACCCGCAATTCCCACTCCTCCAGCAGCTTGGGATGGCTGATTGCCAATGGCCACAGCGGCGAGAGAAACAGCAGGCTGCCCCAGTGGATCTCTTGCCACAGGCGCGCCAGCCGTGCGGCGAACAGGCCATTGGCCTGCTGGCTGGCGTGCAGACTGATCATTTGCAACTGGCGCAGCGCCACCGGAAGGTCGTCCGCTTCAACGGCCGGCAATGACCGCAGCAGCTCGCCGGTGCGCTTGAGGCCCAGGCGATTGATGGCGATTTCCAGGCTCTCGGCGGGCTCCACCAGCTCGTTGCTGACCGCCATGTTGGCCTCGCGGATCACGCTCAGGACCAGCGCCGGGCTATCCTGCATGCGCTCGGAGATCTCGCGCAGGGAGCGGTTGCTGTCGTTGATCGCACTGCTGACCCGCTCGTGGGCGAGGCGCGCTACGGGCAGGCGAATGCTGTTGAGCAGCTTGATCCAGGCTTGTAGCGTACGGGGTGTCTGCGGTGGCATGGGCACTTCACTGGCAAGCGGGAGGGGGCAAACTGGTTTTTCATGTCGACTAACTATAGTCTGACGCACCTCTGCCGATAAGTAGGGCATCTGAACTAAATTGCTTATGCCCAGCCCCGTCCACGACTTCGTAAGTGTTTGCTAACCTATGGCTAAAATTATCGGCATCATCGTCGTAATCGCTAGTGTGCTAGGCGGTTACGTGCTGTCCCACGGTCAGATCGCAGCGTTGATCCAGCCCTTCGAGGTCCTGATCATCGGCGGCGCGGCGCTGGGCGCATTCCTGCAGTCCAACCCGGGCTACATGACCATGCACGTCTTCAAGAAAGCCCTGAAGATGTTCGGCTCACGGTTCACCCATGCCTTTTACCTGGAAATCCTCAGCCTGATCTACGAGATTCTGAACAAGAGTCGTCGTGAAGGCATGATGGCCATCGAAGCGGACATCGAAGACGCTTCGGCCAGCCCGATTTTCGCCAAGTACCCGACCATCCTCAAAGATGAGCGCATGACGGCGTTCATCTGCGATTACCTGCGCATCATGTCGTCCGGCAACATGGCACCCCACGAGCTCGAAGGTCTGTTCGACATGGAAATCCTCAGCATGAAGGAAGAGCTCGAACACCCTTCCCATGCCGTGACAGGCATTTCCGATGGCTTGCCGGGCTTCGGTATCGTCGCGGCGGTACTGGGTATCGTGGTGACCATGGCCTCGCTGGGTGACGGTGACAAAGCTGCGATCGGTGGCCACGTGGGGGCGGCACTGGTCGGTACTTTCCTCGGTATTCTGGCGGCTTATGGTTTCTTCGGCCCGCTGGCCCAGTGCCTGGCCCATGATGCCAAGGAAGAGGTCAACGTTTACGAATCGATCAAGGCTTCTCTGGTGGCTTCGGCCTCCGGGATGCCGCCGTCGCTGGCCGTGGAATTCGGTCGTAAAGTCCTGTATCCAGCCCACCGCCCCAGCTTTGCCGAGCTGGAGCAAGCGGTCCGCGGTCGCTGATCCATGGAAAATAACCAGCCCATAATCATCAAGCGCGTCAAGCGCTTCGGTGGCGGACACCACGGGGGCGCCTGGAAAATCGCCTTCGCCGACTTCGCCACGGCAATGATGGCGTTCTTCCTGGTGCTGTGGCTGTTGTCCAACGCCACGCCGGAACAGAAGATCGCCATTGCCGGTTATTTCAAGGACCCGATCGGCTTTACCGAGAGCGGCTCGCCCTATGTGATCGACCTCGGCGGTTCGCCGCAGCTGGCTCCGGACGCGACGCTCAATCCGGAGCAGGAAGTGTCGCCGGCCAAGCCCGAAACCCAGAAAAACGACACCCAGGACAACATCAGCAAGAACGACGAAGCGGTCGAGAAGCAGCGCCTCGAACTGTTGCTGCAGGAGTTGCAGACCAAGGTCGACGAGAACCCGCAACTGGCCAAGTTCAAGGACCAGATCCTGTTCGAGATCACCCAGGAAGGGTTGCGCATCCAGATCAACGACGCCGACAACCGGCCGATGTTCGACCTTGGCAGTGCGCGCCTCAAGCCATATTTCGAAGACATCCTGCTGGCCATGGCCGACACCATCAAGGCGGTGCCGAACAAGATCAGCATCAGCGGTCATACCGATGCCACCGCTTACAACAACGTCAACGGCATGGGTAACTGGGAGTTGTCGGCCAACCGTGCCAACGCCGCACGGCGCGCACTGGTAGCGGGTAGCTATCCTGACAATCAGGTGGCGCGAGTGGTAGGTTTTGCTTCGTCGTCGCTGTTCGATCGCAAGAACCCGCTAAGCCCGATCAACCGTCGTATCGACATCGTGGTGCTGACCAAGAAGGCCGAGAAGGCCATCGAAGGCGAGCAGTCGCCGGATGACGGCAAGGATGCGGCGCCTGCAACGCCGGCAGCTCCGGGCCAGCCAGGCGCCTCGATCGAGCCGGGCCCGCCCGTGCAGCCGAACCAGGTACGGCAGAAGGTCAATATCTTCGATAACGGGCCGCTGAAGGGCACTTCGCCTTAACCGGGGTGATCTTGCCAGCGCCTTCGCAGGCAGACCCCGCTTCCACAGTCTGGGAGCGGGCTCTGGCCGCGAAGGGTCGGTCCGGCCAGCACCGATCCCGATCAGTAAGAATCCTGCGGCAAACTGGCGATGATCGAGCGATAACTGTTCATTCGCTGTTGCTGCACACGACCATCGTCCAAGGCCATGAGCAGCGCACAGCCGGGTTCACGATCGTGCTTGCAGTCGCGGAAGCGGCAGGTACCGAGCAGGTCGGCGAACTCGATGAACCCTGCCTCGACATCGGCACGGCTGACATGGCCCAGGCCGAATTCGCGAATACCCGGTGAGTCGATCAGCTCGCCGCCGCCGGGGAAGTGAAACAACCGCGCCGTGGTCGTGGTATGGGTGCCCTGACCGGACAGTTCCGACAGCGGCCCGACGCGGGTCTGCACTTCCGGCAGCAGGCTGTTGACCAGCGACGACTTGCCCACCCCCGATTGCCCGACGAACACGCTGATGTGCCCATCCAGGCGGGCTTGCAGTTGCTGCATACCGTCGCCGTGGTGCGCCGACACTTCCAGCAACGGATAACCCAACTGTCGATACACCGCCAATAATGCGTTGAGCGCTGGCGCGTTCTGCTCGTCGATCAGGTCGGCCTTGTTCAGCAGCAGCAGCGGGTGAATGCCAGCGTGCTCGGCGGCCACCAGATAGCGGTCGATGAGATTGGCGTGGGGCTCGGGCATCGGCGCGAAGACGATCACGATCAGGTCGACGTTGGCCGCTACCGGTTTCAACTGGCCGCGGCTGTCGGGCCGGCACAGCTCGGTGTTGCGCGGCAGTTGCGCGACGATCACGCCGATGCCTTGGTTGCCTGCGCGCCAGACCACCTGGTCGCCGGTCACCAGCGCAGGCAGGTTGGCCCGCAAGTGGCAGCGGAATACCTGGCCGGCCAGTTCGCCTTCACGCGCCTCCACCTCGACCTGAACGCCGAAGTGCGCGATCACCAGGCCGATTTGCTCAGGTCCCAGCTCGCCGCCTTCCAGCGTCTCCAGTGTGTGTAGTTCGCGTTTGGCCGCACGCGCGGCGCGCTCACCCTGGACTTTTTCGATGCGCCAGTTCTGGCGGCGGTTTAACTGGCGTTTGGCCATGGGACTTCCACGTGAAGAGCAATTTGAGGTTGAAAACGAATCGACGCAGCGCGTCACTGCATGCATGCAGTGACAAAACCGCAGTAATGATCGAAACGGCGGCGAGTTTAGCACGCCCGGCTAGGCTAAACTGCGCAGCTACGCCGAGGAGCCTTACCCATGCAAAACCCGCAGAACCTCATCTGGATCGACCTGGAAATGACCGGCCTCGATCCCGACCACGACGTCATCATCGAAATGGCCACCATCGTCACCGACAGCGACCTGAACACCCTGGCCGAAGGCCCAGTGATCGCCATTCATCAGAGCGACGAGATCCTCGCCGGCATGGACGAGTGGAACACCCGCCAGCACGGCGGTTCGGGCCTGACCCAGCGTGTCCGCGAGAGCACCATCAGCATGGCCGAGGCCGAGGCGCAGACCATCGCCTTCCTGGAGCAGTGGGTGCCCAAGGGCAAGTCGCCGATCTGCGGCAACAGCATCTGCCAGGACCGCCGCTTCCTGTATCGCCACATGCGCGGGCTGGAAAACTACTTCCACTACCGCAACCTTGACGTCTCGACCCTCAAGGAGCTGGCCGCGCGCTGGGCGCTGGAGGTCAAGGACAGCTTCCAGAAGGGCAGCACCCACCTGGCGCTGGACGACATCCGCGAGTCGATCGCCGAGTTGCAGCACTACCGCAAGCATTTCATCAAGTTTTGATCCTTGGGGCTCTTTGGATAAGCAGTAAGCCGTTAGCCGTTAGCCGTTAGCTTAAAAAGATCGGCCCTTTGCGAGTATCGCAAGGGCCGATTTTCGCATCGATCAAGATGCCTGCGCCCGCTGCGCATGTTGCGCCAACGCCCACTCCACATGCTCGCGCACCAGCGCCGAAGGATGCTCGCGGCGCGCTTGCAGGGCTTCCAGCACGGGTATGGTCGACGGCGCGTTGCCCAATCCCACTGCAAGATTGCGCAGCCAGCGTTCATAGCCAGCGCGGCGCAGGGGCGAACCCTCGGTGCTGCTCAAAAAGTGCGCTTCGTCCCACAAAAACAACTGGGCCAGGTCGGCATTGTCGAGATTGTGCCGAGGGCTGAAGTCCGTTTCTCCGGTGGGCCGGGCAAAGCGATTCCACGGGCAGACCATCTGGCAGTCATCACAGCCGAATACCCGATTGCCGATCAGCGCGCGCAATTCCACGGGTATCGCGCTTTTCAGCTCGATGGTCAGGTACGAGATACAACGCCGCGCGTCCAGCACGTAAGGGCCGACGAACGCCGCAGTCGGGCAGACATCCAGACAGGCGGTACAACGCCCGCAATGTTCGGTGGTGTGCGGCGGGTCGATCGGCAGGGGCATGTCGACGAACAGCTCGGCGAGGAAGAAGTAGCTGCCAGCCTTGCGATTGAGTACCAGGGTGTTCTTGCCGATCCAGCCCAGCCCCGCCTGTTCGGCGATGGCTTTTTCGAGCACCGGGGCGCTGTCGACGAAGGCGCGATAGCCAAACGGCCCGATCGCTGCCTGGATGCGTTCGGCCAGTTGCTGAACGCGTTTGCGGATCAGCTTGTGGTAGTCACGGCCCAAGGCGTAGCGCGACACGTAGGCTTTGTCGGGCTGTGCCAACTGCTGGGCCATGCGCGTATCGCCGGGCAGGTAGTCCATGCGCAGCGACACCACCCGCAACGTCCCCGGCACCAACTCCTCGGGGTGCGAGCGCTTGGTGCCGTGGGCGCCCATGTAGTCCATTTCGCCATGGTAGCCGGCGTCGAGCCAGCGCTGCAGGTGGTGTTCATGCTCGCCAAGGTCCAGCCCGGCGATGCCGACCTGCTGGAAGCCCAGTTCGCGGCCCCACTCCTTGATGGAGTCGGCCAGGGCATAAAGATCGGCGGCATTGCTAGACATGCGAGGGAGGCAACCAGGGCTGAGGTGCGTATAATTCTGCCAGACATTGCTCCCGAAGGTTAAAGCATGCTGCTGCCCGACGACTCACTCCCCGACGTATCGCACCCTCCCGTGCTGCTCACCGCCCTCACCACACCTGTGTTGACGCCGCGCGAGCCCGACAGTCATAAAGGCCAGTTCGGCCGCGTGCTGGTCATCGGTGGCGATCACGGCACCGGCGGCGCCAGCCTGTTGAGCGCCGAATGCGCGCTGCGCAGCGGTGCCGGCATGGTATCGCTGGCCACTCGTCCGGAGCACGTCGCGGCGGCGCTGGTGCGCTTGCCGGAAGTCATGACCGCAGGTGTCAGTTCGGCCAACCAGTTGCTGAACATGGTCGAGCAGGCCACCGTGCTGGCCGTCGGGCCTGGGCTGGGGCAGGGCAGTTGGGGGCACAGCCTGCTGTCGATGGCGGCCTGCTCCGACAAACCGCAGGTGTGGGATGCCGACGCGCTCAATCGCTTGGCGAGCGGTGCCGTGACCTTGCCCGCCGGTGCGGTAATCACGCCGCATCCTGGCGAGGCGGCGCGTTTGCTGGATGTATCGATCAAGCAGATCCAGGCGGATCGCCCGGCGGCGGCGCATGCCTTGGCGAAAAAATACGCGGCGGTGGCGGTGCTCAAGGGCAGCGGCAGCTTGATCGCCTCGCCGGACGGACGGCTGGCGCAATGCGATCACGGTCATGGGGCGATGGCCACCGCTGGCCTGGGCGATGTCCTCACCGGCCTGATCGCGGCGTTGCTGGCACAGGGCATGGCGCCGTTCGAGGCGGCCTGCCTGGGCGTCTGGCTGCATGCCCGCGCTGGCGAGCAGCAAGGCCAGCATGGCCGCGGCCTGGCGGCCAGCGATCTGATCCCAGCCATTCGTCAGTTGCTCGAGGAGCATGCGCCGTGCCAGAAGTAACGCTGTATCTGCAGGGCGAAGAAGCGATGGAGGCCTTTGGTAAACGCCTGGCAGCGTTGACTCTAGGGGTTGGGACTATTTTTCTCGAAGGCGATCTGGGCGCTGGCAAGACTACGCTGTCGCGCGGTCTGATTCGCGGTCTGGGGCATGTGGGCGCGGTCAAGAGCCCGACCTTCACTTTGGTGGAACCCTATGAAATCGGCGCTGTGCGAGCGTTCCACTTCGACCTCTATCGGCTGGTCGACCCAGAGGAACTCGAGTTTTTGGGGATCCGCGATTATTTCGATGGCGATGCCCTGTGCCTCATCGAGTGGCCCCAGAAGGGTGCAGGCTTTTTGCCAAAGCCGGACCTGACCATTACCATAAGCCCGGCAGCGGCAGGACGCTCGCTGCATATAGCGCCGCAGACTGACCGCGGCACTGCGTGGTGTGCCGTTCTGGCACAGGAAATTACTTGATCATGATGGGGAAAGGTATGCGCATGCGCGCTTGGGTCGCGGCCGTTGGAGTATTAATGACGGTGGTGGCGGTCAATGCATTGGCCGCTTCGCAGGTCAAGAGCGTGCGGTTGTGGCGGGCCCCGGATAACACCCGGCTGGTATTCGACTTGTCGGGGCCTGTGGAGCACAGCGTCTTCACCCTGGCGGCGCCCGATCGCCTGGTCATCGACATCAATGGTGCAACGTTGGGCGGCCCGCTGAACGTACCGATGGCCAACACCCCCATCACTTCGATGCGCTCGGCGCAACGGACGCCAACCGATCTGCGGGTGGTCATCGACCTGAAAAAGGCGGTGACGCCCAAGAGCTTCGTCCTGCCCCCCAACCAGCAATACGGCAACCGCCTGGTGGTGGATCTCTATGATTCGCCTCAGGACGCCGAGCCTGCGCCGCCATCGCCACCGGTCGCCACGACGCCGGCGGTGCCGGTCTCGCCCGCCCAGCCGAGCATCAAGCTGGAGCCGGTACCCAACGGTAAACGCGATATCGTCGTGGTCATCGATGCCGGCCACGGCGGTGAAGACCCAGGCGCTTCCGGCTCGCGCGGCCAGCATGAGAAAGACATCGTGCTGGGCATCGCTCGCGAATTGCAGCGCCAGATCAATCAGGACAAGGGCTTCCGCGCCGAATTGACCCGCACCGGCGATTATTTCATTCCGTTGCGCGGCCGTACCGAGATCGCCCGCAAGAAGGGCGCCGACCTGTTCATCTCTATCCACGCCGATGCGGCGCCTTCCTCCCAGGCCTTCGGTGCCTCGGTGTTTGCCTTGTCCGATCGCGGCGCGACTTCCGAAACCGCGCGCTGGCTGGCGGACAGCGAAAACCGTTCCGACCTGATCGGCGGTGCCGGCAACGTCAGCCTCGACGACAAGGACCGCATGCTTGCGGGCGTGTTGCTCGATCTGTCGATGACCGCGTCGCTGAGCTCCAGCCTCAACGTGGGGCAAAAAGTGCTCAGCAGCGTCGGGCGCGTCACACCGTTGCACAAGGCGCGGGTCGAGCAGGCCGGGTTCATGGTGCTCAAATCTCCGGATATCCCGTCGATTCTGGTCGAGACCGGCTTTATTTCCAACGCCAACGAGGCCAGCAAGTTGCAATCGGCGCAGCATCAGCAGGCCTTGGCCCGTTCGATCCGTGCCGGCGTGCAGCAGTTCTTCCAGCAGAATCCGCCGCCGGGCACCTACATCGCCTGGCTGCGAGACAGCGGCAAGCTGGCGGCGCGCTCGGCCAGCGAGCACGTGGTGCGCGCCGGGGAAACCCTGCCGATGATCGCCGCGCGCTACGAGGTCCCGGTGGCCAGCCTGCGCGGCACCAATAATTTGAAGAGCGACGAGCTGAAAATCGGCCAGACCTTGACCATCCCCAGTGCAGCCTTGGCGTCCCAATGAATACTACCGCCCGTATCGAGCTGCTCAGCCCGCGCCTTGCCAACCAAATCGCTGCTGGCGAGGTGGTCGAGCGCCCGGCCTCGGTGATCAAGGAACTGCTGGAAAACAGCCTCGACTCAGGCGCCCGGCGTATCGATATCGACGTCGAGCAAGGTGGCGTCAAGCTGCTGCGGGTGCGTGACGATGGCGGCGGTATCTCCAGCGATGACCTGCCGCTGGCCCTGGCCCGCCACGCTACCAGCAAGATCCGCGACCTGGATGACCTGGAGCGGGTGATGAGCCTGGGCTTTCGCGGCGAGGCGCTGGCATCGATCAGTTCGGTGGCGCGCCTGACCCTGACCTCGCGCACTCAGGATGCCGAGCAGGCTTGGCAGGTGGAGACCGAAGGTCGCGACATGGCTCCGCGAGTCCAGCCCGCCGCGCACCCGGTGGGCACTTCGGTGGAAGTGCGCGACCTGTTCTTCAACACGCCCGCGCGGCGCAAGTTTCTCAAGACCGAAAAAACCGAGTTCGATCACCTGCAGGAAGTGATCAAGCGTCTGGCGCTGGCCCGCTTCGATGTCGGCTTCCATCTGCGCCACAACGGCAAGACCGTGCTCAGCCTGCATGACGCCCACGACGACACCGCCCGTGCTCGTCGCGTCGCTGCGGTGTGCGGCCCGGCGTTCCTGGAGCAGGCGCTGCCGATTGAAGTCGAACGCAACGGCTTGCACCTGTGGGGCTGGGTCGGGCTGCCGACCTTTTCCCGTAGCCAGGCTGACTTGCAGTACTTTTTCGTCAACGGCCGGGCGGTGCGCGACAAGCTGGTGGCGCATGCGGTGCGCCAGGCCTATCGCGACGTGCTGTTCAACGGTCGTCACCCAACGTTCGTGCTGTTTCTGGAGGTCGATCCGACGGCAGTCGACGTCAATGTGCACCCGACCAAGCACGAAGTGCGTTTTCGTGATGGCCGCAGCGTGCACGACTTCCTGTACGGCACCTTGCACCGCTCCTTGGCCGATGTGCGACCGGAAGATCACTTGCCAGCAGCGTCTGCCACGCCTGAGGCGGCGCGGGCGACCGGGCTCGATGCCGGTGAATTCGGTCCGCAAGGCGAGATGCGTCTGGCGGCCAATCTGCTCGAGCCTACGGCCTCGGCGCCGACCTACGGCGCGGGCCTGCAGGGTAATTACGGTGGCAGCGGTTCCGGATCCGGGTCCGGTGGCTACGGCAATCAGTACGTGCCACGGCCCTCGGCTGCTTTGCCGGTCGCGGAAGCCCAGGCGGCCTATCGCGAGTTCTTCAAACCGCTACCAGGTGCTGAAGGCGCCCCCGCACTGCCGACCAGCGATGGTGACATTCCGCCATTGGGCTACGCCCTGGCGCAACTGAAGGGCATCTATATCCTTGCCGAAAACGCGCAGGGCCTGGTGCTGGTGGACATGCACGCGGCCCACGAGCGCATCATGTACGAGCGCCTGAAAATCGCCATGGCCAGCGAAGGCCTGAGTGGCCAGCCCCTGCTGGTGCCCGAATCCATTGCGGTCAGCCAGCGCGAGGCCGATTGCGCCGAAGAGCACGCCAGCTGGTTCCAGCGCCTGGGCTTCGAGCTGCAGCGTCTGGGCCCGGAAACATTGGCCATCCGGCAGATTCCGGCGCTGCTCAAGCAGGCCGAGGCCAATCGCCTGGTGCATGACGTGCTCGCCGACCTGATGGAGTACGGCACCAGCGATCGTATCCAGGCGCATCTGAACGAGTTGCTCGGCACCATGGCCTGCCACGGCGCGATCCGCGCCAACCGGCGCCTGGCCATCCCAGAAATGAACGGCCTGCTGCGCGATATGGAAATCACCGAGCGCAGCGGCCAGTGCAACCACGGTCGACCGACCTGGACGCAGATGGGCTTGGACGACCTCGACAAGCTGTTCCTGCGGGGGCGCTGAGATGAGTGCCTTGCCACCCGCCATTTTCCTGATGGGGCCGACCGCTGCCGGCAAGACCGACCTGGCCATCGAGCTGACCAAGGTGCTGCCCTGCGAGCTGATCAGCGTCGACTCGGCGCTGGTCTATCGCGGCATGGACATCGGTACCGCCAAGCCGTCCCGCGACGTGCTCGCCCAGTACCCCCATCGGCTGATCGACATCCTCGACCCGGCGCAGAGCTACAGCGCGGCGGATTTTCGTCGCGATGCCTTGCAGGCCATGGCCGAGATCACCGCGCGGGGCAATATCCCGTTACTGGTGGGCGGCACCATGTTGTATTTCAAGGCGTTGCTCGATGGGCTCGCCGATATGCCGGCCGCCGACGCCCAGGTGCGCGAAACCCTTGAAGCAGACGCCGCACGTGACGGCTGGCAAGCGCTGCACGCGCGTCTGGCGGCCGTCGATCCGGTGTCGGCGGCACGCATTCACCCCAATGATCCCCAGCGCTTGATCCGCGCGTTGGAGGTGTTTCTGGTCAGCGGCGCGAGCATGACCGAGCATCGGCAGCGACAAATCGCGCAAAGTACTGACGCAGGCGCTTCTGGAAGCGGTCAATTGCCCTATACTGTGGCCAATCTGGCGATCGCTCCGACGGATCGGCGGGTGTTGCATGACCGAATTGCAGTTCGATTCGGGCAGATGCTTGAACAGGGATTCGTTGACGAGGTCAAAGCGCTGCACGACCGGGCCGACTTGCATGCAGGTCTGCCGTCGATTCGGGCAGTGGGTTATCGGCAAGTCTGGGATCATCTCGATGGCAAGCTGACAGCGGTAGAAATGCAGGAGCGGGGCATCATTGCCACTCGCCAATTGGCGAAGCGACAATTTACCTGGTTGCGCAGTTGGGCTGACTTAAACTGGCTGGACAGCCTGGCCTGCGACAATCTGCCGCGCACCTTGAAATACCTGGATTCGGTCTCCATATTGAGCTGAGTCCCTGCAATTGCCGTCTATCCTTGGGGGTGCGACGGCTAAAGCCATCATTTTTCGAATTATTCTATCGATCCTTAAAGGAGTGCGGCACATGTCAAAAGGGCATTCGCTACAAGACCCTTACTTGAACACCTTGCGTAAAGAAAAAGTGGGGGTTTCAATTTATCTCGTCAACGGTATCAAGCTGCAAGGCACGATCGAGTCGTTCGACCAGTTCGTCATCCTGCTGAAAAACACCGTGAGCCAGATGGTTTACAAGCACGCTATCTCCACCGTTGTTCCGGTCCGTCCGATTCGCCTGCCTAGCGCCAGCGAAGATGGCGCCGAACATGGCAGCGAACCAGGTAACGCCTGATAGGAGTCTGCATTGTTCTTTGAGCGCCACGGCGGTGGTGAACGGGCGATACTCGTTCACTTGGATGGTCAGGACCCTGAGGCGCGTGAAGATCCGCAGGAGTTTCAGGAGCTGGCTGTCTCGGCAGGTGCCGACACCGTCGCGTTCGTGAGCGTGTCGCGACATCAGCCCACTGCCAAGTATCTGATAGGCAGTGGCAAGGTCGAAGAGTTGCGTGACCAGGTCAAGGCAGAACATGCCGACCTGGTGATCTTCAACCACACCCTCACACCCAGTCAGGAACGTAACCTCGAAAAAGCTTTCGAGTGTCGCGTGCTTGACCGTACCGGTCTGATTCTCGATATCTTCGCGCAACGCGCCCGTACCCATGAAGGCAAGCTGCAGGTCGAACTGGCCCAGCTCGAGCATATGAGCACGCGTCTGGTGCGTGGCTGGACTCACCTTGAGCGCCAGGGCGGCGGTATCGGCATGCGCGGCCCGGGTGAAACCCAGCTTGAAACCGACCGTCGTCTGTTGCGGGTTCGCCTGCGCCAGATCAAGGCGCGCCTCGAAAAGGTCCGCAGTCAACGCGAGCAGGCCCGTCGTGGCCGCAAGCGTGCGGACATTCCTTCGGTGTCGCTGGTGGGTTACACCAACGCCGGCAAATCCACGCTCTTCAATGCCGTGACCTCCTCGGATGTCTACGCGGCCGACCAATTGTTCGCTACCCTCGATCCGACCCTGCGTCGGCTCGAGCTACCCGACGCCGGGCCGATCGTGCTGGCCGATACCGTGGGCTTCATTCGCCATTTGCCGCACAAGCTGGTGGAGGCTTTCCGAGCTACGCTCGAAGAGTCCAACAACAGCGACCTGTTGCTGCATGTGATCGATGCCCACGAGCCCGAGCGCGATCAGCAGATCGAACAGGTGATGGCGGTGCTGACCGAAATTGGTGCACAAGGCTTGCCGATCCTCGAGGTGTATAACAAACTCGATCTGCTCGAAGGCGTAGAGCCGCAGATTCAGCGCGATGCAGATGGCAAGCCGCAGCGAGTCTGGGTGTCGGCTCGTGATGGCCGCGGCCTGGACCTGCTGCGCCAGGCCATGGCGGAACTGATCGAAAACGATCTGTTCGTCGGTACCTTGCACCTGGGGCAGCAATTCGCGCGTTTGCGGGCGCAGTTCTTCGCCGTCAATGCGGTCCAGAGTGAAACACACGACGACGAGGGCGCAAGCCTGCTGGCCGTGCGTCTGCCGCGTGTCGAGTTCAATCGGTTGATCAGTCGTGAAGGGCTGGAGCTCGAAGAATTCATCCAGCAACACACTTTGCAATAAATGCTTCGGTATCTGGTTATGCCGAGGTGACAGGCATTCTGTAGCATTGGTTGGCGCGCCGCGGGCGCGTCTTTGCTTTATCAGATGGAGAGCGCTATGGCTTGGAATGAGCCGGGTGGTGGCAATTCGAATAATCAGGATCCCTGGGGTGGCAAACGCCGCGGAGGCGACCGCAAGGGGCCACCGGATCTGGATGAAGCCTTCCGCAAGCTACAGGAAAGCCTGAACGGTTTGTTCGGTGGTGGGAAAAAACGCAGCGGTGATGGCGGTGGTCCGTCGTCGTCCAAAGGCGGTGGCTTCGGCTTGCTGGGCATTGGCCTGGCAGTGCTGGTGGCTATCTGGCTGTACAGCGCGGTCTACGTGGTCGACGAGCAGGAGCAGGCCGTTGTGCTGCGCTTCGGCAAGTACTACGAAACCGTGGGTGCGGGCCTGAATATCTACTTTCCACCGTTCGATAAAAAGTACATGGAAAACGTCACGCGCGAGCGTTCGTACTCCAAGCAGGGCCAGATGCTGACCGAAGACGAGAACATCGTCGAGGTGCCGCTGACCGTGCAGTACAAGATCAGCAATCTGAAGGACTTCGTCCTCAACGTCGACCAGCCTGAAGTCAGCCTGCAGCACGCGACGGACAGCGCCTTGCGTCATGTGGTCGGCTCGACCGCGATGGACAAGGTCCTGACCGAAGGCCGTGAGCAGATGGCGGGTGAGATCAAGGAGCGTCTGCAACGCTTCCTCGACACTTATCAGACCGGCATCAGCGTGACTCAGGTCAACGTGCAGAGCGCGGCAGCCCCGCGTGAAGTGCAGGAAGCCTTCGATGACGTGATCCGTGCCCGTGAAGACGAGCAGCGCTCGCGCAACCAGGCAGAAACCTATGCCAACGGCGTCGTGCCGGAAGCCCGTGGTCAGTCGCAGCGCATCATCGAAGATGCCAATGGCTATCGCGACGAAGTCGTCTCGCGCGCCAAGGGTGAGGCCGATCGTTTCACCAAGCTGTTGACCGAATACCGCAAGGCCCCGGATGTGACGCGCGAGCGCCTTTATCTGGAAACCATGCAGGACGTCTACAGCAACACCAGCAAAGTGCTGGTCAGTGGCGACAAGGGCAACAACCTGCTCTATCTGCCGCTCGACAAGATGGTCCAGGGCAGCCGCAACAATGGCGGTGCGTCCTCGACAACGCCGGCGCCGGTGGTCGATTCGGCGGGTGCACGTGCGGCGTCCGACTTGCAACAGCAGCAGCGTGAATTGCGTTCCAGGGAGAGTCGCTGATGAGCAATAAATCCGTGATTGTCCTGATCGTCGGCGTTGTCCTGGCGGTCGTCGCGTGGAATAGCTTGTATGTCGTTTCGCAGACTGAACGCGCTGTGCTTCTGCAATTCGGCCGTGTCGTTCAGGCCGATGTAGCCCCTGGCCTGCATGCGAAAATCCCGTATGTGAACCAGGTGCGCAAGTTCGACGCGCGGCTGCAGACTCTCGACGCGCCTACTCAGCGGTTCCTGACGCTGGAAAAGAAAGCCGTGATGGTCGATGCCTACGCCAAGTGGCGGATCAAGGACGCCGAGCGTTTCTATACCGCCACGTCGGGCCTCAAGGCCAACGCCGACGATCGCTTGGGGCGTCGCCTCGAGTCCGGTCTGCGTGACCAGTTCGGCAAGCGTACGCTGCATGAAGTAGTGTCCGGTGAGCGCGACGCACTGATGGCTGACATGACCGCTTCGCTGAATCGTATCGCCGACAAAGAGTTGGGGATCGAGGTGATCGATGTGCGGGTCAAGGGCATCGATCTGCCCAAGGAAGTCAACAAAAGCGTGTTCGAGCGCATGAGCACTGAACGTGAGCGTGAGGCTCGCGAGCACCGTGCCAAGGGTAACGAGCTGGCTGAGGGTATCCGCGCCGATGCCGACCGCCAGCGCCGTGTACTGCTGGCCGAGGCCTATCGCGAATCGGAAGAGGCCCGTGGTGATGGTGATGCGCAAGCAGCAGCCATCTACGCCAAGGCTTATTCCCAGGACCCTGAGTTCTACGGGTTCTATCGCAGCCTGCGTGCCTACCGCGACAGCTTCTCCAGCAAGAGTGATGTGCTGGTACTCGACCCGAGCAGCGATTTCTTCCAGTACATGAAGAAACCCAAGTAAAGGTCGCAGTCATCACTGCGAAGGGCTCCGCCGGGCGGCTTATCCGTCTGGCGGGGTGATCCTTCGGCAAAACGTGTGTATGATGCGGCAGCCGGGAAATTCCCGGCTTTTTTGCGTCTGCGATATCGATTGGCCTTTAAGCGGGCCGTGCATCGGTAAAGATTTCGAGGATAGCGGCCTCCAGGGCTTGTGCGGTCTGTAGCGACCGCCGTGCGCCTGCGCCGCTATCTGCTTCACTCAAGGCTCGGCTCAGGGCGGGCCGCCCGGATCAAAGGGGATTGGCGTAATGGCAACGGTAGACCGCTGGCTGCTGCCAGATGGCATCGAAGAAGTACTGCCGCCGGAAGCAGCGCGCATCGAAGTAGCGCGCCGCAAGGTGTTGGATCTGTTCCAGAGCTGGGGCTACGAGTTCGTCGTCACTCCGCATATCGAGTACCTGGAGTCGCTGTTGACCGGCGCGGGCCAGGACCTGGATCTGCGCACCTTCAAGGTGATCGACCCGCAATCGGGTCGGCTGATGGGCTTTCGGGCCGACATCACGCCTCAGGTCGCCCGCATCGACGCTCACACCATGCGCCGCAAAGGCCCAAGCCGCCTGTGCTATGCCGGCAGCGTGCTGCATGCCAAGCCGCGGGCGCTGTCGAATTCGCGCAGCCCTATCCAGCTGGGCGCCGAGCTCTATGGTGATGCCAGCCCGAGCAGCGATGTTGAAGTGATCAGCCTGATGCTGGCTATGCTTGATCTGTGGCAGGTGCCGGGTGTGCACATGGATCTTGGTCATGTCGGTATCTACCGTGGCCTGGCCCGGGCGGCCGGCCTGACCGGCGAGGTCGAGCAGCAGTTGTTCGATGCCCTGCAACGCAAGGCTATCGACGAAGTCATAAGCCTGACGGCCGGCCTGCCCGCTGACCTGGCGCGCATGCTGCGTGCGTTGGTCGGGCTGTGTGGCGGTCAGGAAGTATTGGAGCAGGCCCGCGAAGTGCTGGCCGATGCACCGGCGCCCGTTGTGGCGGCGTTGAAGGATTTGCTGGAAATCGCCAAGCGCCTGGCCGCGCGGTTCCCGCAGTTGCCGCTGTATTTCGACCTGGGCGAGCTGCGCGGCTACCACTACCACACGGGTGTGGTGTTCGCCGCGTTCGTACCGGGTGTCGGCGTGTCGATCGCCCAGGGCGGTCGTTACGATGATATCGGTGCGGATTTCGGGCGCGCGCGTCCGGCCACTGGTTTTTCAACCGATCTCAAGAGCCTGGTGACATTGGGCAGCAACGAGATCGAGCTCCCGTCTGGCGGCATCTGGATGCCTGACAGCACGGATGCAGCGCTCTGGCAGACGGTCTGCCAGCTGCGCAGCGAAGGTCAGCGGGTGGTTCAGGCGTTGCCTGGACAACCGGCGAGCGCCGCCCTGGAGGCGGACTGTGACCGGCAATTGATTCAGCAGAACGGGCTGTGGCAGGTATTGCCGCTGGCTTCTTGAGTGTTCCTGCCGGCCGCAGCCGGCACCAAGTTTGCGCGAATGAGGACAAGTGTTATGGGTAAGAATGTCGTAGTCCTGGGCACCCAATGGGGTGATGAGGGCAAAGGCAAGATCGTTGATCTGCTGACCGAACATGCTGCCGCGGTGGTGCGCTATCAAGGCGGCCACAACGCTGGTCACACGTTGGTGATCAATGGCGAAAAAACCGTATTGCACCTGATCCCGTCGGGTGTGCTGCGTGAAGGTGTCGAGTGCCTGATCGGCAACGGCGTAGTGGTTGCGCCGGACGCTCTGCTGCGCGAAATCATCAAGCTGGAAGAAAAAGGCGTGCCTGTGCGCGAGCGCCTGCGTATCAGCCCTTCCTGCCCGCTGATCCTGTCGTACCACGTGGCGCTGGATCAGGCCCGTGAAAAGGCCCGTGGCGAGCTGAAGATCGGCACCACCGGTCGCGGCATCGGCCCGGCTTACGAAGATAAAGTCGCCCGTCGCGGCCTGCGCATCGGTGATCTGTTCCACCGTGAGCGCTTCGCCTCCAAGCTGGGCGAGTTGCTGGACTACCACAACTTCGTGCTGGTCAATTACTACAAAGAGCCCGCCATCGACTTCCAGAAGACTCTGGACGAGTGCATGGAATACGCCGAGATGCTGCGCCCGCTCATGGTCGACGTCACCGCCGAGCTGCACGAGCTGCGCCGCGCCGGCAAGGACATCATGTTCGAAGGTGCCCAGGGTTCGTTGCTGGATATCGACCACGGTACCTACCCGTACGTCACCAGCTCGAACACCACCGCTGGCGGTATCGCTACCGGTTCGGGTTTTGGCCCGATGTACCTGGACTACATCCTCGGCATCACCAAGGCCTACACCACTCGCGTGGGCTCCGGTCCGTTCCCGACCGAGCTGTTCGATGATGTCGGCGCCTACCTGGCCAAGAAGGGTCACGAATTCGGCGCTACCACGGGTCGTGCCCGTCGTTGCGGCTGGTTCGATGCCGTCATCCTGCGCCGCGCCATCGACGTCAACAGCATTTCGGGCCTGTGCCTGACCAAGCTGGACGTGCTGGACGGTCTGGAAACCATCAACATCTGCGTCGGTTACAAGAACGAAGCCGGTGCGGTGATCGACGCGCCAACCGATGCCGACAGCTACATTGGCCTGGAGCCGGTGTACGAGCAGATGCCAGGCTGGAGCGAATCCACCGTCGGCGCCAAGACCTTGGAAGAACTGCCTGCCGCCGCTCGCGCTTACATCAAGCGCATCGAAGAGCTGGTCGGCGCGCCGATCGATATCATCTCTACCGGCCCGGACCGCGTCGAGACGATCGTGCTGCGTCACCCGTTTGGCTGATCAAGCGAGCGCGGTAACAGACAAGGGGCCCTATTCGGGCCCTTTGTCGTTTCTGTCACCTGTGCGGCACAGGATTTGCTGAGACTCTCCTCGTGTGAAGTGCCATCATTTTAGTGGCAGCCACAAAATGAGGGTTCAGCGGTGTCGGCCATTCTTTCGTTGTTGCAGAGTCGTTTGTTGCGTCCGGTGTTCATCGCGCTCGGCATTGCCCTTTTGGTGCAGGTGCTGGTGGCCGTTGCTCTTACGCGGAGCACGGTGAGCGCCCTGGAGGCGGATTTAGGCAAGAGCATGCAAGTTGACAGCCAGCGCCTGAGTGCCGAGCTGGGGCAGGCCAGCGATGAGGTGCGTGGCAGCCTCGAGGCGCTGTCGAGCAGCACCCGGCAGAAGCTCACGGCGGGTTTGTCGACACGCCTCCAGGATGAGCAGAAGCAACTGCGCGCCACCTTGGAGAAGGACCTGCATGACTCGGCCAACGACATGGCGCAACTGCTCGCCTCGGTGGCGCCGCGGGCCATGTGGGACAACGATGTGCCAGCGCTGTCGGAATTCGCCCGGCGCGCCCAGCGCAATCCGAACGTGCTGTTCGTGGTCTATGACGACGCCGCGGGCGAGCACCTGACCCGTTATCTCAATCGCGACAACCCGATCAACCAGGCACTGGTGGAGAAGGGTGCCGGCGATCGCGCGCTGGACAAAGCGCTGGATGCAGCGCGCAACGACCCGGCCGTGTATTACGTCGAGTCCTCCATCAGCCCCAACGGCGTGGAGATCGGCAAGGTACGCATGGGCGTATCGACGGCGTCTATCGATGTCGAGCTCAAGGCGCTCGACAAGCGTTTTGCTGCACTGATTGCCAGTGGCGCTCAATTGGTGGGCGACAGCCTGGGTTCCGCTGCCAGCGACAGCGCGAAGACGCTGCAAGGTCGGCTCAAGATTGCGCAGGACAGCGCGACCGGCATGCAGGCCAATACTACCGCTGCGGTGCAGGAAGCGGCGGGCGCATTGCGTTGGCGCATCGGCATGGGCCTGGCACTGGTCGGCCTGGGGGTATTGCTGGTGCTGGCGGTGGTGCTCGGGCGCCGGGTGGTCAGCAAGCTGCATCTGTTGATTCGCGCGCTCGATGATCTGGCGGCGGGCGAGGGCGACCTGACCAAGCGGGTACAGCTCGACAGTCGTGACGAAATTGGCGATATGGCCGCAGCGGTCAATCGCTTCGTCGACAAGTTGCAGCCCATCGTGCGCGAGGCGGGTGATGTGGCTCAGCGCACCGGTGCGGAAATTGGTGCCCTGACGCAGCGCAACGCCGGCGCCAATGCCGCCGCCGAGCTGCAGCGGGACGAGGTGGCAGCGAGCTTGCAGGCGTTGTCGAAGATGGCGGACGAGGCGCAGGCGGAAAGCCAGGCGATGCAATCGGCGCTGGCGCAGGTGGTGGAGATTCGCCAGGCGACCGATGAAAACACCCGCGCTTCGCAGCAGGTGGGCGGGCTGATAGAGGCCTTGGCGGGGCAGGTACAGACAGGTTCGCGAGTGATCGAGCGGTTGGCTGAGCAAAGTCAGCAGATCGAGGTGGTGCTGACGGTAATTCATGGCATCGCCGAGCAGACCAACCTGCTGGCGCTCAACGCGGCCATCGAGGCGGCCCGCGCGGGTGAAAGCGGGCGCGGCTTTGCCGTGGTGGCGGATGAAGTGCGGGCTTTGGCCAGCAAGACGCAGCGCTCTACGGGCGATATCCAGTCGCATATCGGGGCGTTGCAGGCGGGGGCCAAGGAGGCGGTGGCAGCGATCAGTCAGGCCGGGCGTCAGGCCGATGAGGGGTTGCGAGTATTGCAGGGCAGTGCGCGGTTGCAACAGAGCGTGCAGGCTTCGGTGGAGCAGGTGCATGCCGCGATCGGTCTGGCGACCCAGGCGGCGGCCCATCAGGCGCAAGGGGCGCAGGCGGTGAAAGGGCGAGTGGAGACGATTCATCTGCAGGCGGAGCGCGCTGCCGATCTTGTACAGCAGACGACTGCCAGCAGTGTCGAGCTGGACAAGCTGGCGGGGCAGCTGAAGGCGAGTATCGGGCAGTTTCGGGCTTAGCTTGGCGGTGGGGCTGCTGGCCTCTTCGCGAGCAAGCTCTGCTCCCACAGAGGTAAGGCTCAACACCGGCCAGCACTGTGGGAGCAAGGCTTGCCCGCGAAGGCGTCGGTAGCCTCAACACAGTATTTGAGGGATTTTCAAACCCCAGAAACGCAAAAACCCGCTTTCGCGGGTTTAAGCTGAAGATGGTGCCCAGGAGAAGACTCGAACTTCCACGACCGTAAGGTCACCAGCACCTGAAGCTGGCGTGTCTACCAATTTCACCACCTGGGCATACAACGTCGCACTGCGTCGTTGTGGGCCGCACTATACGGAGGGCGCCTGACTCTGTAAAGCCCTCGTGCAAGGAATTTTGCATCGGGCCAAGTCATTGCCCAGAAACGCAAAAACCCGCTTTCGCGGGTTTTTGTGAGTGAGATCAAAGTGCGCTACTCTGCATCTCGAAATTGGTGCCCAGGAGAAGACTCGAACTTCCACGACCGTAAGGTCACCAGCACCTGAAGCTGGCGTGTCTACCAATTTCACCACCTGGGCATCATCGACAACGCTGTACGTCGGCGATGGCGCGCACTATACGGAGCGGATTTTGCGCTGTAAACCCCTGTTGTTAAAAATATTAAAATTTTTGCGCCGGGCGGTCGTAGCGGGGTTTTTTTTACCTTCCGCCGGTTTATTCAGCACTGAACAGCAGCTGAAATTTCCCGTTTCAATACGCCTATGCCAAACTAACCCGCATATAGACAAGGTGAATTCTCTCTAATGGCCGATTGGCAGTCCCTCGATCCCGAGGCCGCTCGTGAAGCGGAAAAATATGAAAACCCTATTCCCAGCCGTGAGCTGATCCTCGCGCACCTCGCCGAGCGCGGTTCGCCCGCCAGCCGCGAAGAGCTGGCTGACGAATTCGGCCTCTCCACTGAAGACCAGATCGAAGCCCTGCGCCGCCGCTTGCGTGCCATGGAGCGCGACGCTCAGTTGATCTACACCCGCCGCGGCACTTACGCGCCGGTCGACAAGCTCGATCTGATCCTGGGGCGCATCAGCGGCCACCGCGATGGTTTCGGCTTCCTGGTGCCCGACGACGGCAGCGACGATCTGTTCATGAGCCCGGCGCAAATGCGTCTGGTGTTCGATGGTGACCGTGCCCTGGCCCGTGTTTCCGGCCTCGATCGCCGTGGTCGTCGTGAAGGCGTGATCGTCGAAGTGGTGTCCCGTGCTCACGAGACCGTGGTCGGCCGCTATTTCGAAGAGGGCGGTATCGGCTTCGTGCAGCCGGACAACCCCAAGGTCCAGCAGGAAGTGCTGATCACCCCGGGTCGCCATGGCGCGGCCAAGGTCGGGCAGTTCGTGGCGGTGAAAATCACCCACTGGCCGACCCCGCGCTTCCAGCCCCAAGGCGACATTGTCGAGATCATCGGCAATTACATGGCCCCGGGCATGGAAATCGACGTCGCTCTGCGCACCTACGACATTCCTCACGTATGGCCCGACGCCGTGCTCAAGGAAGCCGCCAAGCTCAAGCCCCAGGTTGAAGAAAAGGACAAGGAAAAGCGCATCGATCTGCGCCACTTGCCGTTCGTCACCATCGATGGTGAAGACGCCCGCGACTTCGACGATGCGGTCTACTGCGAAGCCAAGAGCAAGCTGCGCCTGTTCAATGGCGGCTGGAAGCTCTACGTGGCCATTGCCGACGTGTCGAGCTACGTCAAGCTGGGTTCGGCGCTGGACGACGAAGCTCAGGTGCGCGGCAACTCGGTGTATTTCCCCGAGCGCGTGATCCCGATGCTGCCCGAGCAGCTGTCCAACGGCCTGTGCTCCTTGAACCCGAAAGTCGACCGTTTGGCCATGGTCTGCGAGATGACCATCTCCAAGACCGGCGAGATGACCGACTACTGCTTCTACGAAGCCGTGATCCACTCTCACGCGCGCCTGACTTACAACAAGGTCAGCACGTTGCTGGAGCATTCACGTACCGCCGAAGCCAAGGCCCTGCGCGCCGAGTTTGGCGATGTGCTGCCAGATCTCAAACAGCTGTATGCGCTCTACAAGGTGCTGCTGAGCGCTCGTCATGCACGTGGCGCGATCGACTTCGAAACTCAGGAAACCCGCATCATCTTTGGTTCGCAACGCAAGATCGCCGAGATCAAGCCGACCGTTCGCAACGATGCGCACAAACTGATCGAAGAGTGCATGCTGGCCGCCAACGTGGCCACCGCCGAATTCCTCAAGAAGCACGAGATTCCGGCGCTGTACCGCGTGCATGATGCGCCGCCGCCGGAGCGTCTCGAAAAACTGCGAGCCTTCCTCGGCGAGCTGGGCCTGTCCCTGCACAAGGGCAAGGACGGTCCGTCGCCCAAGGATTACCGTGCGCTGCTGGCGTCCATCGCCGATCGCCCGGACTTCAACGTGATCCAGACCGTGATGCTGCGCTCCATGAGTCAGGCGGTGTACAGCGCTGACAATCAGGGCCACTTCGGCCTGAATTACGAGGCCTATACGCACTTCACTTCGCCGATCCGCCGCTATCCGGACTTGCTGACCCACCGCGCCATCCGCAGTGTGATCCACTCCAAGCTGGACACGCCGCACGTGCGCCGTGCCGGTGCGGCGAGCATTCCGAAAGCGCGTATTTACCCTTACGACGAAAATGCCCTCGAGCAGTTGGGCGAGCAGTGCTCGATGAGCGAGCGCCGTGCCGACGAAGCGACCCGTGACGTGGTCAACTGGCTCAAGTGCGAGTTCATGAAGGATCGTGTGGGCGAGAGCTTCCCGGGCGTGATCACTGCGGTGACGGGTTTCGGCCTGTTCGTCGAGCTGACCGATATCTTCGTCGAGGGCCTGGTGCACGTCACCGCGTTGCCGGGCGATTACTACCACTTCGATCCAGTGCATCACAAACTGGCTGGCGAGCGCACCGGGCGCAATTTCCGCCTGGGCGACACTGTTGAAGTGCGCGTCATGCGCGTCGATCTCGACGAGCGCAAGATCGATTTCGAAATTGCCCAGACCACCCTCGATGCCCCGATCGGTCGCAAGAACCGTCTGGCCGACGCACCTGTCACCAAAGGGCGGGCAGAGAAACCGTCGGGAAAAGCCAAGGGCGATAACGCCCACCCGGTGGACAAGGCCTACGCTCCCAAGGAACCTGCCGCGCGCTCCGGCGCCGGCAGCAAGCCGACATCGAGCCGCGGCGGCGCCAGCAAGTCCGCCGAGAAGACGCCGGACCTCAAGCCGCCGCGTCGCTCGGGCAAGGCTGAGCCGGTAGAGGCTTACCGTGCTTCAGATGCGGCGGCCAAGAATGCCGAAGTGCGCAAGAGCCGTGAAATGAAAAAGGCATTGCTGTCGGAGGCCAAGGGCAATCCAGGCAGCGCGGCCAAGAGTGGCGACGACAGCAAGGGGCCGACCAAGCACCGTAAAGGCCCTTCGAAGTCGGGCTCGCGTAAACCCAAGGCGAAATCATGAGTCAGTTGGAAAAAATCTACGGTGTGCATGCCGTAGAGGCGCTGCTGCGTCATCACCCCAAGCGCGTCAAACAGATCTGGTTGTCCGAAGGTCGTAGCGAGCCACGGGTTCAGACGCTGGTGGCATTGGCTGGCGAGAACCGCGTTCCGGTCGGCTCGGCCGAGCGCCGCGAGCTCGATGCCTGGGCGGGCGAGGGTGTGCATCAGGGCGTAGTCGCTGATGTCAGCCCTAGCCAGGTCTGGGGCGAAGCGATGCTCGACGAGCTGCTCGACCGTACCGAGGGCGCGCCGTTGTTGCTGGTGCTGGACGGCGTGACCGATCCGCACAACCTCGGCGCCTGCCTGCGCAGCGCCGATGCGGCCGGCGCACTGGCAGTGATCGTGCCCAAGGACAAGTCGGCGACCCTGACCCCCGCGGTACGCAAAGTGGCCTGCGGCGCGGCGGAAGTGATTCCGCTGGTGGCGGTTACCAACCTCGCGCGGACGCTGGAAAAGCTTCAGCAGCGTGGCCTGTGGGTGGTCGGTACCGCTGGCGAGGCGGAAATGGACCTCTACCAGCACGACATGACCGGCCCGACCATCCTGATCATGGGGGCCGAAGGCAAGGGCATGCGGCGCCTGACTCGCGAGCATTGTGACTACCTGGTGAAACTGCCAATGGCGGGCAGCGTCAGCAGCCTCAACGTCTCGGTGGCCACCGGTATCTGCCTGTTCGAAGCGGTCCGTCAGCGTAACGCCAAGAAGAAGTAATCTGCACTCAAGGGCCTCTTCGCGGGCAAGCCTTGCTCCCACAGGTCTGCATTGCACCGTGGGAGCAAAGCTTGCTCGCGAAGCTCTTGTACTGTTTCGGTGATTGCTCAAATAATCACCAATCTCCTTGCTTCCCCTCCCGCCCTTCACTACAATTGCGCCCCTTGCCGTGGCGGCAGGTACGCACGTGCCTCGTCCGAGCAAGCTTACACTGTGTTCATTCACTCCTTGTCTGACCGCCCTGGCGGCAGGCTACAACCCGTAAGGAGCATTCATGCGTCATTACGAAATCATCTTTCTGGTCCACCCTGACCAGAGCGAGCAAGTCGGCGGCATGGTAGAGCGTTACACCAAGCTGATCGAAGAAGACGGCGGCAAGATCCACCGCCTGGAAGATTGGGGCCGTCGTCAACTGGCCTACGCAATCAACAATGTTCACAAGGCTCACTACGTGATGCTGAACGTTGAGTGCACTGGCAAGGCTCTGTCCGAGCTGGAAGACAACTTCCGCTACAACGATGCTGTGATCCGTAACCTGGTCATCCGTCGCGAAGAAGCCGTTACTGGCCAATCCGAGATGCTCAAGGCTGAAGAAAACCGCAGTGAGCGCCGTGAGCGTCGCGATCGTCCTGAGCACGAAGGCGCTGAAAGCGCTGACAGTGATGACAGCGACAACAGCGATAACGCTGACGAGTAATCCACGGACCACTTGAGGAGCCTATAACATGGCACGTTTCTTCCGTCGTCGTAAATTCTGCCGCTTCACCGCTGAAGAAGTGAAAGAGATCGATTACAAAGATCTCAACACCCTGAAAGCCTACGTATCCGAAACCGGCAAAATTGTTCCAAGCCGTATCACCGGTACCAAAGCTCGTTATCAGCGTCAGCTGGCCACCGCTATCAAGCGCGCCCGCTTCCTGGCCCTGCTGGCCTACACCGACAGCCACGGCCGCTGAGACCGGGCAGTCGACTGTAGCAAGGGATAGATTGCATGCGTTCGTTAGCTGATTTCATCATGCGCGGTCGCGTGCAGGCCACTCTCGTAGTGGTTGCTTGTGCGGCAATGCCGTTGTTGTTCTGGTTGAGTGCCGCCGCTGGGTGCCTTGTGTACCTGCGGCGCGGAATGAAGGACGCCTCTGGCGTTCTGCTCTGGGCTCTGCTGCCGGCCTTGGTCTGGTGGTATTTCGGCGAACCGCGCACCTTGATGGTGTTGCTGGGCACGCTGGTGCTGGCGGCGCAATTGCGCTCCAGTGAGTCGTGGAACCGGGTGCTGCTGGTCAGCATCGCGCTGGGCCTGGTGTATGGCGTGGTATTGGGTGTGGTGTTCCAGGTGCCCATCGAAGCGATGGCGCAACAGCTCGAAAAGCTGTTGCCGCGGTTGCTTCAGGGCTTCTACCAGCAATTGTCGGTAGAGGAACAGGCCCGCCTGGCTGCGCTGATCGCACCGGTGCTGACCGGTCTGATTGCGGCCTTGTTGCAAGCCGTCAGTGTGCTGGCCCTGATTCTGGGTCGCTACTGGCAGGCAGTGTTGTACAACCCGGGTGGGTTCGGTCGCGAGTTTCGGGCCATCAGAATCCCCCTGTGGCCAGCGTTGATGCTGCTGGCGTGCATGTTGGTCGGTCCGAACTTCGGTCCACAGATCGCCATGCTGACGCCGTTGTGCAGTGTTCCGCTGGTGTTTGCCGGCCTGGCGCTGATGCACGGGCTGGTGGTACGGGGCACGCTGGGCAAGTTCTGGCTGGTCGGGCTTTACGTGACACTGCTGCTGTTCATGCAACTGATCTATCCGTTGCTGGTGGTCTTGGCCATCGTCGACAGCCTGATTGATTTTCGCGGTCGTCTGGCGCCGAAAGACGCCGATAACGCGAACGGTGAAGGTTAAAAGTTAAGAGGATTTCCACATGCAACTGATCCTTCTGGAAAAAGTCGCCAACCTGGGCAACCTGGGCGACAAGGTAAACGTCAAGGCTGGTTACGGTCGTAACTACCTGCTGCCTTACGGCAAGGCTACCGCTGCGACCGCTGCCAACCTGGCTGCGTTCGAAGAGCGTCGCGCTGAGCTGGAACAAGCTGCCGCTGACAAGAAAGCATCGGCTGAAAGCCGTGCTGCCCAACTGGCCGAGCTGGAAGTGACCATCACTGCCACCGCTGGCGACGAAGGCAAGCTGTTCGGTTCGATCGGTACTCACGACATCGCTGATGCACTGACCGCCTCTGGCGTCGAAGTGGCAAAAAGCGAAGTTCGTCTGCCGAACGGCACCATCCGCAACGTCGGTGAATTCGACGTGGCTGTGCACCTGCACAGCGACGTAGAAGCCACTGTCCGCGTTGTCGTGGTAGCAGCTTAAGCAATACCTGACGGTCTGGCACCTTGTGTGTCAGACGGTTAACATCGGGCACGATCCTGTTTACAGGTCGTGCCCTTTGTCTTTCTCAGATAGCCTAATTCAGTGTGGTCATGAACGAGATATCCGCCCCCGAGCAATACGATCTGCAAACGTCTGCCCTCAAGGTGCCGCCGCATTCCATCGAGGCCGAACAGGCCGTGCTCGGTGGCTTGATGCTGTCCAACGACGCCTGGGAACGCGTGCTCGATCAAGTGTCGGATGGCGACTTCTATCGTCATGACCACCGTTTGATCTTCCGCGCCATCGCGCGTCTGGCCGATCAGAACACCCCGTTCGACGTGGTGACCCTACACGAGCAGCTCGACCGCGAAGGTCAGAGCGCCCAGGTCGGCGGTCTCGGTTACCTCGGTGAACTGGCGAAAAATACGCCGTCGGTCGCCAACATCAAGGCCTATGCGCAAATCGTTCGCGAGCGCGCCACGCTGCGTCAGCTGATCACCATCAGCAACGACATCGCCGACAGCGCATTCAATCCGCTGGGGCGCAACGCCGCGGAGATTCTTGACGAGGCCGAGCGGCAGATCTTCCAGATCGCCGAAGCGCGGCCCAAGACCGGCGGGCCAGTCAGCGTCAACGACCTGCTGACCAAAGCCATCGACCGCATCGACACGCTGTTCAACACCGATGCGGCGATCACCGGCCTGTCCACCGGCTATACCGACCTCGACGAGAAGACCAGCGGCCTGCAGCCTGCCGATTTGATTATCGTGGCCGGTCGTCCGTCGATGGGTAAGACTACCTTCGCGATGAACCTCGTCGAAAACGCGGTATTGCGCAGCGAAAAGACGGTACTGGTCTACTCATTGGAGATGCCAGGCGATTCGCTGATCATGCGGATGCTGTCGTCGCTTGGCCGGATCGATCAGACCAAAGTCCGTTCCGGTCGGCTGGACGACGACGATTGGCCGCGCCTGACCTCGGCGGTCAATCTGCTCAACGACCGCAAGCTGTTCATCGACGACACGGCGGGCATCAGCCCATCGGAAATGCGCGCGCGCACCCGGCGACTGGTGCGTGAGCACGGGGAGATCGGTCTGATCATGATCGACTACCTGCAGCTGATGCAAATTCCGGGTTCGAGCGGCGATAACCGGACCAACGAGATTTCCGAGATCTCGCGGTCGCTCAAGGCGCTGGCCAAGGAATTCAACTGCCCGGTGGTGGCGCTGTCGCAGCTCAACCGCTCGTTGGAGCAACGGCCCAACAAGCGCCCCGTGAACTCCGACTTGCGCGAATCCGGAGCGATCGAGCAGGATGCCGACGTGATCATGTTCGTTTACCGGGACGAGGTCTATCACCCCGAGACCGAGCACAAGGGCATCGCCGAGATCATCATCGGCAAGCAGCGGAACGGCCCGATCGGTTTTATTCGTCTGGCGTTCATCGGCAAGTACACCCGGTTCGAGAATCTGGCGCCGGGCAGTTACAACTTCGACGACGACGAGTAATTACCGGCTTTGTCGTCATTCAGGCGAGCCTCTTCGCGGGCAAGCCTTGCTCCCACAGAGGTGAGCGCACACTTGTGGGAGCAGGGCTTGCCCGCGAAGAGGCCTGCAAGAGCACACTAAACCTTCACCAAAATCCGACCATTACCGTCGGATTTGGTTAATTTTTGTGCTATATTCCGCGCCCGCGTTTTTCCATCTGTAGCCAACACGGTCATCGACATGCAAGCAGCCAAGCCGCTTTTCGACTATCCCAAGTACTGGGCCGAATGTTTCGGTCCCGCACCGTTCCTGCCCATGAGCAGGGAGGAGATGGATCAGCTTGGCTGGGATTCCTGCGACATCATCATTGTCACCGGTGATGCGTATGTGGATCACCCGTCGTTCGGCATGGCCATCATCGGCCGCCTGCTGGAGTCCCAGGGCTTTCGCGTGGGCATCATCGCCCAACCCGACTGGACCAGCAAAGACGACTTCATGAAGCTCGGCGAGCCGAATCTGTTCTTCGGCGTTGCGGCCGGCAACATGGACTCGATGATCAACCGTTACACCGCCGACAAGAAAGTCCGTTCCGACGACGCCTACACCCCCGGTGGCCTGGCCGGTTCGCGGCCGGACCGCGCCAGCCTGGTGTACAGCCAGCGCTGCAAGGAAGCCTACAAGCACGTGCCGATCGTGCTGGGTGGCATCGAAGCCTCGCTGCGCCGCATCGCCCACTATGATTACTGGCAGGACCGGGTTCGTCATTCGATCCTGATCGACGCCTGCGCCGACATCCTCTTGTATGGCAACGCCGAGCGCGCCATCGTCGAAGTCGCCCAGCGTCTATCCTACGGCCAGTCGATCGATACCATCACCGATATCCGCGGCACCGCGTTCATTCGCCGTGATACCCCGGAAGGTTGGTACGAAGTCGACTCGACGCGCATTGACCGTCCGGGCAAGGTCGACAAGATCATCAACCCGTACGTGAATACCCAGGACACCCAGGCCTGCGCCATCGAGCAGGAAAAAGGCCCGCAAGAGGATCCCGACGAGCCGAAGGTCGTGCAGATCCTGGCCAGCCCGCGCATGACTCGCGACAAGACCGTCATCCGTCTGCCATCGTTCGAGAAAGTCCGCAGCGACGCTGTGCTCTATGCCCACGCCAACCGCGTGCTGCACCTGGAGACCAACCCCGGCAACGCCCGCGCCCTGGTGCAGAAACATGGCGAAGTGGACGTGTGGTTCAACCCGCCGCCCATTCCCATGACCACCGAGGAAATGGACTACGTGTTCGGCATGCCCTACGCCCGCGTCCCGCACCCGGCCTATGGCAAAGAGAAAATCCCGGCCTACGACATGATTCGCTTCTCGGTGAACATCATGCGTGGCTGCTTTGGCGGCTGCACCTTCTGCTCGATCACCGAGCACGAAGGGCGCATCATCCAGAACCGCTCCGAAGAGTCGATCATTCGCGAGATCGAAGAGATCCGCGACAAGGTGCCGGGCTTTACCGGGGTCATCTCCGACCTAGGCGGGCCGACCGCGAACATGTACCGCATTGCCTGCAAGAGCCCGGAAATCGAATCCGCGTGCCGCAAGCCGTCGTGCGTGTTCCCTGGCATCTGCCCGAACCTGAACACCGACCACTCGTCGCTGATCCAGCTGTACCGCAGTGCCCGTGCTTTGCCCGGCGTGAAGAAGATCCTCATCGCTTCCGGCCTGCGCTACGACCTGGCAGTGGAATCGCCCGAATACGTCAAGGAGCTGGTGACCCACCACGTGGGCGGCTATCTGAAGATCGCCCCGGAGCACACCGAAGAAGGTCCGCTGAACCAGATGATGAAGCCGGGTATCGGCTCATACGACAAGTTCAAGCGCATGTTCGAGAAGTACTCCAAGGAGGCGGGCAAGGAGCAGTACCTGATCCCGTACTTCATCGCCGCCCATCCGGGCACCACCGATGAAGACATGATGAACCTGGCGCTGTGGCTAAAGGGCAACGGCTTCCGCGCGGATCAAGTGCAGGCGTTCTACCCGTCACCCATGGCTTCGGCCACGGCGATGTACCACTCGGGCAAGAACCCGCTGCGCAAGGTCACCTACAAGAGCGACAACCTGACGATCGTCAAGAGCGAGGAGCAGCGCCGTTTGCACAAGGCTTTCCTGCGCTATCACGATCCAAAAGGCTGGCCGATGCTGCGTGAAGCGCTGGAGCGCATGGGCCGTGCCGACCTGATCGGTCCGGGCAAGCACCAGTTGATCCCGCTGCATCAGCCGGACACCGACAGCTACCAGAGTGCGCGGCGCAAGAACTCCACGCCTGCTGGCAGCCACAAGGTTGCCAAGGGCCAGAAGATCCTCACCCAGCACACCGGCTTGCCACCGCGCGCCGCCGATGGCAGCAAGCCATGGGACAAGCGCGAAGAGGCCAAGGCCGCCGCCTTTGCCCGCAACCAGGAAGCCGCCAAGGCCCGCAAGGATGCCGCCAAAGGTGGTAAAGGCAAGGGCAAGCCCGCACGTCAGCCGGTCCTGCCCCGCTAAAGCCTGAACTCAGGCCGGCCCTTCGAAGAGGTTGAAGTCGACGCCGGCCATTTCGGTCTTCAGACCATCCAGGCCGATGGTGCAGGACTGGCAGGTGGGGCGCACGGTAAAGGCGTCTACCGAGGCGAGGCTGGCGGTTTCCAGCGCGTCTTGCTTGATCCGGGTGACGATGTTGCGCTCGGAGTCCAGCAGGCGCGTATTGTTCTTGCCCACCTGGCCCAGGGAGCGGTGCTGAATATCCGGCAAAAACAGCACCGAGCTGGTGCCGGGCAGCACCTCGGGTTGGGCGTTTATGTAGATCACGTTCTCGTATTCCAGCCCTTCGGGCACCAGCTTCCAGCCCTCGGGCGCCTGCGATGTGCCAGCCCGCAGGGCATCTTCCAATTCCGCCAACGGCACCCGGACCGCTGATTTTTCCCCGGACCACGCGTAATACAGGCGGTCAGGCCGGGCTTCATCCTTGAAGCGTACATGCAGGTAGGCGAGGTTCTTGCCGGTATGTGTGCTGCTGCGCAGCGTCTCGCGGGCAAGGATGCTGTCGGCATCGAACAGTGCGTCCCGATAAAGCACATTCAGGTCCCCGGCCAAACGTTCGCGGACGGCCAGGGGCGTCTCGGCGTTCAGGCTGAAGCGGTAGCCCGCGGTGTCCTTGGCGTGGCTGATCAGGCGGGTCTGGGTGTATTTGCAGAACAGCGCGGCTTCGGCTGGCGATGTGTGCATGTTGAAAGGCCCGCCAATGAATTGCTCCAGCGCCAGATCGGTTCGGTTGGCCAGGTCGGCTTCAATCAACTTCAGATCATCCGCCAGTTGCTTGGGGCTGAGCAGCGGTATGACCCGATGCGCCTCGCCCGAGCCGTTGTGAATCAACGCCAGGTAGTCGTCCTCGGTCACCGGCTGATTGGCCACGTCCGGGCTCAGGGTCATGCGCTGCATTTCCAGCGAGGTGTCGCCAGGCGCGTAGTCGGCACGGTAATACAGATTGTCGTCTGCACGCACCACCAGTACCTGGCCTGTGGATGTCTTGTATTGGGCCACGACGCCGGACACCGTGCGGCTGTCGGCAACTTCCGCAAACACGCCGCCCTCCAGGGGCACCTGCTTGAACAGGTCATTGCCGCCGTTTACCTGTACCTGAACGTGTGGCAGTGCATCGGCGGGCAGGTATTTTTTCTTGCCGACCCGTACCAGTTTGCCGTTACCGCGCACCGTCCACAGGGCTTCATTGTCAACGAATCGACCCTCGGCATTGGCGCTCAGTGTGCGGTTGTTGAACCAGAGCACGACGTCCCGGCCGGGTTCGCTGAGTACCGGGGCATCGACGAAGTCGGTATTACGAAAGGACTTGACCCGGCACGGGTCTGGCTCTAGCCCGCGCTTGGGTCGGCAGATCACCGCTGCGAAGTCATCGGTACGCTTGAGCTGGGTGTCGTTGGTGCGTCGCAGTACGTGGCTGTCGTCAGCGAGGATCACATGTTTATAACGTGCGCTGCCAACCTCCAGATAGAGCTCCTCGCCCCATTTCACCCACACCTTGGTCAGGTCCGGCTGCGGATCGGGGAAGCTGAGGCCGCCGCCTTCCTGCTTCAGCTTGATGATTCCGGGGCCGCGCAAACCGAGGTCGCCAGCGTCGTTGAGCGGCCACAGGGCAGGTCCATAGGGTTTACCGGTCACGGAGTCGGTCAGGTAGTTCTGCGGGCGAGCTCCCAGGCGGTCGTTGTATACCAGCACGCCCTTGCGAGGGCTTACCGCCTTCAGCTGGAAGCCCTGGTTCTTGAGCTTGGCGGTGGTGGCGGCGCGCCAGGCATCCATGAAGTCTTCAGGGGGGGTGAATAGCTGCACCAGGCGCCGCGGGCTGGCTTTGATGGTGCTGCGCAGCGAGATCAGCGCGGCCTTGGAGGCACCATCCACCAGTGCCAGGCGTGCGGCGCCTCGGGCGGCGCCCAAGGCCCCGCGGCCGGCGAGTCTGCTCAAGTCGACCAGCGCCAGGATCGGGATCATCTCCTTGCCGGCGCGCAGTAAAAAGGCGCCGGTTGCCTTGGTGGTTTGCACCAGGCTGCTGCGCAGCGCTCGGCTGGTGGTCAGCAGGGCGATGCGAGTGATCTGGGAGATGGCTTTGACGCCAGGCACGATGATCGCCAGCACGTCGAAAGCAATCCCCAGCAGCCCCAGGAATACCTTGGGGAAATCGCCGTCGCCCAGGCCTTCTTTGACCTCTTCGACACTGCCCCAGAATGGGATGATCCAGTTCTTGAGAAACACCAGCACACTGATGGGGTGGGCTGCCAGCTCATAGCGGGTTTGGCCTTTGGCGTAGGCGGTGATCTCTTCATCGGTACCGAACATCAGGCTGGCTGACACCTTGCGGGCGATATGTTCGAGGCGCTGCTCCCGCGGGATGAGGCCTTTATCGATGCGCGGGTCTTCGGGCTGCTCGCTGAGCCCCGGCATCAATAGCCCGAATTGCAGGCTCAGTTCCACGTAGCCCTGGCTGGCCAGGGTCGGGGAGCTGCCGGTGGCGTAGGCCTGGAAATCGAATCGATCCTTCATCAGCGTGCCCAATGGATAATACCGGCGGCCGAAATAGGGCAGGTCGGCACGCTTGATGATCTGCAGCGTATTGGGCATGACCTCGAAGGTGCGAGCTTGGTTTTCATGGGTCGCCTGGATGACGAAGCCGAAACGTGCCAATGGCCCCAGTTGCATGTCGGAACGGGACGCTTGCGGGTTGAGAACCTCCTGCAAGGCGTAGACCCTGACATCACCGTCCATCAGGGCGGTCTGGTCGTCGAAGGGGAGCTCGGCAAGCAGGCGCTTGATGATCAGGTAGTAGCCTGCGCGCATGTTATTCAGCCAAGGGCTGAACTCGCGATTGAACACGTCCAGGGCGCTGGGAGCGCTGAAATTGCCGACCCAGGGGTAAAAATATTCCGCGCCGTGGCCCTGCACGGGGTAAGGATGCCAATGACTGGGATCATCGAGGTGGTGCGGTCGTGGTGGTGGCAGCGGTCGTGGCGGCGGCAACAGGTGGGCTGGTATGGGCGGAGTGTCGATCAAAGGCAACGTGCTCGGGCCTTCGGCAGGGGGCTTGTCGACAGGGCTCCAGCTGCACGTAGCGGTCACCTCCAGAGCGGGTACGGCGTGGCTGATGGGGTAGTCTCTGATGTCGACAGCACTTCCTGCGGGGGGCATCGGCCGATTGACGTACAGCTGATCGGCGCTGATCCCTTGCGCCTGCAGCAATCGACGGGCGATATCGAAGCGTTGGGGCAGCGGTGCCGAGATATTTTCCAGCGCGGTCTGCAAGGCGTCATTCTCATCAAGATAAGCCTTGAGGATGCGCTGAAGGTCTTCACCGTCTGGAATCTCGGGAAGCGTAGGGGCGAGTGCAATATCGGCTCGCGCCCAGGATAGTACTGCCGGTACCAGCGCCACGCCGATCACCTGCTGTTGCTCGGTAGTGGCATCAAGACCGATCTGCAGGGGATAGTCGGCCAGTTGCTGATAGCTCATGGTCCGGGCGGCGCCGGGTTGTATCGCTTCGGCAAGCTCGACACCGTGGCGAAACTGCACCCAGCGCGTGCTGCTGCGATACGGCAGGTCGGGTGGAATGCCCAATATGGCGAAATCGCTCGGCAAGTGTTCGAGCAAAGCCATATAGGCAATGATCGCGCTCTGGGGTGAAGCGACACGCTGCCGGCGCAGCAGATGATCCTCGAATTGGCGACGAATGTAGTCATAGCGCTGACCGACCAGTGTCGCGGATTGCAGCTCGAAGCCGTCTAGATCGCCGTGCGGGTCCAGCTGAATCCGCACGGCGGCCACCAGCAGTTTGAAGTCCATCAGCCCCGACGCGACCTGACTGCCATCGTTGCTGTACCAGCCCAAGGCAAGGCGCAAACCGTTGGCCAGCTCCGCAGCGCGCGGCGTGGTCAGCACCTTGACCAAGGCGGTCATCGGGTAGGCGCGCACGCTCTCGGCGGGTGTGGTGGTGAGCCAATCGCCGTCGATATGATCCAGCAGGCCCCCGGCTGCGGGGGGGCTCGCCACGGCCAGGAACGCCTTGAGCGTTGTCTTGATGTCGTCGATATCGACGCTGTCGAGCAGGTTATCGATATGGACGCCATCGCGATCGGTCTTGAGCAGCGACGCTTCTAGCCCCTGCCTGATCAGCAGTTGCGTGTCTTCGGCCTGCTTCAATGAGGTCGGTATTTCGAGCTTCAAGGCGTCGAGCTGTGGTGCCGAGCTGTCGATCAGCGCTTGCAACGGCGTTTCGGCGAGCGTCCAGAGGGCGCTGAGGGTGGGATGGTTCCAGCTGTGCAGCGGGTGGCTTTCAGCGGGTTCGAGCGTGGCGGTCAGCGGGTGGGGGTAAGGGATCATGGTCTTCTCCAGGCAAAACCCGATTACCTCCCAGCCCACGCTGGTTATGGTGGTACATGGGTAGCCACGCAGGTCGCGAAAAACCTGCATGAGCTCGATTTCTGTGCGAACCTTCAGGCGCCTTGGTCAAAAGGCACGGTTTTGGTGCTTGGCGCCGCTGCGGTCTCCTGAAAGGCCCGCGGGGCGCCGTATGGCATAAGTCTTGCGCATTGCATTCAACGTCCAGGTCTGCAGGAGGCACGCTGTGTCGATACATGTCGCGTTGCACCACATCACGCATTACCGCTATGACCGGGCCATCGAGCTTGGTCCGCAGATCGTCCGTCTGCGTCCGGCGCCCCATAGCCGCACACGCATCCTCTCTTACTCGCTGAAAGTGCTGCCTGAAGAGCATTTCACCAACTGGCAACAGGACCCTCAGGGCAACTACCTGGCGCGCCTGGTGTTCCCGGAAAAGACCACCGAATTCCGCGTTGAAGTGGACCTGGTCGCCGAAATGGCGATTTTCAATCCGTTCGATTTCTTCCTCGAACCCTATGCCGATAAAGCGCCGTTCACCTACAGCAAGGATGAACAGCACGAGCTCGGTTCGTACCTCGAAAAGCTGCCGTTGACGCCCAAGTTCAAGGCGTATCTGGACGGCATCAGCCGCGTGCCGATTCCCACCATCGATTTTCTCGTGGGGCTCAACCAGAAGCTCAGCGAAGACATCCGCTATCTGATCCGTATGGAGCCCGGCGTGCAGACGCCAGAGCACACCCTGAGCGATGCCTCGGGCTCGTGCCGCGATTCGGCCTGGCTGCTCGTGCAACTGCTGCGTCACCTGGGTATGGCCGCGCGTTTTGTATCGGGCTATCTGATTCAGCTCAAAGCCGACCAGCAATCCCTCGACGGCCCCTCGGGTACCGATGTCGATTTCACCGACCTGCATGCCTGGTGCGAGGTCTATCTGCCCGGCGCCGGCTGGGTCGGGCTGGATGCGACCTCCGGCTTGTTCGCCGGCGAAGGACATATTCCGTTGGCGTGCAGCCCCGATCCGACCTCGGCGGCGCCAATCAGCGGTTTGGTCGAGCCGTGCGAAGCGCAGTTTTCCCACGAAATGTCCGTGGAGCGTGTCTGGGAGGCCCCGCGGGTCACCAAGCCCTACAGCGACAGTGAGTGGCAGACCATTCTCGCCCTCGGTGAGCACATCGACGCCGACCTGCTAGCCGGCGACGTGCGCCTGACCATGGGCGGCGAACCGACGTTCGTGTCGGTCGACGACCCCGATGGCGCCGAATGGAACACCGCAGCCCTGGGCCCGACCAAGCGCAAATTGTCTGCCGAGTTGTACAAGCGCATGCGCGACAGGTACGCCCCCGATGGCCTGGTGCATTTCGGTCAGGGCAAATGGTACCCAGGCGAGCAGCTGCCGCGCTGGTCGCTCAATTGCTACTGGCGTCTGGACGGCGAGCGTATCTGGAAGGATGAGCGCCTGGTCGCCGACGAAACCGAAGACTACGGCGCCACAGGCGAGACGGCCGGGCGTTTCCTCGCTTGCGTCGCCGAGCGCCTGAAGCTGCCGACCCGCTACGTGTTCCCGGCCTACGAGGACAATTTCTACTACCTGTGGCGCGAAGGTACTCTGCCCTCCAACGTCAAGGCCGAAGACCCGCGTCTCAAGGATGAAATGGAGCGCAAGCGTCTGCGCAGCGTCTTCACTCAAGGCCTGGATAAAATCGTCGGCCAGGTGCTGCCACTGGCGCGCACGCCGGCCGGCGATCAATGGCAGAGCGGGCGCTGGTATCTGCGCGACAATCACTGCCGCCTGGTGCCGGGCGACTCGCCCTTGGGCTATCGCCTGCCATTGGCCTCGCAGCCATGGGTCACGGCCGCGGAATACCCGTTCGTGTTGCCGATCGACCAGAACCAGGACCTGCCTGGGCTACCGGCGCTGGAGCATCTGCACGCCACCAGTGGCAACCAGCGCACCGTCCAGGCCGAAGAACGCGAGCCGAAAATCGACGAGTCCGCCGCCTGGCTGACCCGCACCGCGCTGTGCGCCGAAGCTCGGGAAGGTCGCCTGTATCTGTTCATGCCGCCGCTGGAGCGTCTCGAAGACTATCTCCAGCTGGTGAGCGTCATCGAATCGGCGGCCAAGGAACTGCGCTGCCCGGTGCTGCTGGAGGGTTATGAACCGCCGGCCGACCCGCGCCTGGTCAATTTCCGCATCACCCCGGACCCAGGTGTGATCGAGGTCAACGTGCAGCCTTCGTCGAGCTGGGCGCAACTGGTACAGAGCACCGAGTTCCTTTACGAGCAGGCCCGGCTCAACCGCCTGACCACCGAAAAGTTCATGATCGACGGCCGCCACACCGGTACCGGCGGGGGCAACCACTTCGTGCTCGGCGGCGCCACGCCTGGGGATTCACCCTTCCTGCGGCGTCCCGACCTGCTGCGCAGCCTGATCAGCTATTGGCACAATCACCCGTCGCTGTCGTACCTGTTCTCCGGGCTGTTCATCGGCCCGACCTCCCAGGCGCCACGGGTCGACGAAGCGCGCAACGATTCGCTCTACGAGCTCGAAATCGCCTTCTCGCAGATGCCGCCGCCCGGTCAGCCTTGCGCGCCATGGCTGGTGGACCGCTTGCTGCGCAACCTGTTGATCGACGTGACCGGCAACACCCACCGCGCCGAATTCTGCATCGACAAGCTCTATTCGCCCGACGGTGCCACCGGGCGCCTCGGTCTGCTGGAGCTGCGCGCCTTTGAAATGCCGCCCCATGCACGCATGAGCCTGGTCCAGCAGTTGCTGCTGCGGGCGCTGGTCTCGAAGTTCTGGCGTCAGCCGTACGCGCCGGCCAAGCTGGCGCGCTGGGGCACGGAGCTGCACGATCGGTACTTGCTGCCGCACTTCATCGAGCAGGATTTCGCTGATGTGATCGCCGACCTCAACAGCGCCGGCTATGCCTTCAAGACCGACTGGTTCGCAGCGCACCGCGAATTCCGTTTTCCGAAAGTCGGCGATTACGAGGTCAACGGCATCAAGCTGGAACTGCGCACGGCTCTGGAACCCTGGCATGTACTGGGTGAAGAAGGCACCGCGGGCGGCACTGTGCGTTACGTGGATTCGTCGCTCGAGCGCTTGCAGGTCAAGCTCAGCGGCCTGCCGCCGGATCGCTATGTGCTGACCTGCAACGGTCGCGCCGTGCCGCTGCATCCCACCGGCCGGGTCGGCGAGTTCGTGGCGGGGGTGCGCTTTCGTGCCTGGCAGCCGCCCAACTGTCTGCAGCCGACCATCCCGGTGCATGCGCCGCTGGTTTTCGATCTGCTCGACACATGGATGCAGCGCTCGCTGGGTGGTTGCCAGTATCATGTCACCCATCCAGGCGGGCGCAGTTACGAAACCCTGCCGATCAATGCGAACGAGGCGGAGAGCCGTCGTCTGTCGCGCTTCTTCCGCATCGGCCACACGCCGGGTCGGATGGATGCCGCGCCACTGAAGATCAACGATGAGCTGCCGATGACACTGGATATGCGTCGCGGCTGATCTACCCTCAAGGACCCCGCACCATGGCTGCATGGCGCGGGGCTTTTGTCTCTGGGTGTCTGCGCTAACCTGACCTTATTCCGTTTGCTGCCGAGCGTTCCATGCCTGACCTGCTTGACCCATACCCGCTGACCCCGGGTACCTACCACGAGATGCTCGAGGCCGATGGGGCCGTGCGCCCGCACTGGCAGCGCCTGTTCGATCAGGTTCAGCGCTTGAGCCCGGCTCAACTGGCCCAGCGCCAGGCTTTGCTGACGCGGCAGATTCAGGAGAACGGCGTCACCTACAACGTCTATGCCGACCCCAAGGGCGCCGACCGGCCCTGGGAACTCGACCTGCTGCCGCATTTGATCGATGCCGAAGAGTGGCAGCAGCTGTCGGCCGGTATCGCCCAGCGCGCGCGCTTGCTCAATGCCGTGCTGGCGGACATCTACGGGCCCCAGACGCTGATCCAGGAAGGCTTGCTGCCGGCCGAGCTGGTCTATGGTCACAATCATTTTCTCTGGCCGTGCCAGGGCATCGTGCCGCCACAGAATATTTTCCTGCACCTCTATGCGGTCGACCTGGCGCGCGCGCCGGACGGCCGCTGGTGGGTCACGGCAGACCGTTCCCAGGCGCCATCCGGCGCGGGTTATGCGCTGGAAAACCGCATGAGCGTGTCGCGGGTCTTCCCCGACTTGTACCGCGATCTGCAGGTGCGGCACATGTCCGGATTCTTCCGCACCTTGCAGGACACCCTGGTACGCCTGGCGCCCGCCGACGATGAAGCGCCGCTGGTGGTGCTGCTGACCCCGGGGCGTTTCAACGAAAGCTATTTCGAGCACCTGTATCTGGCTCGCCAGCTGGGCTATCCGCTGGTCGAAGGCGGCGATTTGACGGTGCGCGACGCCACGGTGTACCTCAAGACCCTCAGCGGTCTGCGCCGTGTGCATGCGATCATGCGCCGCCTCGACGATGATTTCTGCGATCCCCTGGAGCTGCGTACCGATTCCGCGCTGGGTGTGCCCGGCCTGTTGCAGGCGGTGCGCCAGGGGCGGGTGCTGGTCACCAACGCGCTGGGCAGTGGTGTGCTGGAGTCCCCCGGCTTGCTGGGCTTCTTGCCGAAGATCAACGAGCACCTGTTCGGCGAAGAGCTGATCCTGCCGTCGATCGCCACCTGGTGGTGCGGCGAGCCGCCGGTGCTGGCCCAGGCGCTGGAAAAACTCGACACTCTGCTGATCAAGCCGGCGTTCCCGTCCCAGAGTTTTGCCCCGGTGTTCGGCCGCGACCTCGACGCCACGCAGCGCGAGGAGCTCGCCGCCCGGCTGCGAGCGCGGCCCTATGCCTACGTCGCGCAAGAGATGGCGCAGTTGTCCCAGGCGCCGGTATGGCAGCCCGAGGGCGGCTCCTTGCAACCGCGGGCCATCGGCATGCGGATGTACGCGGTGGCCGACGAGGTCGGTTATCGGGTGTTGCCCGGTGGCCTGACACGGGTGGCCGGCGAGGCTGACGCCGAGGTGGTGTCGATGCAGCGCGGCGGTGCCAGCAAGGACACCTGGGTGCTGGGCAACCAGGCCCCCACAGGCGAACAATGGCGTGCCCAGCGCCCCATCGGTGTGCCGGAACTGGTCCGTCGCGACCCCTATCTGCCGTCGCGGGTGGTCGAGAACCTGTTCTGGTTCGGCCGTTACTGCGAGCGCTGCGACGACAGCGCGCGGCTGCTGCGGATCATCCTCGGACGCTATATCGACGGTGATGACCCAAAAGCCCTGCAGGCGGCGGTCGATCTGGCTGTAAGCATCAACCTGCTGCCCGACGAGGGTGACATGCAGGAGCGCATTCGCGCAGCCCTGATGGGTGAAGACTGGCCCTTCAGCCTGCGCTCCAACTTGCAGCGCTTGCAGTGGGCCGCGTCCCAGGTGCGCGGCAAGCTCTCGCGGGAGAACTGGCAGGCGCTGGTGGAGTTGCAGCGCGAGGCCGTGACTCTCGATGTCGAGGATGCCGATTTCGGCGAGCTGCTCGATTTTCTCAACCGGTTGGTGATGTCGCTGGCGGCGTTGTCGGGCTTTGCCCTCGACGACATGACGCGCGATGAAGGCTGGCGCTTTTTGATGATCGGCCGGCGCATCGAGCGCTTGCAGTTCCTCAGCACCAGTCTGTCGGCCTTCATGGAGAGCGATGCGGTATTCGACCAGGCCGGGCTGGAGTGGCTGCTGGAGCTGGGCAACTCGAGCATTACCTATCGCTCGCGCTATCTGGCCGAGCCGCAGTTGATTCCGGTGCTCGACCTGTTGCTGCTCGATGCCCAGAACCCCCACGCGGTGTTCTTCCAGCTCAAGCTGGTGGCGCGCTCGTTGCGGCGCCTGAACGACGAATTCGCGGCGCCGCGGGACAAACTGCTGGCGCCGCTGATCGAGCGCCTGTCGCGCTTCGATCTCGGCACGCTGGAGTACTCGCTGTTTGGCGTGGCTTGTGTGCGCGCCGTGCTGGAAGGGCTGAGCGAACTATTGCGCGAGATCACCGAGGCCAGCAGCCAGGTGTCCGATCGCTTGGCCATGCGCCATTTTGCCCACGTCGACGATATCAGCCAGCAAACGGTGTCCGTCTGATGAGCGCCCATTACACGATTATTCACGACACCCACTATCGATACGACAGCCCGGTGTCCCTGGCTCAGCAGCTGGCGCACCTGTGGCCGCGCGAGTGCGACTGGCAGGTCTGCCACGAGCAAGCCTTACAGATCACCCCCGACCCGACCCAGCGCATGGACGAGCTCGATGTGTTCGGCAATCCGCTGACCCGCCTGGGCTTCGAGCGGCCCCACGATGAACTGCGGGTGTGCGCGCGCTTGCAGGTCGAAGTGCTGGTCAGGCCCAAGCTGGATTTCGAGGCGTCACCACCCTGGGAGGCGACCCGCGATGCGCTGTGCTACAGCAGCAAACCGGTGGCCAAGCCGGTGCTGGAAGCGTGCCGCTATCGTTTCGAGTCGCCCTATGTGCGCTTGAAAAAGAACTTCGTGGGGTTCTCGCAAAGCTGCTTTCCGGCCGGGCGGCCATTGATGCTGGGCGTGCAGGCCTTGATGGAGAAAATCTTCAAGGAGTTCACCTTCGACGCCGAGGCCACTCAGGTGGCGACGCCGTTGCTGGAAGTGCTGGAGACTCGCCGCGGCGTTTGCCAGGATTTCGCCCACTTGATGCTGGCGTGCCTGCGTTCCCGTGGCCTGGCGGCGCGTTATGTCAGTGGTTATCTGCTGACCCAGCCGCCACCGGGCCAGCCGCGGCTGATCGGCGCCGATGCGTCCCACGCCTGGGTGTCGGTGTTCTGCCCGGCGCTGGGCTGGGTGGATTTCGACCCGACCAACAACGTGCAGCCGGCGCTGGAGCACATCACCCTGGCCTGGGGCCGGGATTTCTCCGACGTGTCACCGCTGCGCGGGGTGATTCTGGGCGGCGGCAACCATGATCCGGAAGTGCAGGTGACGGTGATGCCGGCGCTGGAGGCGCAAAAGCTGCTGCCTTGATCTGTCATTCATCGTCGACACCTGACCTGTGTGAACGCGTAAGCCCGCTCCCACGGGGTCGATCAGTCGCCTGTGCCGCTCGCGCCGCAGGCATAGGCAACCAGTACTTGGCGAAGCAGGGCATTGATACGCATGGGGTTTCTCCTTGGGGATGTTGTGCATCCTGACCGTCGCCGTTATGTTTGACCCGTTGATTGTCTCGATCAGCCTGATAGAGGGATCTGTAATCCCCCACATCGCGTCCTCTCAAGCCACCTTCCGGAGATCTGCCCCCATGCTGGGAAAAGCCCTTGCCCTTACTGCCTTGAGCCTGTTCAGTGCCGATCTGCTGGCCGCCGAGTGCGCCGTCACGGTCGATTCCACCGACACCATGATGTTCGACACCCAGGCCATCGAGGTCAGCAAGAGCTGCAAGACCTTTACCGTCAAGTTGACCCACTCCGGCTCCTTGCCCAAGGCCGTGATGGGCCATAACTGGGTGCTGGCCAAAGAGTCTGATGCCAAGGGCGTTGCCAGTGACGGCATGAGCGCCGGGGCCGACAGCGATTACGTGAAGGCCGGCGATGCGCGCGTCATCGCCCACACCAAACTGATCGGTGCGGGGGAAAGCGATAGCGTGACATTCGATGTGGCGAAGTTGAGCGCGGGGGAGGTATACGAGTTCCTGTGCACCTTCCCTGGGCATATCGCGATGATGAAGGGCAGCCTCAAGCTGGTGGATTGAGGCTGGCCTTGCCGGTGCGAGACGCTGAGATCTTGGGCAAGCAGTGCCGGCCCTTTCGCGGGCTGCACTCCCGCACTCGCCATCACTTCACCTTGAACACATGGCGCATGTACGCCACGAAATTCTCGTCCCGGCATTGCGTCTTCGCCGCTTCGTCGGAGATCTTCGCCACCGGCTGGCCGTTGCAGTCGGTCATCTTCAGCACGATGCTCATGGGCTCCACGCCGGGGATGTCGCAGGTCAGGTTGGTGCCGATGCCGAAGCTGACATTGATGCGACCGCGCAACGCGCGGAATATCGACAAGGCTCCAGGCAGATTCAAACCATCAGAGAACACCAGCGTCTTGGTCCGCGGGTCTATGCCGAGCCGGCGGTAGTGGGCGATGGCTTTCTCCGCCCACACGATGGGGTCGCCGGAGTCGTGGCGCAGACCGTCGAACAGCTTGGCGAAGTACAGATCGAAGTCGGTGAGAAAGGCGTCCATGGTGATGGTATCGGTCAGGGCGATGCCCAGCAGGCCCCGATATTCACGCACCCAGCAGTCCAGTGCGGCAATCTGGCTGTCGATCAGCCGCGGCCCGAGCTGCTGGTGGGCCATGATCCATTCATGGGCCATGGTGCCCAGCGGCTTGATATCGAGCTTGCGCGCCAGGTGCATATTGCTGGTGCCGACGAAGCGCGCGGGAAAGTCCTTGTGCAGGCAGGTGACGATTTCTTCCTGCACGTTGTACGAAAAGCGTCGCCGCGTGCCGAAGTCCGCTACTTGCAGCTCGGCCAGTTCGTCGTCGTTGGCATTCGCGCTCAACCAATCGAACTTGCGGTAGAGCTGATCCCGCGCTTCGCTCATGGCCACCTGTGGGAAACGTGCGCGGTTGCGTACTTCGCTGACGGTCGCCAGCAGCGGCACCTCGAACAAGATCACATGCAGCCAGGGCCCGCGCAGGCGGATGCACAGCTGGTCGTCTTCGATACTGGTATGCAGGTAGCGCAGATTGAAGCGGAACAACCCCAGAAAGCGCAGAAAGTCCGGCTTCATGAAATTGATGCTTTCGAGGAAGGCCAGCTCATCATCGCCCAGGCTGAGCTCGCACATGCTTTCTATATGTCGGCGTATTTCACCCAGATAGGGGCGCAGGTCTTCGCCATTGCGGCAGCGAAACTCCCACTCGACCTCGACGTTCGGATAGTTGTGCAGCACGGCCTGCATCATCGACAGCTTATAGAGGTCGGTATCGAGCAGATTCTGCACGATACGCTCGGCGAAAACGGGTTCACTCATGGGGGCTCCTCACGGGCCAGGGCGCCTGAAAATGGCAGTGGCGCACAGTTGCGGCACATTCTGACAGCCTTTTTGCGCCGGGGGCGAGCAAGAATGCGTCATCGGCCCCAGCGCCACGCGCTGCAAATGCCCTCGTTCGCCCATTTTCGGGGGCCTGCGCTCCGGTAACAGCCCGGCTGAAATGGTGCGGCGCGTAGCAGTCGTGCACTGCTAATGTGCACTTCGGTTACGTAGCTTGTTACGGGATGGTTGCACGGCAAACAGGTCTGAAGTTGCAACGCAATATATAAATGGTTGCACCTTTTTGCGTGAGGGGTTCTACCTTGCGGGTTTCGTGTGGTTGCACGACCCATATTCGAAGGGGGCCAATCGTGCGCGAGCCACGCTGGGCTGATCTCTGGTGCATTTTGAAAAGTGATGGCACGGGCCTTGCTCAGGAGCAAGAGCAGAAGCTGTAGTGCCAACCAAAAAAATCTCAGGAGCACCACCTCATGTCGCAAACGTTTTACAGAAAGGGTTTTCTGGCGCTGGCCGTTGCTTCGGCCTTGGGCGTTTCTTCTTTTGTGCAAGCCGACGTGAAGATCGGCGTGGCGGGCCCGATGACCGGTGCCAACGCTTCGTTTGGTGAGCAGTACATGAAAGGCGCACAGGCTGCGGCCGATGCGGTCAACGCTGCCGGCGGCATCAACGGCGAGAAAATCGTTCTGGTAGCCGGCGATGACGCTTGCGAACCCAAGCAGGCCGTGGCCGTCGCCAACCGCCTGGTCGACCAGGACAAAGTCATCGGTGTGGTCGGGCATTTCTGCTCTTCGTCGACCATCCCGGCTTCTGAGGTTTATGCCGACGCCGGTGTCATCGCGATTACCCCGGGCTCTACCAACCCGACCGTCACCGAGCGTGGCCTGGGCGACATGTTCCGTATGTGTGGGCGTGACGACCAACAAGGCATCGTCGCTGGCGATTACATTGTCGACGTGCTCAAGGGCAAGAAAGTCGCGGTCATCAACGACAAGGACACCTACGGTAAAGGCCTGGCGGACGCCACTTCGGCCCAGTTGAAAAAACGCGGCGTGACGCCCGTGCTGGAAGAAGGCCTGACCCGCGGCGAGAAAGACTTCAGCGCCCTGGTTACCAAGATCCGTGGCGCTGGCGCCGATGTCGTGTACTTCGGCGGTCTGCACCCGGAAGCCGGCCCGCTGGTTCGCCAGCTGCGCGAGCAGGGCCTCAAGGACGTCAAGTTCATGTCTGACGACGGCGTGGTCACCGACGAACTGGTCACCACCGCTGGCGGCGCGCAATACGTCAATGGCGTGTACATGACCTTCGGCGCCGATCCACGCAAGCTGCCGGACAGCAAGGCTGTAGTCGACCAGTTCCGCAAGTCCGGCTACGAGCCTGAAGGCTACACGCTGTACGCCTACGCTTCGATTCAGGCCCTGGCCGCAGGCTTCAACGGCGCCAAATCCAACAAGGGCGACGATGCCTCCAAGTGGCTCAAGGCTCATGACGTGAAAACCGTCATGGGTGACAAGGCGTGGGATGCCAAAGGCGACCTCAAGGTCTCCGATTACGTGGTCTACCAGTGGAACGCTCAGGGCAAATACGAGCAGCTCGAAAAGCAAAAGTGAGATGAGGCCTGGCGACGGCGCTGTGTTCTGCAGCGGCCCGCCGGGTGACGACACTGCAGTCGCGCAGGCCAGTCGTTTCTCTTAATACCGATCCCACCCGTCGTGCCGGCAACCCCGGAGCATGACGGGTGGGCGGCTTCAAGCGTTCACGAGAGTGCATGATGGACGGGATTTTTCTGCAACAAATGGTCAATGGCCTGACCCTGGGCTCGGTCTACGGACTGATCGCCATCGGCTACACCATGGTGTACGGCATCATCGGCATGATCAACTTCGCCCACGGCGACGTGTACATGATCTCTGCCTACCTGGCGGCTATCGGCCTGGCAGTGTTGTCGTTCTTCGGTATCGAGTCATTTCCTTTCCTGATTCTGGGCACGCTGATCTTCACCATTGTGGTGACCGGTGTGTACGGTTTTGTCATCGAGCGGGTGGCCTACAAGCCATTGCGTAACTCGACGCGCCTGGCACCGCTGATCAGTGCCATTGGTATTTCGCTGATCCTGCAGAATTACGCACAGATCGCCCAGGGCTCGCGCCAGCAAGGCGTACCGACCCTGCTTGAAGGCGCCTGGCGCTTCGATATCGGCAGCGGCTTCGTGCAGATCACCTACACCAAGATCTTCATCCTGGTGGCCGCCTTCATCGGCATGGGTGTGCTGACCTATATCATCAAGTACACCAAGCTGGGGCGCATGTGCCGTGCCACCCAGCAGGACCGCAAGATGGCGTCGATCCTGGGTATCAATACCGATCGCGTGATCTCCTATGTGTTCATCATCGGTGCTGCCATGGCCGCGCTGGCCGGCGTGCTGATCACGCTGAACTACGGCACCTTCGACTTCTATGCCGGCTTCATCATCGGTATCAAGGCCTTCACTGCCGCAGTGCTGGGCGGTATCGGTTCATTGCCAGGCGCCATGCTCGGTGGCCTGATCCTCGGCGTGGCGGAGTCGCAGTTCTCCGGCCTGGTCAACGCTGACTATAAAGACGTATTCAGTTTCGGCTTACTGGTCGTCATCCTGATTTTCCGTCCCCAAGGCCTGCTGGGTCGCCCACTCGTGGCGAAGGTATAAGTATGTCCGCTCCTATCGCAAAACCTATCGAGATCAAGAAAAGCCTGATCGACATGGTCATCGCCGGCCTGCTGGCGCTGATCGTGTTCGGGCCCATCGTCGGCATTGTGCTCGACGGTTACAGCTTCAATCTGCAGCCGACCCGCGTGGCCTGGCTGGTGGCGGCGGTCATGGTCGGGCGCTTTTTGATGAGCCTGTTCCTGCAAACGCCTGGCGGCGTACGGTTGTCCCAGCGTTTCGAGGGCTCGGGGTCGGGTGTGCATGTATTGCCGCCCAATCACAAATCGATGCTGCGCTTCGTGTTGCCGGCCATCGTCGTGCTGGCGGTGCTATTTCCGTTCATGGCCAACAAGTACATCCTCACCGTGGTCATCCTCGGGTTGATCTACGTGCTGCTGGGCCTGGGGCTGAACATCGTGGTCGGCCTGGCCGGCCTGCTCGACCTTGGCTATGTGGCGTTCTATGCCATCGGTGCGTACGGCCTGGCACTGGGCTATCAATACCTGGGGCTGGGGTTCTGGTCGGCATTGCCGCTGGCCGCCATCGCAGCTGCGCTGGCGGGGTGCATTCTGGGCTTCCCGGTGTTGCGCATGCACGGCGACTATCTGGCGATCGTGACCCTGGGTTTTGGGGAAATCATCCGTCTGATCCTGAACAACTGGCTGTCGTTCACTGGCGGCCCGAACGGCGTACCGGTACCGTCGCCGACTTTCTTCGGCCTCGAATTCGGCCGCCGCGCCAAAGACGGTGGCGTACCGATTCACGAGTATTTCGGTTTCGAATACAACCCGGACCTCAAGTACATCTTCATCTATGCCGTGCTGTTCCTGGTGGTGCTGGCCGTGCTGTACATCAAGCACCGCCTGACCCGCATGCCGGTCGGCCGCGCCTGGGAAGCCCTGCGTGAAGACGAGATCGCCTGCCGCTCGATGGGCCTCAACCACGTACTGGTGAAGCTCTCGGCCTTTACCCTGGGTGCTTCTACTGCCGGCCTGGCCGGGGTGTTCTTCGCCAGCTATCAGGGCTTCGTCAACCCGACCTCATTCACCTTTTTCGAGTCGGCGCTGATCCTGGCGATCGTCGTGCTGGGCGGCATGGGCTCCACCGTGGGAGTGGTGATTGCCGCGTTCGTGCTCACCGTGGCGCCGGAGTTGCTGCGCAGCTTCGCCGAGTACCGCGTGTTGCTGTTTGGCGTATTGATGGTGCTGATGATGATCTGGCGCCCACGTGGCTTGATCCGCATCAGCCGGACCGGTGTGGTGCCGCGCAAAGGCGTGCTGAAGACCGAGGGAGCCGCGCAATGAACAACGAAATCGTGCTCTCCGTCGAACACTTGCAGATGCACTTCGGCGGCATCAAGGCGCTGAGCGATGTCAGTCTGCAGGTACGGCGCAATTCCATTTTCGCCCTGATCGGCCCTAACGGTGCCGGCAAGACCACCGTGTTCAACTGCCTGACCGGGTTCTACAAGGCTACCGGCGGGCGCATCCAGCTGCATGCTCGCGGTCGCGATACCAACGTGATCCAGCTGTTGGGCGAACCCTTCCAGCTGGGTGATTTCGTTTCGCCAAAAAGCTTCCTCAGCCGGGTGTACTACAAGATGTTCGGCGGCACCCACCTGGTCAACCGCGCCGGGCTGGCGCGTACCTTCCAGAACATTCGCCTGTTCAAGGAAATGTCCGTCGTCGAGAACCTGCTGGTGGCCCAGCACATGTGGGTCAACCGCAACATGCTGGCCGGCATCCTCAACACCAAGGGCTACCGCAAGGCCGAAGAAGACGCGATGAACACCGCCTTCTATTGGCTCGAAGTCGTCGACCTGGTGGATTGCGCCAACCGCCTGGCCGGCGAATTGTCCTACGGTCAGCAGCGCCGCCTGGAAATCGCCCGAGCCATGTGCACCCGTCCGCAGGTGATCTGCCTGGACGAACCCGCCGCCGGCCTCAACCCGCAGGAAACCGAGGCGCTCAGCGGCATGATTCGCCTGCTGCGCGACGAACACGATATGACAGTGGTACTGATTGAGCACGACATGGGCATGGTCATGGGTATTTCCGACGACATCGTGGTGCTCGACCACGGCAACGTGATCGCCAAAGGCGGCCCCGAGCAGATTCGCAACGACCCGAAGGTGATCGCCGCCTACCTGGGTGCGGACGAGGAGGAGCTGGTATGAGTACGCCGATCCTCGAATTGAAGGACATCGATGTCCACTACGGGCAGATCCAGGCGCTGAAGAAGGTTTCGCTGCATATCGATGCCGGCGAGACGGTCAGCCTGATCGGCTCCAACGGTGCAGGCAAGTCGACGCTGCTGATGTCGATTTTCGGCCAGCCGCGGGCCAGCGCCGGGCAGATCATCTATCAGGGCACCGACATCACCCAGAAGTCGTCGCATTACATTGCGTCCAACGGCATCGCCCAGTCGCCGGAAGGCCGCCGGGTGTTCCCGGACATGTCGGTCGAGGAGAACCTGATGATGGGCACCATCCCCATCGGCGAGAAGCACTCCAGCGAGGACATGCAGCGCATGTTCGAACTGTTCCCACGGCTCAAGGAGCGCCGCAACCAGCGCGCCATGACCATGTCGGGCGGTGAGCAGCAGATGCTGGCCATTGCCCGCGCCTTGATGAGCCGGCCCAAGCTGCTGTTGCTGGACGAGCCCTCGCTCGGCCTGGCGCCGATTGTGGTGAAGATGATCTTCTCGACCCTGCGCGAGCTGGCGCAGACGGGCATGACCATCTTTCTGGTCGAGCAGAACGCCAACCACGCTCTGAAACTGTCGGACCGCGCCTACGTGATGGTCAACGGCGAGATTCGCCTGACAGGCACCGGGCAGGAGCTGCTGAGCAACGATGAGGTGCGTAACGCCTATCTGGGTGGGCACTGAGTTTCAGGCCAGCAATGCTGGTGATTTCGCGAGCAGAGCTCGCCCCCACAGGGGAATGCGTACACTGTGGGAGCGGGGCTCTGCCCGTGAAGGCGTTGATACTGTCTGTTACGCGTTATGACCCCGCCATCATTCGAATACCCCCTTCTCCGGTTTTGTGGAAAACACTTTTCACATCCCTCCAAACCGCGACATAAAGCCGCTGTAATTCATTGTTTTGTCACAACTTCGAGTTGTCCCCGTTTGCTGTGGGGTGGACTGTGGGTAAGTTGGGTGTAGTCGGCTGGAGGCCTTTATCGGCGTGGCTTCCAGGCTTCTGGTTGTTTTTTGATCAATGGGTTTTTATGGTCCGACAATCCTGTTTGTCAAGGGTCTTATCCACTGGCTGGATCGCCACATTCATGTCGCCAAAGCCTGTGGATAAGTCTGTGAACAAGCCTTGGAAACATGGCGCTGAGCGTTAGTGGGACTGGCCTGGGGCCATCTTGCCGATCCGCCTCGGTGTGAGCGAAGGACGAGAGATGTCTGCCAGGTCAAGGCAAATACTTTCAAATCTCGCTGCAAGCCGCGCCATGCAAGGCTTTGCCGGTTATCCACTTGCCCACGGTTATTGTGGAACCGACTGTGGATAAGATGCGCATAACCGGCTGCGAGGCCTCTATTACAAGGCTTTGCGCAAGGTGGTTGTTTTTTGTTCAATTGTACAAGTCACTTGCTGGCGCCGGGCCACGCGGGCATGCTCTGTGGCCGGTGACCTTTACCTCAGGAGAAGAAGATGACTGATACCGTTTTTATTACTGGTGCCACTTCGGGTTTTGGCGAGGCCTGCGCCCGTCGTTTTGCCGATGCAGGTTGGTCGCTGGTGCTGACCGGGCGCCGTGAAGAGCGTCTCAACGCCTTGGCGGCTGAACTGTCGAAGAAGGTGCCGGTATTGCCGCTGGTGCTCGATGTGCGCGATCGCAAGGCTATGGAAGCGACTATCGGCAGCCTGCCCGCCGAGTTCGGCGACATCCGCGCATTGATCAACAACGCCGGCCTCGCCTTGGGGACCGATCCGGCGCCCAAGTGCGATCTGGACGACTGGGACACCATGGTCGACACCAACGTCAAAGGCCTGCTGTATGCCACGCGTTTGCTGTTGCCGCGTCTGATCGCCCACGGCAAGGGCGCGAGCATCGTCAACCTGGGTTCGGTGGCGGGTAACTATCCCTATCCGGGCAGCCACGTATATGGCGCGACCAAAGCGTTCGTGCGCCAGTTCTCGCTGAACCTGCGTAACGACCTGCAAGGCACCGGCGTGCGTGTCACCAATCTGGAGCCAGGCATGTGCGAGAGCGAGTTCTCGCTGGTGCGTTTCAATGGCGACCAGGCCAAGTACGACGCCACCTATGCCGGCGCCAACCCGATTCAGCCGCAGGACATCGCCGAGACCATTTTCTGGATCCTCAGCCAGCCAGCGCACATCAACATCAACTCGCTGGAAATCATGCCGGTGACGCAGTCGTGGGCCGGGTTTGCCGTGGAGCGGCCTGGCAAGGCGTGATCAGGCTCTCGATGTTGCGCTGACGCCATCGCCCTCTTCGCGAGCAAGCCTTGCTCCTGCACAGCATTAGTCGTACACCTGTGGGAGCGAGGCTTGCCCGCGACGGCGGCCGAGTGAACCGTCTCGCGACTTACTGCTGCAGCGCAGCCGCAATGCCCTGATAGCTGGTCGCCAGGTGATACGGCGTAGTCGACGGCATATCATGCCGGCTGATTTCGCCAGTACCGTCACGGCATTCGATCCAGCCTTGGCCGTGCAGGAAACGCTCGCGCAGCACGGCCAACTGAGCGGCGACCCGCTCTTGCGCATCGGGACGCAGCGTCAGCGCCCGCAGATACTCGGCTTGCGCCCAGATGCGCTGGGTGGCGTCACGTACGCTGCCATCGGGGTGCAGCATCGCCAGCACCGCGCCGTCCTTCACGCCGTGCACCTGAGCAAAGCCGAACGCCTGCTCCAGCGAGCGATGCAGCGGGCTGCCGCGCAGGATCGGCGATGCTCCCACCAGGTAATACCATTCGAACTGATGCCCAGGCTCGAACCAGTTATCCACAGCCCCCAGCGGCTTCTCCAGCATCAAGTTATTCACAGGCTCGACGAAGTGCTTGTGCATGGCGTTGGTCAGCGCCAGCAAGGCCGTGTGCACCTGCGCGTCGTCGCGCACCGACAGTGCGGCGAGAAAGGCCTCGGTCAGGTGCATCAGCGGATTCTGCAGCGGGCCCTCGCCCAAGCTGGCCCAGTCACGGGCCAGGCACGAGTCGTACAAGCCCTCGCTGGTGGCAAACTGCTCGAGGATCACTGTCAGCGCGCCGTCGAGTACCGAGGCCACGAACGGCTCGCGGATCTTGTCCCAGTAATGGGCGCAGGCGAACAGGATGAAGGCGTGGGTGTAGAGGTCCTTGCGGGTATCCAGTGGCTCGCCCTGGGCGTCGACGCTGTAGAACCAGCCGCCGTGTTCGGCATCGTGGAAGTGCCGCTGCAGCGAGCGGAACAGCAGCCCTGCGTGCTCATGGGCACCGGGATGCTGGCCGATCAGGCTGGAAAACACATACAGCTGGCGGGCGCAGGCCATGGCGCGATAGCGCTGCACGGGCAGGTGATGGTGCTCGGGGGTGAGCGCTTCATAGGGCAATGCCAGTTCGGCGTTCCAGCCGGGGCCGCTCCACATCGGGACGATGGTATGCATGAAATGGCGTTGCACATCGGCAAAGGCCGCGGTCATTTCAGGCGCAGCGGTAAATCCAGGAACATGGGGCATTGGCTAGAAGTCATCGCGTCGGGCAGGGATGGATGCGCGATATGGTAGCAGGGGTGGGGGGGCAGTACACGGATGGTTGAGTTGCGGTGATGCCGATGGCCCTTTCGCCGCCGAACGCGCAACCTCCCTCCCGCACAGTCGTCTGGTCCTGAGTCGTCCACCGGTGGAAGCACGGCTTGCCCGCGAAGCCTTTGAAGCTTCACGGGCAGAGCCGCTCCCGTAGAGGGATCAGGCAGCCAGCAGCCACACCCCGGCCAGCGCCGACAGTGCGCCCAGTACGCGCACCAGCGGCGCGGCGGCTTGCGGCAATACGCGCACCAGGCCGTATCCGGCGGCATGCAGCACGGCGGTAGCGGCCACGAAGCCCACCGCGTAGGTCCAAGGGCTGGACATTTCGGGCAGTTCAAGGCCGTGGGCAACGCCGTGGAACAGGGCGAACAGTGCGGTCGCCGTCACAGCCAGCACCAAGGGGGGACGCACTGCCAGCGCCACAGCCAGGCCCAGCGCCAGCACCGAGGCGGCGATGCCGCTTTCCAGTGCCGGCAGTTGCAGCCCTTCGAAACCCAGCACGCCGCCGATCAGCATGGTACCGACGAAGGTGCAGGGCAGTGCCCAGCGTGCCGCGCCTTGTTGTTGTGCAGCCCAAAGGCCGACGGCAATCATCGCCAGCAGGTGGTCCATACCGGTCAGCGGGTGGGCGATGCCGGCGATCAGGCCAGTGCCGTGGCCGGGGTGGGCGAAGGCGGCGGCGGGGGCCAGGAGTAGGGCCACAGCGGCCAGGACTTTTTTCAGGTTCATGTTCGGGCTTCCTTGATGAGCTTTGATTTGCGGTGTTGGGGCGGGCCCGTTCGCTTGCGACGCGTGCTCCCACAGCTTTACGCATGCTCTGTGGGAGGGCCGCGCGTGTGGCGGCGCAGGGATCACCGAATACTTAAGCGGCGCTCAGCAGCCCCTGGCGTTCGATGAAGGCGATGATGGTCTCCAGGCCCTGGCCGGTTTTCTGGTTGCTGAAGACGAAAGGTTTTTCACCGCGCATGCGTTTGGTATCGCTATCCATCATTTCCAGCGAGGCACCGACCAGTGGCGCCAGGTCGATCTTGTTGATCACCAGCAGATCGGATTTGCAGATACCCGGGCCGCCTTTGCGCGGCAGCTTGTCGCCCGCCGACACGTCGATCACATAGATGGTCAGGTCCGACAGTTCCGGGCTGAAGGTCGCCGACAGGTTGTCGCCGCCGGATTCCACCAGGATCAGGTCCAGGCCGGGGAAGCGCCGATTGAGTTGGTCCACCGCCTCGAGGTTGATGGACGCATCTTCGCGAATCGCGGTGTGCGGGCAGCCGCCGGTTTCGACGCCGATGATGCGCTCCGGCGCCAGGGCCTCGTTGCGCACCAGGAAATCCGCATCTTCACGGGTATAGATGTCGTTGGTGACCACGGCCAGGTTGTACCGCTCGCGCAGGGCCAGGCACAGGGCCAGAGTGAGGGCGGTCTTGCCGGAGCCGACCGGGCCGCCGATACCAACGCGCAGAGGCTGAGAGTTCATCGATATTCTCCTAGGAACGGAACAGGCGGCTGTATTGGCGTTCATGGGCCATGCTCGCCAGGGACAGGCCAAACGCGGCGCTGCCATAGTGTTGAGGGTCAAGGGTGGTGGCCAGCTGCTGGGCGCGCTGCAGGTGGGGCTGTAATTCGCTGGTCAATCGCTGCGCGGCCTGTTGGCCGAGCGGCAGGGTTTTCATCAGCACGGCCAGCTGGTTTTCCAGCCAGCTCCACAACCAGGCGGCGAGGGCATCGGCCGGTTCGATCTGCCAGGCGCGGGCAGCCAGTGCCCAGCCGAGGGCCAGATGTGGCTCGTCGGTGGCCTGCAGGAATTCGCGCGCAGGGTTGTCCAGCTCTGCAAGGCCGAGCAGCAATTGCTTGAGCGAATAGCCCATCTGCCGGCTTTCGAGCTGCAACTCGCGGGTTTCGCGGCTGGCGCGGTGTTGTTCGCAGAGCACCCGCAACTGCGCCCAGTCCTGATCGAGGGCGGCTTGGCAGTGGGCCAGCAGCAGCGGCGCTTCGAAACGGGCGAGGTTGAGCAGCAATTGATCGCTGATCCAACGGGCGGCGGCTTGCGGGCTGTTCACCCGGCCATCGTCGACGGCCATTTCCAGCCCTTGGGAATAGCTGTAGCCGCCAATCGGCAATTGCGGACTGGCCAGCCGCAGCAGGGCCCAGGCCGGATTCATTTACGCACGCCGAACTGATGCAGCTTGGGCGCGTAGTTGAAGTCTTCATCGCCATGACGTGAGTGATGATGGCCGCCGCCGTAGGCACCGTGCTCCGGTTGGAACGGTGCCTCCAGGGCGATGGTGGTGGCGCCGAGCTGTTCGAGCATGGCCTTGAGTACGTAATCGTCGAGCAGGCGCAGCCAGCCGTCGCCTACCTGCAGGGCAACGTGGCGATTGCCCAGATGGTAGGCGGCGCGGGTCAGTTCGAAGGCGTTGGCGCAGGTCACGTGCAGCAATTGCTCGGGGCGGGCCACCACTCGGACCACGCGGCCGTCTTCTGCCTCCAGGCATTCGCCGTCGTAGAGCGGTGGTTGGCCGCGTTCGAGGAACAACCCGACATCCTCGCCGTCGGCACTAAAACAGCGCAGGCGACTTTTGCTGCGGGCCTCGAAATTCAGGTGAATTTCAGCCGACCAGTCAGGTTTTTTTTCGATTCTGCGGTGGATAACCAACATTCAAAGGCTTCCAGCTAATTGCGGTGGCTATGACAGAGCAAGTGTCTTGCCAATCGAAGGCTAGCTCGAAAATGCTAGAAAAGCCGCGCCATGCGCGTGAATTAAGGGCGCTCAGGTGTTCCGATTTGGGGCCTGGGCCATAGTTGTGTTCGTTTTTGGTGCGTTACGGCCCATTCAGCTGCCTAACCCCTGCCAGTGGCGGGCGCCGACGAAGATGAAGCGTAGCTGCTGGATGATCTTGGCTTCAGGTGACAGATACGCGGGCAATGGGTGCGGCGGCGGATCGATCAGCTCGGGCAGGGTGGCGAATACCGATTTGACCACCAAGTCGGCCATTACCGACAACGAGGCGGCATCCAGATGCTGCCAGCGTGGCATCTGTCCGAGGTCCGCGGCGAGGTCCGAGCTGATGCCGTTGCGCAGGGTCGTCAGGGCCTGACGCACGGGGAGCGAGCCACCGTATTGCTCACGGGCGAGAAACAGGAATTGCGGGCGGTTGGCAGCCACGGCATCAAGAAAGATGCGCACCGAGGCGTCGGTAATGCCGCCAAGGATCAGTTCGTTATGCCGCACCAGGCGGATGGTGGCGCGAAAGGTTTCGCCCACTTCGCTGACCAGGGCGAGGCCGAGGTGGTCCATGTCTTCGAAATGCCGATAGAAGCCAGTGGGGACGATACCCGCCGCCTTGCTCACTTCGCGCAGGCTGATGCTGCCGAAACCTCGGCCGGACGCCATCAGTTGCCGTGCGGCTTCCAGAAGGGCCTGTCGGGTCTGCAATTTCTGTTCGGCGCGCGGGAGCATGGGCTGGCTGGCTTTCTGGGAGGGCAGCCTTGCACTTTAGCAAATCACTGGAAGGGGGGCGAACCTGAGATGCGGGAATGGCGCGGGATGGTGTTCAGTTAGCGACGTTTTGCGGACAAAACAAAAGCCCGGTGGGTTTGCCGGGCTTTTTTCGGGGCAGTCAAACTTAGCTCACTTGAGTCAGGTTACGCTCGGCACCGTCTTGAGCGACCGAGTTCAGCTGGCGATCAGCACCGTCTTGAGCGACCGAGTTCAGCTGGCGATCAGCACCGTCTTGAGCGACCGAGTTCAGCTGGCGATCAGCACCGTCTTGAGCGACCGAGTTCAGCTGGCGATCAGCACCGTCTTGAGCGACCGAGTTCAGCTGACGATCAGCACCGTCTTGAGCGACCGAGTTCAGCTGGCGATCAGCGCCGTCTTGAGCGACCGAGTTCAGCTGACGATCAGCACCGTCTTGAGCGACCGAGTTCAGCTGGCGATCAGCGCCGTCTTGAGCAACGGTGTTCAGCGAACGATCAGCACCGTCCTGCGCAATGGTGTAAGTGTGCGAAATCGAGGCAGCGCTGGTTTTCATCTGGCTCGACAGGTCTTGATGAGTGACCGGTGCAGCAAAAGCGTTTGCAGCCAGAATCGAGAGGGTCAGGGTAAGCAGCATTTGGCGTTTCATGATGGGTTGCTCCGGGGAAGGGCGTTAAGTTGTCTACGGAGCCAATACTACTCCCGAGAATTTGATATAAAAGTTCATAACAGCAATGGTAACAATCAACCAAATTGATTGTTTGCTGCAGGGCACGCCAATCAAGGGTTCCAGCCGATTGAAAACGCCCTGCTTCGGGGATTTTCCGACGCCGAACGCCTCATCATCGAGCGCGTTGATACATCGGAACATTCGATACCGGCTGCGAAAATCGAAACCCATGGGTCATTTATCAGTCACAGCCTATATAGCTAGAGCGCGCTCACACCTGAGTAGGCCGCTGTCATCAGGAGAAAGCCGCAATGTCGCGCACAGGAAAAATCATCAGCTGGACGCTAGCCACCCTCGCGGTACTGCTGGTCATTATCGCGGTGGTCATTGCCACCTTCGATTGGAACCGGCTCAAGCCGACCATCAACGAAAAGGTCTCGGCAGCCCTGCATCGACCGTTCGCCATCAATGGCAATCTGGCGGTGGTGTGGCAGCGCGAGCCCGAAGAGGGCGGCTGGCGTGCGTGGGTGCCGTGGCCGCACTTCGTGGCCGAGGACATCACCTTGGGCAACCCCGACTGGTCAAAAAACCCGCAAATGGCCGGCCTCAAGCGTATCGAGTTTCGCCTGGCGCCCTTGCCGCTGCTGGCCGAGCGCGTGGTCATTCCGCGTATCGACCTGACCGAACCTAGTGCGGATCTGCAGCGGCTGGCCGATGGTCGCGCCAACTGGACCTTCCAGTTCGACCCCAAGGATCCCAATGCCGAGCCCTCCAGTTGGGTGATCGACATCGGCGCCATTGGTTTCGACAAAGGTCATGTCACCTATAACGACGCCACGCTCAATGCGCAGATCGACGTCGTGATCGATCCACTCGGCAAGCCGATTCCCTACAGCGAAATTGCCGGCAACGGCGCGGCCAAGAAGGTCAGCGATCAGGGCGGCAGCGCTCAGGACTATGCGTTCGGGCTCAAGGTGGGAGGCCGCTACAAAGGCCAGGCACTGGATGCCACGGGCAAAATCGGCGGTTTGCTGGCGTTGCAGGATGCCGCCCAGCCGTTCCCGGTGCAGATGGATCTGAAGGTCGACCAAACCCGGATCGGCGTGGTTGGTACTCTGACCGACCCGCGCAACCTCGGCGCCCTGGACCTGCGCCTGCGTCTGGCCGGCAGCAGCCTGGGCAACCTTTATCCACTGACCGGCGTGACACTGCCGGATTCGCCGCCTTACTCCACCGACGGACACCTGATCGCCAAGCTGCACGAGGCGGGCGGGGCATCGTTCAAGTACGAAGGCTTCAACGGCAAGATCGGCGATAGCGATATTCACGGTGATCTGGGCTTCGTCGCCAGCCAGCCACGGCCGAGACTGAGCGGCGCGCTGGTCTCCAATCAACTGCTGTTCGCCGACCTCGCACCGCTGATCGGTGCCGACTCCAACGCCGAGCAGAAAGCTCGGGGCGGCGCCAGCAAGCAACCGACGGACAAAGTGTTGCCGGTCGAGCAATTCAAGACCGATCGCTGGGCGGCCATGGATGCCGATGTCGAGTTCACTGGCAAGCGCATCGTGCACAGCGAGAAGCTGCCGTTCACCGATCTTTATACCCATGTGATTCTCGACAACGGCCAGATCCGCCTCGAGCCGCTGCGCTTTGGCGTGGCGGGCGGCAAGCTGGACGCCCAGATCGATCTCAACGGCCGCACCACGCCGCTGCAAGGTCACGCCAAGGTCACCGCGCGCGGCTTCAAGCTCAAGCAATTGGCGCCTTCGTTCGCGCCGATGCAGACCAGTTTCGGCGAGCTAAACGGTGACGCTGATATCGCCGGTACCGGCAACTCGGTGGCCGCATTGCTGGGCAGCGCCAACGGCAATCTGAAGATGTTGATCAACGACGGCACCATCAGCCGCGACCTGATGGAAATCGCCGGCCTCAATGTCGGTAATTTCGTGGTCGGCAAGATTTTCGGCGACAAAGAAGTGAAGATCAACTGCGCCGCCGCCGACCTGGGCATCAAGGACGGCCTGGCCAAGCCCAACCTGTTCGTGTTCGATACCGAGAACGCGATCATCTATATCGATGGCACCGCCAACTTCAAGAGCGAGCAACTGGACATGAAGATCAGCCCGGAATCCAAAGGCTTCCGCTTGCTGTCGCTGCGCTCGCCGCTGTATGTGCGCGGGCCGTTCGCCAAGCCGGGAGCGGGCGTGCAGGCCGTGCCGCTGTTGCTGCGTGGCGCCGGGATGATTGCGCTGGGCGCGGTGGCAGGGCCGGCGGCAGGGCTGCTGGCCTTGGTAGCGCCGAGTGGCGGTAACGAGCCCAATCAGTGCACGCCGCTGCTGCAGCAGATGCGTGACGGCAAGGCGCCAAAGACGGTGTCGTCCAACTGAGTAGTCTGGGCGCATTGCCGATGTGCGAGCGGGCTTCTGCCCGCGAAGGCGTCCTTGGCGTCGACGCATGCCTCCAGTTGCACCGCGTCGCGTCAGTCCCGGTCAGAGCTCGGTTCTACAGGGGCGGTGCGACCGGGCAGGCACAAAAAAACCAGGCACTCGCCTGGTTTTTTTCGCCCCTGACATCACAGGCTGTTGTAGATATCCGCCATGTCATCAGCGTGCTCTTCTTCCTGAGCCAGGATGTCTTCGAAGATGCGGCGAGTGGTCGGGTCTTTCTCGCCGATGTACTGGATGATTTCGCGGTAGCTGTCGACGGCGATGCGCTCGGCCACCAAGTCTTCGTAAACCATCTCTTTAAGCGTGCTGCCTGCCACATATTGCGCGTGGGACAGGCCGCTGATCAGGTCAGGGTTGAATTCCGGCTCGCCGCCCAGCTGCACGATGCGCTCGGCCAGCTTGTCGGCATGTTCGGATTCCTGCTGCGCGTGCTCGAGGAATTCGTCGGCAGCGATGCTGGATTTCAGGCCGTTGGCCATGAAGTAGTGACGCTTGTAGCGCAGCACGCAGACCAGCTCGGTGGCCAGCGACTCGTTGAGCAAGCGGATGATTTCTTCGCGGTCGCCGCTATAGCCTTCAGTCACGGCGCCTTTGTCGACATTCACGCGCGCGCGTTCACGCAGGGTGTTCTTGTCGGTGAGTTGCAGATTAATGGTCATTATCTCTCTCCAGGCTGGATACGGTCGGATCACGGTGAGCGCCACACTCTCTACGCGCCATGGTGCAGGCGCCGGGTGTGGTCGATGCTTAAGGTGTGAGTGGCTGGCGCGGCGAAAGTTTTACCGAGTGCATCCAACGGCAACTTCAACGCGGCGCGCCAGCGCGGGAGGGCGTGTTACATGGCTTTCTGGTTGGTCGCATGCTGGGCGCAGGTCATGAAGCCTTTGCTGTCGACATGGCCGGTGCCGTCGAAGCTGACGTAATAGGCCTGCTGCTTGCCGTCGCGGTTAAGCACATAGTTGTTGCAGGTGCCGGCGGCCGAAGTGGCGGTGCCATCCTTTACCGTCGACGGCGACCCGCCGATGGCGATCACTTGCTGCATGGTCATGCCAGTCTCTACCTGCTTGACCAGCGGCTCGTTGCGGTAGGTGACGAAGTCCACGGGGTTTTCCGGGGTGGTCGAGCAGCCGGCCACGGATGCCAATACACAAAATGCTGCCAATGCTTGCTTGTACATAAAGGTCGCTCCTACGCGTGGCCGATAGTGGCCATGTAATATGTAGGGCCACGGCGCGGCGCCAGAGTTCGAAAAATCTTGCGCCGGGTTAAAGACTGGTGCGCCAGGTTTGCCTGCGAAAGAGATTTGTAAGCGAGTTTGTCTACACTCCAGGCTGAGGGCGCGCTATTCGCCGCGCCAAAAGGAGACCACTCCATGAAATGCTCGTATGTCGCGATGATCTTGACGGGGTTGATGATGGGTTCGCAGGCGTTCGCCGCGACCGCGCAGCAGGAGAAAATGAAGACCTGTAATGCCGATGCCAGCGCCAAGACACTCAAGGGCGATGAGCGCAAGAGCTTCATGAGCAGTTGCCTGAAAGCCGCGCCGGCACCGGCCGCCACCCAGCAGGACAAGATGAAGACCTGCAACGCCGACGCGACCACCCAGGCACTGAAAGGGGATGCGCGCAAGACGTTCATGAGTGGGTGTTTGAAGAAGAAGTGATCGTTTCGATAACGCTGGGCATGACTGACTGACGCCTTCGCGGGCAAGCCTCGCACCCACAGAGGTATGGCTCGACTCTGTGGATGCGAGGCTTACCCGCGAGGGGGCACCCCCGGGCAATACCGTACCCACTGGCTCTACAGCGCGAAGGCTGGCAGACTGCCCATCCCTTCACGCCGTTTGTCTTGAGGCTGTATGCCAACGTTCTCCCAGCGTCACGTATTGTTGGCCAGTCTAGTCATTGTCATGGGCGGGCTGTATCTGGTGCTGCCGTTGCGCTTGTTGCCCAGCCTGCTGGCCGGACTGCTGGTGTTCGAGCTGGTCAATATGCTCACCCCGCAACTGCAACGCCTGATCGCAGGGCGCCGCGCGCGCTGGCTGGCGGTGGCATTGCTGGGCACTCTGGTGGTCAGCGTGCTCGCGCTGATTTTTGCCGGCATCATCAGTTTCGTGCTGCACGAGGCGGAAAACCCCGGCGCTTCGTTGGACAAATTCATGGGCGTGGTCGATCGCGCACGCAGCCAGTTGCCGCCGTTCATCGACGCCTACCTGCCGGCCAGTGCCGCCGAGTTCCGTATCGCCATCAGCGGCTGGCTGGGCAAGCATCTCACCGATCTGCAGTTGATGGGCAAGGACGCTGCCCACACCTTCGTGACCCTGCTGATCGGCATGGTCCTGGGTGCCATCGTCGCCTTGCAGAACCTGCCCGATCCGACCCAGCGCAAGCCGTTGTCCGCCGCGCTGTTCGATCGCCTGTCGCTGCTGGTTCAGGCGTTTCGCAATATCGTTTTCGCGCAGATCAAGATCTCGCTGTTGAACACCGCGTTTACCGCGATCTTCCTGGCGGTGGTGCTGCCGTTGTGCGGGATCAAGTTGCCGCTGACCAAGACCCTGATCGTGCTGACGTTCCTGCTGGGGCTGCTGCCAGTGATCGGCAACCTGATGTCCAACGCGCTGATCACTATCGTCGGCCTGTCCTTGTCGATCTGGGTGGCGGTGGCGGCGCTGGGGTATCTGATCGTGATCCACAAGGTCGAGTATTTCCTCAACGCGCGGATCGTCGGCGGGCAGATCAGCGCCAAGGCGTGGGAGCTGCTGTTGGCGATGCTGGTGTTCGAGGCCGCGTTCGGGCTACCTGGGGTGGTGGCGGGGCCCATCTATTACGCGTATCTCAAGAGCGAGCTGCGATTGCAGGGATTGGTGTAACCCTCAAGGGCCTCTTCGCCGCCGAACGCGCACCCTTGCTCCCACAGATGTACACAGGTCCAGCCTTCACACCTGTGGGAGCAAGGCTTTCCCGCGAAGAGGCCCGCGAGAACGCCATCATCACCAAACCTTACATATCCCCATAACGCTTGCGCGCTTCGATCGCCAGGCCGCTGCCGATGCTGCCGAAGATGTTGCCTTCCACATGCCGCGCGTTGGGCAGCATCGCCGAGACGCTCTGGCGCAATGCCGGAATCCCGCTCGAACCACCGGTAAAGAACACCGTATCGACCTGGTCCACTCGCACGCCGGCTTTGTCCAGCAAGCTGGTGACACTGCCGCGCACCCGCTCCAGCAAGCCGTTGATCGACTGTTCGAACAGCGCTCGGGTGAGTTCGACGCTCAACTCCGGCTGAATGCGATCAAGGGCCACGAGGCGCTGGTCGCGTTCGGTGAGCTGGATCTTGGTTTCTTCGACTTCCATCGCCAGCCAGTGCCCGGCGCGCTGCTCGATCAGCTTGAACAACCGGTCGATGCCGTCGGTGTCCTGGATGTCGTAGCGCATGCTGCCCAGCGCCTGCTGGGACTTTTGCGAGTACACCGAGTTGATGGTGTGCCAGGTGGCCAGGTTGAGGTGCAGGCTGGTGGGCATGAACGCGCCGCTTTTCATGCGGCTGCCGTAGCCGAACAGCGGCATCACGCCTTGCAGGCTCAGCTGCTTGTCGAAGTCGGTACCGCCGATATGCACGCCGCCGGTGGCGAGGATGTCATCCTGGCGGTCATCGTGGTCGCGACGTTCAGGGCTCAGGCGTACCAGCGAGAAGTCCGAGGTACCCCCGCCGATGTCGACGATCAGCACCAGCTCTTCGCGCTCGATGGTCGACTCGTAGTCGAAGGCCGCAGCGATCGGCTCGTACTGGAACGAGACCTCGCTAAAGCCGATCTTGCGCGCCACTTCGGCCAGGGTATCTTCGGCCTCCTGATCGGCGAGCGGATCATCGTCGACGAAATGCACCGGGCGGCCTAGCACCACGGCGTCGAACGGGCGACCGGCGTTGGTTTCGGCGCGCTTCTTGAGTTCGCCGATGAACATCCCCAGCAGGTCCTTGAACGGCAGGGCGGTGCCCAGCACGCTGGTGTCATGCTTGATCAGCTTGGAACCGAGCAGGCTTTTGAGCGAGCGCATCAGGCGCCCTTCATAGCCTTCGAGGTACTCGTGCAGAGCCATGCGGCCATAGGCGGGACGGCGCTCCTCGAGGTTGAAAAAAACCACGGACGGCAGGGTGATCTTGCCGTCCTCCAGCGCGATCAGCGACTCCTCGCCAGGGCGATGCCAGCCGACGGTGGAGTTGGAGGTGCCGAAGTCGATGCCGCAGGCACGGGCCGGGGATACGTTTTTCATGTTGTCGAGGGTTCCGGTAAAAAACGGCCGCGCAGTGTATGCCAGTCGTTGACAGAATCGAAGGCCGAATATCCGTTATTTACCCGCTGGATGCCTTGAAAGAACATCAACGACCCCCAATTTAGTCTTATCGATCCGGCCTGCGGGATTCTTTTCGCACAGGTGTATTCATTCACGCCCCCGCAGGGCCGATAAACTTCCATCGCGCTTCAGCGTCTCACACCGTGAACGCTGGCGCCGCGACCCCGGTAAACGAAGGTGGTTACCCTCCAATGGATTTCAAAGACTACTACAAGATCCTCGGCGTAGAGCCGACGGCGGATGAAAAAGAGATCAAGTCCGCCTACCGCAAGCTGGCGCGCAAGTATCACCCTGACGTCAGCAAGGAGGCGGGTGCTGAAGACAAGTTCAAGGAAGCTTCCGAGGCCTATGAGGCCCTGAGCAACCCGGAAAAACGCGCCGAGTACGACGAGCTGCGCAAATACGGCCAGCACGGGCGGCCGTTCCAGGGCCCGCCGGGCTGGCAGGGTCGCGGCGGTGGCGGTTTCGACGAAGGCGCCGATTTTTCCGACTTCTTCAGCTCCATTTTCGGCGGTTCCGGCGGCGGGCGGCCGGGCGGCAATCCGTTCGGCAGCGCTCAAGGGCGTAGCCGTGGCCGCGATGGCCAGGATGTGCAGATGGAGCTACCGGTGTCGCTGGAGGAAACTCTGGCGACCGAATCGAAGAAGATCAGCTTCAAGGTGCCGCAGCACAATGGGGCTGGGCAGCGCGTGGCGGATTCGCTGAAAACCCTCAACGTGAAGATCCCCGCCGGGGTCGCGGACGGCGAGCGCATTCGCCTCAAAGGCCAAGGCGCGCCGGGCATCGGCGGCGGTGCCACGGGTGACCTGTACCTGACTATCAACTTTGAAAAACATCCGTTTTTCGAGGTGGATGGCGACCATCTGATCCTCCAGGTGCCGTTGGCGCCCTGGGAAGTAGCACTGGGCACCAAGGTGGCAGTGCCGACCCTGACCGGGCGCATCAACCTGACCATCCGCCCGGACAGTCAGAACGGCCAGCGCCTGCGGGTCAAGGGTAACGGTCTGCTGAACAAGCAGGGTCAGCGCGGCGACCTGTTCGCGCAGATCAAAGTGGTGATGCCCACCCATAACGACGCCGAAGCGCAGGCGCTGTGGGAATCGTTGGCGAACAACGCCGAGTTCGATCCACGGGCCAACTGGAGCCGCTGATCGACAGCAGCGTCCGCCCATTCACTGCAAGTGAGGGCGGCCGCGGCCTTGGGTCAGACGCTGGCGCTCGACATCACCGAGCCCTCGGGCAAGGTCCCCATCTCGATCTGCAAATCGGTTCTGAGGTTACCTTGGGACCCTGCCAACCGCTGGCCAGGGTCTTCGCTGATAGTGAACGGCGTATTGCGTGATACATCCTTGACCCTCACCCCCACCGTGTCTGACAGGTCCGCCAAACCCGGTACGTCCTCGTAGGTGCTGACCTTGGTGTGGTCGACCAACGCAATCCAGCCGCTGGCCGGGCGCGCTGCCTGGTGGGCGCGTATACGCTGAATGGCGTAATAGTTGCGCATTTTCTGACCGATTCCCGCTTCAGTCTGGCTCAAACCATGCACCTGGTGGGCAGCGGCACAATCGAGTGCCTTGACTTTGATCCCTTGCAGGCGCGCCATCTTGATGAGCTCCAAGGGGGTGTACTTCGCCAGGATCGACTGCCGGGTCAGGCGGGTCAGGTAGTTGTACAGTCCGCTGGGCATAAGGCCGGTCTCCAGGTAATGGTCCAGCCAGCCTTGATGCAGTTCCTTGATCAGCAGGTCGGTGTACAAAGTCTGTACGCCCTGCGATTTCAGGTCGCCCATGTACTTGATCAACAGCTTCTTGCTGCCAATTGCATCCTTCGCTTCACCGATGACCAGGCCTTGGCTCTGATCGTAGACCGCTTCGAAAAGCGTATCGGGGGTTGTCAGTTCGTTGAATCGAGGTACCAGGACGCTGCGCGGCTCCTTGGGAAGGTTGAAGAAGAGCCGCGCGTGTGCGGCCAACTCGTTACGCGCGACCAGCAGTTCATTTCTTGCCATGGCGAACGTATCGTCCAGCGTTGAGCTCATCAGTCGCGCACTGTCTCGGCCGATCAGGGGTTCGATCAGCTCTACGTATTTCATCGAAACTTCGTAGGGTCGCAGCTGTATATCGAGTCGATGCGCTTCGACCATTTGCGGCGTGATTGCGCCAGAGGCTGACTCTTCGTCGGCGCCGACCGCAAGCGGGTCGATGACTTCTTCAACATAGGGTTCCCACACGCCGCGCCAGTTGGCCTCGACGGGCCAGGCGCCGGTCAGGTTGTCGGGCGTCAGCGGGTTGATCACGACCCAGCGGTCCAGGACCTCAATGAACTCCACCTCATAGACTTTTTGCGCGAGCTGGATATAGCGCTTGTCGCCGCTCACGTAGAACAGACCGCCGGCGCCATTGATTTCGGTGGGCAGGACGGAGAGGTCGATATCGACCGCGTAGGGCATGGGCGATTGGGTCTCGACGACGGCAGGTGCTTCTTCGGCCAGGTCGGCGAACTCGTTGAGGATATGCTTGCCGCTGCCCTTGAGCATGGGCAGGCTGAACAGCAATGACAGCGCGTCGAGTGCTGCGGCTACCGCGGCCTTGCTTCGCTGCTCGTGGGTTTTGCCGTGCAGGACGACGGCCAGGTGGGCTCCCAGGCTGATGGCCGAGGCGCCGACGACGGATGCCGCGACCAATGAATCACCCGGTGCGATTCCGGCGGTAACACGGACGAAGGCGCTGAGGTCGACCAGGAAGATGTCCTTGCGCAGCTGCCAGTTACTGGTGAGCATCGTCTGCGCTTCGGTTTCCAGGCGAGCGCGCAGGTTGTCAATCAGATAGCTGAACACGTCCTTGGTAATCGGCTGGCTGGCACCATTGAGCATGGTCTGCCCGGCGACCCAAGGCGTGCGCTGCATGGTGTCGAGCGTGGAGTTCAGGGTTTCGAGGGTCGAAGAATCGGTTTGATGGTGCGCCGTGAAATGCGAGAGCAGATGCTCACGCCGCGCCGGGTCGGCCGCCTGAACGCAGAACCATTCATAGACTTCGCGTTCGGAGTGGAAGGTGTGGAACCAGTCAGGGGGCAGGTAGAGGGTTTGATGCCCTTGAGCATTTTTCACCCGTATGATGCCCGTGGCAGCTATTCCGCCCAGGGTCAGATCGGAGACTTCGGCCAGCTCTCTGCTGGTGACGGCGCGTTTCAATTGTGCAATGGTCGGAGGGAGCTTCAACGGGCCCGCCACGCTGAAGATGAATTGTTTGAAGGCGCGGCGACTGAGCAATCGACGGCGCATTGCCTCGAAGGCATAGCTCACGCAAAGGGCTTTAGCCACCAATCGCCCGCTGTCGCCCTGAGCGGTCCAGAACGCTTCCAGTTGCGTCTGATAGGCCTGCGCAAAATTGCCCTCCCACAAGTCATTCATGATGGTCAGTGGCGACAAAGCCAGTTCGTTGCGCTGGTCGAAGTGACCAGCCGTGCTGTCTGCGGTGTAGAAACCGCTCATGCTGTCCAGATCGATGGCGTTGATTTGATCGTTGACGTCGAAGCGGCGCTGGGTCAATTCGGTCATGGTTCGGGATTGGTCGGGCACACCATAGTGCTCCCAGCCGGTGAAGGTCTGTGGGTTGCTGATGGCATTGGAAAACCGGTGCCAGTACACAGTATCCGGATCCAGATCACGGCCAGTATGGACCTTGAGGATTCGGGCTGCTTCCTGACGAGCGCACTGGTTGACATCCGGGAAGGCGGTATAGAAATCAGTGGCAGCCAGGGTCAGTGCGGCGAGGGTTTGCTCAGGTGTTTCAGGCGACAGAGCGATCGCGTTCTCGGTTGCTTGGGTGTCCGACATGGCTGTTTCCTTGGTTGTAATGTCAGGAGTCAGCGAGGTTAGGGGGCGATGTGGAGGCTGATGCGGTATATACCTGCAGGCGCCTGCAGGCGCGTTGCCTGCATAACGCCCGTGAGCGCGCTAAAACAAAAAGTACCGCTGTGCCAGCGGCAGTACATCCGCCGGTTCACACCACAGCAGCACGCCATCGGCCTTGACCTGATAGGTCTGCGGATCGACATCGATCTGCGGCAGGTAGCCGTTGTGGATCAGGTCGGTCTTCTGCACCGTGCGGCAACCCTTCACGACGGCGATCTGTTTCTTCAACCCCAGCTGTTCCGGCAAGCCGGCCTCCAGTGCTGCCTGGCTGATGAAGGTCAGGCTGGTGGCATGGCGCGAGCCGCCATAGCTGGCGAACATCGGCCGGTAGTGCACGGGTTGCGGGGTCGGGATCGAGGCGTTGGCATCACCCATCAGGCTGGCGGCGATCGCTCCACCCTTGAGGATAAGCGTAGGCTTGACGCCGAAGAACGCCGGGCGCCACAGCACCAGGTCGGCCCATTTGCCGATCTCGATCGAACCCACTTCGTGGCTGATGCCATGGGTGATGGCCGGGTTGATGGTGTACTTGGCGATGTAGCGCTTGATGCGGAAGTTGTCGTTGCCGGCCACGTCTTCGGCCAGCGGGCCGCGCTGTTTTTTCATCTTGTCGGCGGTTTGCCAGGTGCGCGTGATCACTTCGCCCACGCGGCCCATGGCCTGGCTGTCGGAGCTGATCATGGAGAACGCGCCGAGGTCGTGGAGGATGTCTTCGGCGGCGATGGTTTCGCGGCGGATGCGGCTTTCGGCAAAAGCGACGTCTTCGGCGATGCTGGGGTCGAGGTGATGGCAGACCATCAGCATGTCCAGGTGTTCGTCGATGGTGTTGCGGGTAAACGGCCGGGTCGGGTTGGTGGAGCTCGGCAGCACGTTGGGCAGGCCGCACGCCTTGATGATGTCCGGGGCATGGCCGCCGCCGGCGCCTTCGGTGTGATAGGTATGGATGGTACGGCCCTTGAAGGCGCCCAGAGTGGTTTCGACGAAGCCCGATTCGTTGAGGGTGTCGGTGTGAATGGCCACCTGCACGTCGTACTGGTCGGCCACCGTCAGGCAGTTGTCGATGGCGGCTGGAGTGGTGCCCCAGTCTTCGTGCAGCTTGAGGCCGATGGCACCGGCCTTGACCTGCTCGATCAGCGGTTCGGGCAAGCTGGCGTTGCCCTTGCCGGTCAGGCCGATGTTCATCGGGAAGGCGTCGGCGGCCTGCAGCATGCGCGCCAGGTGCCAAGGGCCCGAGGTACAGGTGGTGGCGTTGGTGCCGGTGGCCGGCCCGGTACCGCCGCCGATCATGGTGGTGACGCCGCTCATCAGCGCTTCTTCGATCTGCTGCGGGCAGATGAAGTGGATGTGGGTGTCGATACCGCCGGCGGTGAGGATCATGCCTTCACCGGCGATGACTTCGGTGCTGGCGCCGATGGCGATGGTGACATCCGGCTGAATGTCCGGGTTGCCGGCCTTGCCGATGGCGGCGATGCGCCCGTCCTTGAGGCCGACGTCAGCCTTGACCACGCCCCAATGGTCGATGATCAGGGCGTTGGTGATCAGCGTGTCGACCACTTCGGCGGCCAGCAGCTGGCCTTGGCCCATGCCGTCGCGGATCACCTTGCCGCCGCCGAATTTCACTTCTTCGCCGTAATGGGTAAAGTCCTTTTCGACCTCGATCCACAGGTCGGTGTCGGCCAGGCGCACCTTGTCGCCAACGGTGGGGCCGAACATGTCGGCGTAGGCTTGTCTGGAAATCTTCAAATCTTCGTTCCTCAGCTTTGAAGCAGCTGCAAGCTTTTAGCTGCAAGCTTCAAGTAAAAGCAAAATGTGTGAGCACCGCGCTGTTTCTTGCAGCTCGCAGCTGCTCCTAAAGGCTGCCCATGATCCGTCCGGCAAAGCCGTAGACCTTGCGCAGGCCGGCGAGATCGACCAGCTCCACTTCGCGGCTCTGGCCCGGCTCGAAGCGCACGGCGGTGCCGGCGGGGATGTTCAGGCGCATGCCCCGGGTCGCGGCGCGGTCGAATGTCAGCGCATCGTTGGTTTCGAAAAAATGATAGTGCGAGCCGACCTGGATCGGGCGGTCGCCGCTGTTGGCCACACTCAGGCTGAGGGTACGGCGGCCGACGTTGAGTTCGATGTCGCCGGGCTGGATCTGGTATTCGCCAGGAATCATGCGGGCAATCCTTGAAGAAGTTTGTAATAGAGGGCGGTATTGATCAGGGTGCCGTCCGGGCGCCCCGCATAGTCGGGGATTTCGCCGACGCGGGTGTATCCGGCTGCCTTGTAGAAGGCTTCTGCGGGGGAGCGGGCTTCGGTGTCGAGGAACAACAGGCTCAGGCCTTTCTGGCGGGCGACGAGCTCGGCGCCGTTCATCAACTGAGTCGCCAGGCCGTGACGCTGAAAGTCCATGTGCACCAGCAGTTTTTGCACCTCGGCGCGGTGGCGGCCGTTGGCTTTATTGCAGGGCGCCAGTTGTACGCTGGCCAGCACTCGTTCGTTGTGCACCACCACCCACAGCAGGCGCTCGGCGCTTTCGAGCTGGCCCTTGAGCTCGCTCAGGTAAGCGACCCCCTGGGCCCGGTCGAAATCCTTCAGAAAGCCTATCGACGCGCCCTGTCGCACCGCGTCTTCGAGCAATTCGTACAGGCCCTGCTGATAGTGAGCAAAGCCTTCAACGGTAACGCGACGCAACTGGGCAGCATTCATGGACTTACTCCGAGGGACTCGCAGAAGGTTGAGCACCGGGGTTGAGGATCAACTGCATGAAGGTCAGGTCGAGCCAGCGCCCGAACTTGGTGCCGACCTGGGGCATCTGCCCGTTGATCGTGAAACCCAGGCGTTGGTGCAAACGAACGGACGCCGCATTGCCGCTTTCGATGGCGGCGACCATCACGTGTTTGTCGCAGGCCCTGGCGCGCTCGATCAGCGTGTTCATCAACTGCGGGCCGATACCCTGGCCGCGCTGGTCGTCGCGGATATACACCGAGTGCTCGACGGTGTGGCGAAAACCCTCGAAAGGCCGCCAGTCACCGAATGAAGCGTAGCCGACCGGGCTGTTTTGGGCGTCGATCGCCACCAGGATCGGGTAGCCCTGGGCCTGGCGCGCGCTGAACCAGGCCTGGCGGTTGCCGAGGTCGACCGGTTGTTCGTTCCAGATCGCCGTGGTGTTGAGCACCGCGTCGTTGTAGATGTCGCGAATGGCCGGCAGGTCGGCGTGCACCGCGTCGCGTATGAGCAAGGACATGCGAGGGCCTCAGGCAATGGGTTGGTGCACGGTGACGAGCTTGGTGCCATCCGGGAAGGTGGCTTCGACCTGGATCTCGGGGATCATCTCCGGGATGCCTTCCATCACTTGTTCGCGGCTCAGCAGCGTGGTGCCGTAGTGCATGAGCTCGGCGACCGTCTGGCCATCGCGGGCACCTTCCAGCAGGGCTGCGGAGATGAACGCCATGGCCTCCGGATAGTTGAGCTTGAGGCCGCGCGCCAGCCGCCGCTCGGCGACGAGGCCGGCGGTGAAGATGAGCATCTTGTCTTTTTCGCGGGGGGTCAGGTCCATGGGGTATCCGTTGTTGAAAGTGTTGGAATGTGGGGTGTTGCCGATGGCCCCTTGGCGGGCAAGCCGTGCTCCCACAGATGGTGCAATCCTGTGGGAGCAAGGCTTGCCTGCGAAGGCGTCATACCGCGATAAGTCGCCATCAGGTGCTCCATATTCGGGGGGCCAGCGCTTCGCGGCCGAGCAGGGCGGGACGCAGCAGGGTCCATAGCGCGATCAACCAGTCGCGGGCATGCAGGGCCTCGCTGGCCAGGCAGCGCGCCACCAGCAGGTCCGGCAGCTGGGTCAGGTCGCCGCGCACCTTGCTGGGCAGCTCGCGGCAACGTTGCAACAGTTCGGGGTCGAGCGTGCCGGTGATCAACAGTGTGGCAAACACCGGCTGACCGTCCAGGCCGATGGGCGAATCGAGCAAGCCGTCATCGCCGCTGACGCGTTGGCGTTCGTGCCACAGGGCGCGGCCGTCGCGACGAATGTCCAGGCGCGATTGAAAGTGGCCACGATCGAAACGCTCGCCGGCTGCCGGTCGACCCAGCGCGACCACGTCCCAGTACAGCAGGCGGGCATCGCCTTCGAGCTCGATCACGGTCTGCAACTCGGCCTGGGCGGCGCTGTAGACGATCGTCTCCTGAGGCATCCATTCCAGGGTCGCGCCGGCGGCGACGTGCAATTTCAGCTGTTGATAGGCCGGCCCGGCGGCGCGATACCATTTGGCCGCGCCGGGGCTGGTCAACTGCGCCCAGGCGTTGGTGCCGACGCTGGCGGTGATGTCGAGGCGATCGCCACCGGCAATGCCCCCCGGCGGGTGCACGATGATGTGCTGGCACACCTCGGGGCCTTCTGCGTACAGGTGCTTCTGCACCCGCAGCGGGCCCTTGTGGCGGCGCAATACCGGCCGGGTGCTGGCGTCGAAACGGGCATAGCCCAGCTCGAGTTCAGCGTGCCAGCTGGGGGTATAGAGGACAGAGGAAACGGGTAAATTCATGGGCTTTCGTACAGGGCTCTGGTCAAGGGACGCTCGTCAGGCAGATTAGATGGTTACCAGGCCGCGTACACCCTCGGCCTCCATGTTTTCGCCGCGGCCCTGCTGGACGATTTCGCCACGGGACATCACCAGGTACTGGTCGGCCAGTTCGGCGGCGAAGTCATAGAACTGCTCGACCAGCAGAATAGCCATGTCACCCTTGGCCGCAAGCTTCTTGATCACCGCGCCGATCTCTTTGATCACCGACGGTTGGATACCTTCGGTGGGTTCGTCCAGGATCAGCAAGCGCGGGCGGCTGGCCAGGGCCCTGCCGATAGCCAGCTGTTGCTGCTGGCCACCGGACAGATCGCCACCGCGGCGGTGCTTCATCTGCAGCAGTACGGGGAAGAGCTCGTAGATAAAGGCCGGGACTTCCTTGGCTTCGCTGCCGGGGAAGCGCGACAGACCCATCAGCAGGTTTTCCTCGACGGTCAAACGGCCGAAAATCTCCCGGCCCTGAGGCACATAGGCGATGCCGGCGTGCACACGCTGGTGCGGTTTGAAACCGGTGATGGCCTTGCCTTCCCAGTTGACGCTGCCGTCCTTGGCCGGGATCAGCCCCATCAGGCATTTGAGCAGGGTGGTCTTGCCCACGCCGTTACGGCCCAGCAGGCAGGTGACTTCGCCGACTTTCACCTCGAAGCTCAGGCCGCGCAGGATGTGGCTACCGCCGTAGTATTGGTGCAGGGTGTCGACTTGCAGCATGGTGGTGACTCTCCTGAATTTTTGTCCGGCTGGTCCGGCCTCTTCGCGAGCAAGCTTCGCTCCCACAGAGTCCGCCGCACCTGAGGCGTACACCTGTGGGAGCATGGTGGTGACTCTCCTGAATTTTTGTCCGGCTGGTCCGGCCTCTTCGCGAGCAAGCTTCGCTCCCACAGAGTCCGCGGCATCTGAGACGTACACCTGTGGGAGCATGGTGGTGACTCTCCTGAATTTTTGTCTGGCTGGTCCGGCCTCTTCGCGAGCAAGCTTCGCTCCCACAGAGTCCGCCGCACCTGAGATGTACACCTGTGGGAGCATGGTGGTGACTCTCCTGAGTTTTTGTCCGGCTGGTCCGGCCTCTTCGCGAGCAAGCTTCGCTCCCACAGGGTCCGCCGCACCTGAGACGTACACCTGTGGGAGCATGGTGGTGACTCTCCTGAATTTATCCGGCTGGTCCGGCCTCTTCGCGAGCAAGCTTCGCTCCCACAGGGTCCGCCGCACCTGAGATGTACACCTGTGGGAGCGAGGCTTGCCCGCGAAGGGGCCATTTGCCATGCCCCATAGCATGGGGATCACCGCCCCAGATAAACCTCGATGACCCGCTCGTCCGCCTGCACGTCTTCCAGCGAACCCTCGGCCAGCACGCTGCCTTGGTGCAGCACGGTGACGTGGTCGGCGATCGAGCCGACGAAGCCCATGTCGTGCTCCACCACCATCAGCGAATGCTGCCCGGCGAGGGTCTTGAACAGTTCGGCGGTGAATTCGGTTTCCGCATCGGTCATGCCCGCCACCGGCTCGTCGAGCAGCAGCAGTTGCGGGTCCTGGACCAGCAGCATGCCGATCTCCAGAAACTGCTTCTGGCCGTGGGACAGCAACCCCGCCGGGCGCTCCACCGAGGCGCTCAGGCGGATGGTCTCCAGTACCTGATCGATGCGGTCGCGTTGCTCGCCAGTCAGGCGCGCCCGCAGGCTGGCCCACACCGACTTGTTGGTCTTCTGCGCCAGTTCGAGGTTCTCGAACACGGTGAGCGCCTCGAATACGGTCGGTTTCTGGAACTTGCGGCCGATACCGGCCTGGGCGATCTGCACTTCGCTCATGGTGGTCAGGTCCATGGTTTCACCGAACCAGGCCTTGCCATGGGAGGGGCGAGTCTTGCCGGTGATCACATCCATCAGCGTGGTCTTGCCGGCGCCGTTGGGGCCGATGATGCAGCGCAGTTCGCCGACGCCTATATACAGGTTGAGGTTGTTCAGCGCCTTGAAGCCATCGAAGCTGACGCTGATGTCTTCCAGGGTAAGGATGGTCCCGTGGCGGGTATCCAGGCCCTTGCCGGCGCTGGACCCCAGGCCGATGGCATCACGGCTGGTGCCTTCATCGGAGTTCGGATCAATGGCCGGTTCGAGCATGAACTGCGTGGTAGGTGGCGTTCTCATTGTTCGCTCCTTTTCTTCAGCAGGCCGATCACGCCTTTAGGCAGATACAGGGTGACGATGATGAACAGCGCGCCCAGAAAGAACAGCCAGTACTCGGGAAAGGCCACGGTGAACCAGCTCTTCATGCCGTTGACCACGCCAGCGCCCAGCAGCGGCCCGATCAGCGTGCCGCGGCCTCCCAGCGCCACCCATACGGCGGCCTCGATGGAGTTGGTCGGCGACATTTCGCTGGGGTTGATGATGCCCACCTGTGGCACATACAGCGCCCCGGCCAGGCCGCACAGCACGGCGCTCAACACCCACACGAACAGCTTGAAGCCGCGCGGATCGTAACCGCAGAACATCAGGCGGTTCTCGGCGTCACGCAAGGCGGTCAGCACGCGGCCGAACTTGCTCCGTGCCAAGCGAAAACCCAGCCACAGGCTCACCACCAACAGCGCCACGGTGAGCAGGAACAACACCGCGCGAGTGCCCTGGGAGGTGATCTCGAAACCGAGGATGGTGCGAAAGTTGGTAAAACCGTTGTTACCACCAAAACCCGTCTCGTTGCGGAAGAACAGCAGCATGCCGGCAAAGGTCAACGCCTGGGTCATGATCGAGAAATACACGCCCTTGATCCGCGAGCGGAAGGCGAAGAAACCAAACACCAGGGCCAGCAAACCCGGCGCCAGCACCACTAGGCACAGGGCCCAGAGGAAGTGCTCGGTACCGACCCAGTACCAAGGCAGTTCGCTCCACGACAAAAACGTCATGAACGCCGGCAGGCCATCGCCGGCCGCCTGGCGCATCAGGTACATGCCCATGGCGTAGCCGCCGAGGGCGAAGAATAGCCCGTGGCCCAAGGACAACAGCCCCGCGTAACCCCAGACCAGATCCAGTGCCAGGGCGACGATGGCGTAGCACAGGATTTTGCCGACCAGCGTGAGGGTATAGGCCGACACCTGCAGGCCGTTGCTGGCCGGCAGCAGCGACAACAGCGGCAACGCCAGCAGCACCAGCAGGATCACCGCACCAATGACGAGGGTGACCTTGGGGCCGGCTTTTTGCGCGGCGGTGAGCATCAGTGGCTGGTTCATCAGTCGATCACCCGTCCTTTGAGCGCGAAGAGGCCTTGCGGACGCTTCTGGATAAACAGAATGATCAGCGCCAGGATGAGAATCTTGCCCAGCACGGCGCCGATCTGCGGTTCGAGGATCTTATTGGCGATGCCCAGGCCGAAGGCCGCCGAGACGCTACCGGCCAGTTGCCCGACTCCGCCGAGGACCACCACCAGGAAGGAGTCGATGATGTAGCTCTGACCGAGGTCCGGGCCGACGTTGCCGATCTGGCTCAGGGCCACGCCGCCCAGCCCGGCGATGCCCGAGCCGAGGCCGAAGGCGAGCATGTCGACGCGCCCGGTGGGCACGCCGCAGCAGGCGGCCATGTTGCGGTTCTGGGTGACGGCGCGCACGTTGAGGCCCAGGCGGGTCTTGTTCAGCAGCAGCCAGGTCAGCACCACCACCGCCAGGGCGAAGGCGATGATGACGATGCGGTTGTACGGCAGCACCAGGTTGGGCAGCACCTTGATGCCGCCGGACAGCCATTCGGGGTTGGCGACTTCGACGTTTTGCGCGCCGAAGGCCAGGCGCACGGCCTGGATCAGCATCAGGCTGATGCCCCAGGTGGCCAACAGGGTTTCCAGCGGCCGCCCGTAGAGGTGGCGGATGACCGTGCGCTCCAGGGCCATGCCGATGGCTGCGGTGACGAAGAACGCCACCGGCAGGGCGATCAGCGGGTAGAACTCGATGGCGCCCGGAGCGAAGCGCTGGAACAGGATCTGCACCACATAGGTGGAGTAGGCGCCGAGCATGAGCATTTCGCCGTGGGCCATGTTGATGACGCCCAGCAGGCCGAAGGTGATCGCCAGGCCGAGGGCGGCCAGCAGCAGGATCGAGCCCAGGGAGATACCACTGAACGCCTGGCCGAGTAGGTCGCCGATCATCAATTGACGTTTGACCTGGGTCAGGCTGGTTTCGGCGGCGGTGCGCACGCCCGCATCGGCTTCGACGCCGGGGGCGAGGATGTCTTCGAGGCGAGTCTTGGCCAGGGGATCACCGGTGTCGCCCAGCAGGCGCACGGCGGCCAGACGCACGGCGGGATTGGGGTCGACCAGTTGCAGGTTGGCGAGGGCCAGGCCCAGGGCGGTTTTGACCTTGTTGTCTTTTTCGCCGGCGAACTGGTGGTCGAGGATGGTCAACTGCGCCGGTTGCGCACTCTTCTGCAACTGTTGGGCAGCGGCCAGGCGCAGGGTGGCGTCGGTGGCGAACAGTTGGTGGGCGGCCACGGCGTTTTCTACCAGGCCGCGCAGGCGATTGTTCAGGCGCAGTTTGCGCACGGGCTCGACGGCGGCGGCGCTGCCATCGAGGGGGGAATAGGTGTCGTTGCTGTCAACGAAGGGGTGTTTGTCGGCATCGGCTGCCACGCTCCCTGCCTGCAAGGCCAGGAGCAACTCGGTGCGCTCGGGTACCGGCTGGGCGGCCCAGGTTTCCAGCAGCCTGGCCTGGCCGGAAGAGTCGGCAGCGACGAAGTCACTGGCGTCGTTGGCCTGTGCGGTGAGGGGCAGCAGCAAAGCCAGTGCGACGATGAGGCGACGGAGGGTGGTGGGCATATCGGTGTCCTGTGCAGCGATGCGGTCCAACGATCCTGAAGCACTGCGCACGGCCCTCTTGGGAGCGGGCGTTGCCCGCGAAGGCGCCAGTGGCAGCGCCTTGAATCAGCAAGTCTTGCGGTGATCTTGCTGACGTCTTTGCGGGCAGAGCCCGCTCCCACAGGGTTGGCAGTGTTTGTGGAGAGCGGTCGTGCTTAGTTGCTCTTCACTGGATGATCCGGCTTCTTGTCGTTGCCAGGGATGTACGGGCTCCACGGCTGGGCGCGGATCGGCTCCTTGGTCTGCCACACCACGTTGAACTGACCGTCATCCTGGATCTCGCCGATCATCACCGGCTTGTGCAGGTGGTGGTTGGTCTTGTCCATGGTCAAGGTGTAGCCCGATGGCGCGGCGAAAGTCTGCCCGGCCATGGCGTCACGGACCTTGTCGACCTCGAACGATTTGGCTTTCTCGGCGGCCTGGGCCCACATATGGATACCCACGTAGGTGGCTTCCATCGGGTCATTGGTCACGGCCTTGTCGGCGCCCGGCAGGTTGTGCGCCTTGGCGTAGGCTTTCCAGTCGGCGACGAATTTCTTGTTGACCGGGTTCTCGACCGACTGGAAGTAGTTCCAGGCCGCCAGGTTGCCGACCAGTGGCTTGGTGTCGATGCCGCGCAGTTCTTCTTCGCCCACCGAGAAGGCCACGACCGGTACGTCGGTGGCTTTCAGGCCCTGGTTGGCCAGTTCCTTGTAGAACGGCACGTTGGAGTCACCGTTGACCGTGGAGATCACAGCGGTCTTGCCGCCGGCGGAGAATTTCTTGATGTTCGAAACGATGGTCTGGTAGTCGGCGTGGCCGAACGGGGTGTAGACCTCTTCGATGTCGCTGTCCTTCACGCCTTTGGAGTGCAGGAACGAGCGCAGAATCTTGTTGGTGGTGCGCGGGTAGACGTAGTCGGTGCCCAGCAGGAAGAAGCGCTTGGCCGCGCCGCCGTCTTCGCTCATCAGGTATTCCACCGCAGGAATCGCCTGCTGGTTGGGCGCAGCGCCGGTGTAGAACACGTTTGGCGACATCTCTTCGCCTTCGTATTGCACGGGGTAGAACAGCAGGCCGTTGAGTTCTTCGAAAACGGGCAGTACCGATTTGCGCGATACCGATGTCCAGCAGCCGAACACCACCGCGACCTTGTCCTGGGTCAGCAACTGGCGGGCTTTCTCAGCGAACAGCGGCCAGTTGGAGGCCGGGTCGACGATCACCGGTTCGAGCATCTTGCCGTTCACGCCGCCTTTGGCGTTGATCTCGGCGATGGTCATCAGCGCCATGTCCTTGAGGGATGTCTCGGAAATGGCCATGGTGCCCGACAGCGAGTGCAGGATGCCGACCTTGATGGTCTCGGCGGCCTGGGCTGTCCAGGTCAACCCCATGGCGGCGATGGATGCCGTCAACGTAAAAGCCTTGATCAAGCTGCGACGCTTCATTGTGCAATCTCCATGTACGTGCGTTTTTTTAGTGGGGCAGATGGCGATTCGGTGAAAGCTGCACAGAGTGCTAGCAAAGGCTGTGCCTAACCGGTTGCGGCGCGCTGGTATAAGGCTGGCAGGGCAGAGGATGATGGGCGTCTTGCGCTGTATTGGTGCGTGTTTTAGCGAGGGGTGCGTGGGGCGGGGCTAATCTGGTGCGCAGTCGTTGACCGATCGGTCAGGTCTTGAGCGTTTCTTCCTTTGGCCTGTTTGCTGGATTTGAAAGCCTCGTCGCGAGCACAGGTGTGCACCTGTGGGAGCGAGGGTGCGCGTTCGACGGCGAAGAGGCCTGTACGGACGAGTGGATGGCTAAGGCGCAGCCCGGCTGATCGGTACGTCGACCGTCACATCGCCGGCTTTTTCGAAGTGCAGGGTCAGCGGAAAATGCTCACCTTCAGCGCGAGGCGCATCATCGCGCAGATCCAGCAGCATGACGTGATAACTCATGGGGGCGAACACTGCGTCCTCTTCAGGGTTGATCTGCAGCGAATCGAGTTGCTGCATCTTCATCATCCCGTCCTGGTGCAGGTGCTGATGCAACTGGGCCGATCCGGCAATTGGCGTGTCGACACTGACCAACCGATCGGGGAATGTGCCGTGGTTGCTGATCACGAAATACGCTGCCACGGTGGGGGCGCTGGGCGGCAGCGCCTGGGACCAGGGGGACTGCACGGTGATGTCGCCGACCGGGTAATCCTTGGCGCTGGCCAGTGCGCAGGTGAACAACAGGGCAAGGCAGGTGAGCCGGGTCATCAGGCGCCAAGTGAGGTGCATTGTGAGCGTCCTTGATCAGGGAATGGGCGCCATATTAGCCAGATGGCGGGGTGGAAGTAAAAAGGCTGATGGGGCGAGCTTGCAGGTGGGGGGTTGCTGCTTCAGGTATGCAAGACTTGAGGGCCTCTTCGCCGCCGAACGCGCACCCTGGCTCCCACAAAAGCACGGCACCGGTAGGAGCAAGGCTAGCCCGCGAAGGGGCCGGTAAGTTCACCCCAAATGCTGGGGCAGTCGTTCGATCAACTCGGCGACACTATCAAATTCTCGATCGACCGCCGGCAGCAGCGGCCGAGCTTGCACCAGCACTGGCATATGACGTTCCCGGGCCACCTGCAATTTAGGTTCGGTGGCGCTGCTGCCGCTGTTCTTGCTGATCAACACGTCAAAGTCGTTGGCCGCAAACAGTGCGCGTTCTTCATCCAGGCGAAACGGCCCCCGCGCGCCGATGATGTGGCAACGGCTGTTGCCAGGGTGCTCGTCCAGCGTGCGCAGGGTCCAGAATTGCCCAGCGGGAATCTCGTGCAGATACTCCAGCGGCTCGCGGCCCAATGTGAAGAACGGCCGCTTGAAGGGCCGCAACGCGACGGTCAATTCGCGCCAATCGGCGAAGGTCCGCCAGTCGTCATTCACCTGCGGTTGCCAGCCGGCACGGCGCAGTGCCCAGCACTCGATCCCCGCCTGGCTCGCCGCAACGCTGGCGTGAGTGCTCATCTGCGCGGCGTAAGGGTGGGTGGCGTCGATCAGCAGGGTGATGCCTTCACTGCGGATGAAGGCCGCCAGCCCGTCTGCGCCGCCGTAACCACCGACCCGCACCTGGCAGGTCAAATCGGTGGGTACGCGACCGATCCCGGCCAGGCTGTAGAAATGCTGCGGGCCCAGGGTGCGGGCGATGGCGAGGGCTTCGGTGACGCCGCCGAGCAGCAGTACCCGCTTCATACCGCCACCCCAGCGGTCCCGACGATGCCGCCCTGGCGATCAATGGCGAATACCTCGACCTGCACACTTGCAGGCACCACGCTGCAGGCGAAGGCGCGGGCATGACGGCAGACCTCGTCACCCAGGGCGATGCCCGCAGCGCTGGCCATCGCCAAGGCCTGCTGGCTCGTATTGGCCGTGCGTATCGCCTGTTGCAGCGCGTCGTCGGCGCCGATCGCGGCAGCCCACTGTGCCAACTGCGGCAGGTCGATGCTCGAATGGCGGCTGTGCAGATCCATATGCCCGGCCGCCAGTTTGCTGATCTTGCCGAAGCCACCGCACAGGCTGAGCTTGGCGACCGGCACCTTGCGCAGGTGCTTGAGCACGGCACCGACGAAGTCGCCCATCTCGATCAGGGCGATGTCGGGCATCTGATAGACCCGGCGCATGGTGTCCTCGCTGGCGTTGCCGGTGCAGGCGGCGATATGACTGTAGCCATTGGTGCTGGCGACATCGATGCCCTGATGGATCGAGGCGATGTAGGCCGCGCAGGAAAACGGCCGGACGATGCCGCTGGTGCCGAGGATCGACAAGCCGCCGAGAATACCCAGGCGCGGGTTCATGGTCTTCAGGGCCAGGGCGGCGCCGTCCTTGACGTTGAGGGTGATTTCGAAGCCGCCGCCATAACCGCATTCGGCGGCCAGACGCGCCAGGTGTTCGCTCATCATCCGCCGTGGCACCGGATTCACGGCCGGCTCGCCGACGTCCAGCACCAGCCCTGGGCGGGTCACCGTGCCGACGCCTTCACCCGCGACGAAGATCACGCCGGGCACTTCGAGCAGACGCACCCGGCTGAACAGCAAGGCGCCGTGGGTGACGTCCGGATCGTCGCCGGCATCCTTGATCGTGCCGGCTTCGGCGCCGTCATCCAGCAAGCGGCAGAACTCAAGGCGCATCGTCACGTGCTTGCCCTTGGGCAACACGATATCGACGGCATCCAGCGCTTCGCCCAGCAGCAGCAAGCGCGCGGCCGCCAGGCTGGTGGCGGTGGCGCAGCTGCCGGTGGTCAAGCCGCTGCGCAGCGGCGCCGGTTGCTCGGCGGTTTCGTCACGCATCATGGCTTTTGGTCAGGTCGAGCACGGTGATGGGCAGCGCCTGGCGCCAGGTGTCGAACTCGCCCAGCGGTTGCGCCTGAGCGATGTGCAGGCGGGTCAGGTCGCCGCCGTATTGAGCGCGCCACTGCATCAGCGCCGCTTCGCTCTGCAAGGTGACCGCATTGGCCACCAATCGCCCGCCAGGCTTGAGTGCGGCCCAGCAGGTTTCAAATACACCCGTTCGGGTCACGCCGCCACCGATGAAGATCGCATCCGGTGCCTCCAGGTCGTGCAGCGCATCGGGCGCTCGGCCACGGACCAGTTGCAGGCCCGGCACGCCGAGGGCATCGCGGTTGTGTTCGATAAACGCCTGACGACCTGCGTCGGCCTCGATCGCCAGCGCGCGACAGCTGGGGTGGGCGCGCATCCATTCGATGCCGATGGAGCCGCAGCCGGCACCGACGTCCCACAGCAGCTCGCCCGGCTGCGGGGCCAGGCGGGCAAGGGTCACGGCGCGGATGTCGCGCTTGGTCAACTGGCCGTCATGGCGGAACGCATCGTCGGACAGGCCGGCCAGGCGCGAGCGGCGCGGCGCGGTAATGGTCGCGCGGCAATCGATGGCGACCACATTGAGATCGGCGGCCAATTCATCGCCCCAATCTGCAGCCGAGGCGTTGTAGCGTTTTTCCAGCGGCCCGCCGAGATGTTCGAGCACGGTCATCTGGCTGGGGCCGAAGTGCTGGTCGCGCAGCAACGCGGCGATCGCCCGCGGGCTGCTGCCATCGTTGCTCAGCACCAAGAGGCGCACGCCGTTGGCCAAGTGTGCCGTGAGTGCACTCAGTGGCCGGGCGACGACTGAAATAATCTGGGTGTCTTGCAGCGGCCAGCCCAGGCGGGCGGCAGCCAGGGTGCAGGAAGACGGCGCTGGCAGCGTCAGCATCTGCTCGGCTGGCACCTGGCGCGCGAGGCTGGCGCCGACGCCGAACAGCATCGGATCGCCGCTGGCCAGCACACACACGGGCTCGCCCTTGAGCGCCAATACCGGCGCGAGGCTGAAGGGCGACGGCCAGTCGATACGCTCGGCACGCAGGCAGTGGGGCAGCAATTGGAGTTGCCTCGGTGCGCCGACAATGCGCGTGGCGCCCAGCAAAGCGCGCCGTGCCTGCTTGCCCAGGCCGGCAAAGCCGTCTTCACCGATCCCCACCACGGTCAGCCAGGGCAACATGAATATTCCTCATAGCGTTCAATTCCGACGGGCAGACTTTTCATGCTGTCGGCCAAAGCAGGCATAATACCGCGCCTTCACCCGCGAAGCGCTTTTTGACGAATTTGGGTATTCCTTTGCACGCGCCATCCCCGGCCCGCCCACTGCTGCCTGCTGTACGCCCCTCGGCCTGTCCGGGGTTGCTGCGTATCGTCCAGGCGCTGGATGGCGGTATCTGCCGCATCAAGCTGCCCGGCGGCCTGCTGACGGCAGATCAGGCCGACGCCGTGGCGCTGGCGGCGCGGGCGTATGCCGGCGGTGTGATCGAAGCCACCAACCGCGCCAATCTGCAGATTCGCGGCATTGTCGCTGAACATGGGGCGATGGTCGAAGCGCTATTGGCGGCGGGGCTCGGCCCCCGCCAGGCGGCTGGCGATGACGTGCGCAATGTGCTGCTGAGTCCGGCCGCCGGGCTCGACCGCCAGCAGTTGCTGGATGTCAGGCCGCTGGCCGCACAACTGCTTGCCAGCCTCGAGCAGGAACCACGCTTGCACGCCTTGTCGGCCAAGTTCGCGATCCAGCTCGACGGCGGCGAAGCGCTGGCGATGCTCGAGCATCATCACGATGTGTGGCTCTCGCCGGTGATGATCGCGGGGGCGAGCTGGATGGCCTTCGGGCTTGCCGGTTGTTCGGGTCATGACCCGGCGCTGGGCGCCGTGCCGGCGATCAACGCGCATGCCTTGGTGTTGGCGGTGCTGGATGCCTTTCTGGCTCGTGCGACACCTGAGCAGCATCGTCTGCGCGATCTGCTCACGGGCCCCGGCGCCACCGGGTTCGTGGCGGATCTGTCAGCCCGCCACCCTGACCTTGGTATCCGTACCGTGGCCTTTGACCGTGCGCCAACCACGGCAACGCCGATCGGTGTGCACGCTCAGCGCCAGCCTGGCCATTGCCTGGTCGTTGCTGGCGCCGCGCTTGGTCGCCTCGACGCGGAGCAGCTGCGCGGCGCCGCAGACCTGGCCCGGCGCGTGGGCGACGGCACCTTGCGCATCACTCCGTGGCAGGGCCTGTTGCTGCCCGCAATAGCCAGCGCCGATGCCGCATCGGTGCAGCGATCACTGGCAGCGCTGGGCTGGCTGGTCGACCCGGCGCAACCGCTGGCCGCGCTGATCGCCTGCACCGGCTCGAGTGGTTGCGCCAGGGGCCTGGCCGACACCAAGGCCGATGCGCAGCTTCTGGCGGCCACCTTGCACAACCCCGCCGCCGTGCACCTGAGCGGTTGCGCGCGCTCGTGCGCCGCCGCCCATGTAGCGCCGGCTACCCTGTTGGCCGTGGGCAACGGCTACTACGATCTTTATTTGCGCGATGCGACGCGGCCCGGTTTCGGCGCGTTGCAGGCCACCCATATCACTGTGCAGGAAGCTGGCGCCTTGCTGGATGCCCGCTTACGGAGCAATACCCATGATTGATTACATCCGCGACGGTCAGGAGATCTATCGCAACTCCTTCGCCATCATCCGCGCCGAAGCCGACCTGAGTGGCATTCCGAGCGATCTCGAAAAGCTCGCCGTGCGGGTGATCCACGCTTGCGGCATGGTCGAAGTGGTGGCGGATCTGCGTTTTTCGCCAGGCGCCGGCAAGGCCGGGCGTGATGCCATCGCGGCGGGCGCACCGATCCTGTGCGATGCGCGGATGGTTGCCGAGGGCATCACCCGCGCGCGGTTGCCGGCCAACAACGAGGTGATCTGCACCCTCAAGGACGATAGCGTGCCCGAGCTGGCCCGAGAGCTTGGCAATACACGCTCGGCGGCGGCCTTGGAACTGTGGCGTCCGCACCTGGCCGGCAGTGTGGTAGTGATCGGCAACGCCCCCACGGCGCTGTTCTATCTGCTGGAGATGATCGACGCCGGCGCACCCAAACCGGCGCTGATTCTGGGCTTCCCGGTGGGCTTTGTCGGTGCGGCGGAATCCAAGGCGATGCTCGCCGCCGACAGCCGCGGCGTGCCCTTCGTGGTGGTCAATGGCCGCCGCGGTGGCAGCGCCATGGCCGCCGCCGCCGTCAACGCCCTGGCCACGGAGGTCGAATGATGTCGGGTGATGTCGTCAAGCGCGGTCGCTTGCTGGGGCTGGGCGTCGGCCCGGGTGATCCGGAGCTGATCACGGTCAAGGCCCTGCGCCTGCTGCGTGAGTCTCCGGTGATTGGCTATTTCGTCGCCAAGGGCAAAAAGGGCAACGCCTTCGGCATCATCGAAGGCCACTTGCAGCCGGCTCAAACGTTGCTGCCGCTGGTGTACCCGGTGACTACCGAAGCACTGCCCGCGCCGCTGTCCTACGAGCAGGTCATCAGTGATTTCTACGACCAGGCCAGTGCTCAGGTGGCCGCGCATCTGGATGCTGGTCGCGATGTGGCGGTGATCTGTGAGGGTGATCCGTTTTTCTATGGCTCGTACATGTACCTGCATGATCGTCTGGCTGAGCGCTACGACGCCGAGGTGATCCCTGGGGTCTGCTCGATGCTCGGTGGCGCTTCGGTGCTGGGGGCGCCGCTGGTGTATCGCAATCAGAGCCTGTCGGTGCTCTCCGGCGTGCTGCCCCATGACGATCTCAAGCGCCGCCTGGCCGATGCCGACGCGGCAGTGATCATGAAGCTGGGGCGCAATTTCCCCAAGGTGCGCGCAGTGCTCGCCGAGTTGGGCATGGCCGGGCGGGCGCTGTATGTCGAGCGCGCGACCATGGCCAATCAGAAGATCGTCGCGCTGGACGAGGTCGATCCAATGTCGTCGCCGTACTTCTCGCTGATCATCGTGCCGGGTGAACGGTGGCAGGGGTGATGGCGCCTGCGATCGTCATTCTGGGCGCTGGCGCGCTGGCGACGGCGCAGCGTCTGCAAGGGCTTTATCCACAGGCGCGAATTCATGGGCTGGCCGGGCGCGTCGACGGCGCCGACGTAGCGTACAGCGATTTCGGCGCCACCCTGCGCGCGCTGTATCAGAGCGATACGCCGATCATCGCCTTGTGCGCGGCGGGTATCGTCATCCGCAGCCTGGCCGGCGTGTTGCTGGAAAAGGGCGCCGAGCCGCCGGTGCTGGCCGTTGCCGAAGACGCCAGCGCGGTGGTGCCGCTGCTCGGTGGGCTGGCGGGGGTCAATGTCATGGCGCGGGCGATCGCGGAGCACCTGCAGGTCAATGCCGCGATCACCACCAGCGGCGAACTGCGCTTTGGCACCTGTCTGCTCAATCCGCCCGAGGGCTACGCGCTGGAGGATCTGGGGCAGGGCAAGCGTTTCGTGTCCGATCTGCTGGCGGGTGAGTCGGTGAGGGTCGAGGGCGAGGCGCCCTGGCTGGCTGAAGCGCGGCTGCCGCTGGATGACCAGGCACGCCTGACCATCCGCGTGGCCAGCCAGGCGCACGTACCGGCGGCGGATGAACTGTTGATCTATCCGCGTAACGTGTTGGTGGCGGTGAGTGCCGACGCCGAGGATATCGTTGCAACGGTCACCCAGGCCCTGCAGGCGGCCGGCCTGGCGAAGCCGGCCTTGGCGTGCCTGCTGGCCGCTGAAACGCAGATGGCCAACGTGGCATTGCAGGGCGCCGCGCAGACGCTGGGTGTGCCGCTGCGCTTTGCCGGCGGTGCAGCCCCGCGCGCGTTGGTCGAGCAGGCGCTGGGCCTCGAGCCTATGCAGGTCGGTGCGCATTGCGCCGTGGGTGTCGCCGCGCTGCCGATCGACCTCGCTACCGTCGGCCGGTCGCGCGGGCGGCTGGCGGTCATCGGCCTGGGGCCAGGCGCCGCCGAGCTGATGGTGCCTGCGGTCAAGGCCGAGCTGGCGCGTGCTGACGATATCCTCGGCTACGAAACCTATGTGCGTATGGCGGGGCCCTTCCGTGCCGATCAGGTGCTGCATTGCACCGATAATCGCGAAGAAATGCAGCGCGCCCGGCATGCGTTCGAGCTAGCCGCGCAGGGCCGTTCGGTGGTGGTAGTGTCTTCGGGTGATCCCGGGGTGTTCGCCATGGCTGCGGCGGTGCTCGAAGCGCTGCATGAAGCGGGTCGCCCGGACTGGCATCAGGTCGATCTGCAGATGCTGCCGGGGGTGTCCGCCTCGTTGGCGACGGCCGCGCTGGCCGGTGCGCCGCTGGGGCATGATTTCTGCGTGATGTCGCTGTCGGATAATCTCAAGCCGTGGTCGATCATCGAGACGCGTCTGGAGCTGGCCTGTCAGGCCGATCTGGCGCTGGCCTTCTACAACCCGATCTCCAAGGCGCGGCCGCTGCAACTGGGTAAGGCGCTGGACATCGTCCGTCGCCATCGCGCGCCGCACACGCCGGTGACACTGGGCCGGGATGTCGGGCGGCCGGGGCAGCGTTTGAGTATCACGACGCTGGGCGAGCTGACGGTGGATCAAGTCGACTCGCGGACCATGGTGCTGGTCGGCTCGTCGACCACCTGCACCTTCGCCAAGGCCGATGGCGGGCAGTGGGTCTACACCCCGCGCTGGTACCCGCACAAGCCGGGATGAGTTGCCTGACAGGGAAGTCCTTACCGATTCATCGGTGAGGCCGACCCTTATACCTTGAGGTTGCCGCGCTGCAAGGCGCTGCTCACAGCTCAACTACCTCAAGGATTCGACTCATCATGGATATTCAAGAACGCGTACAACTGCTCTCCAACCTCGACGTCGTAGTACCGGCCGCTCCTGCGGTGGTCATGGGCCGCAGCGTCGTTGCGCCAGAGCCGATCAAAGGCACCGGTGAGTGTGGCTTGATCGTTGGTTCGGCCATGCATGGCTGCATCGACGGCCTGACCGTTGCCAACAAATATGCTGTGGTCAATTCGCAGTTGCTGGCCGAGCGCGCTGCCAGCGCCAAGTTCGATAACGAGACGCAACCCAAGGAGTGGTTCAAGCGTTATCTGGACGTCCTGCGTATCTGCGGCTGGACCACTCAAGGCAGCGAATTCAACACCTACAGCAGTGCCCAGGTAGACGAGACTGTCGAGCAAGTCACCCTGTCGATCATCCGTTCGCTGGGTGGCGGCAATAGCAAAGCCTACTGCCGTGTCATTGCCGGCTCGTTCGGCGCGCTGCGCGCCAACGCCCGGGTCAGCAGCCGCTTCCATGCCTCCACCACCAAGACCGGTTCGGCCAAGTTCCGCATCCTGCCGTGCATGCAAACTGCGGACGAGCACGTGGTCATGGTACTGACGTCGATGCAGGCCGCGACCAAGGACGGGCACATCGAGAGCCAGACGCCGGGCCGCTTCTGGGAGCGCACTGTGCATCAGACCGACATCCGCTACGCGGCCGCCGAGTGCATGCTCAACATGCAGGTCTACAACGGCGCCAAGGCGCAGATCGAGAAGAAGCTGGCAGGTAATACCGCGAACCTGATCGACGCGCTCGATCTGGATTGATGCTTTCGTACCAGCCCGGTGAACCATCGGGCTGGTGATGTTATGACAGCTTTGGAATTGCCTATGTCTGATGAAGCGCTACGTGCCCAGGCAGTCGGGTCGGTGATCCTCCTGACGCACCACGGTCGGTCTGACTCCTCCGTGCTCGATATACGTCCTGCCTTGCTGGCCGCTCATTTGAGTGCCGCCAAGTTGCAGAGCGATACTCACGAGCTGCGTTGGAAGGGTGAATTCCATCGCGTGCTGGGTTTGCTGGGCTGTCGCCAGACTTCCCATACCCACCATAATGGCCTGAGTTTTAGCCGAGCGGGCTGGGTCGTTCATGATCTCTTGAGGATCGGCATCGCCAAACAGCTCCCAGTGGCCATGCGCCGCCCTGTCCGGCGGGCGTTGGCGACGGTCGCTGCAGCGCCCGATAGCTCCCCAGGTATGCAGGTATTGCATGCCAACAGCTGGCGTGGCACTGCACTGGGCCTGCAGGTGGTGTTGCTTGAAACAGATGGCCGCCTGATTACATTTGGCATCGGCTTTCAGAGCCCCGAGCTTGTTCCTGAGAGATGGCTCAGGCATCACTTCAACGCACCTCGTGGCAAAGCATTTGTTTACACGTGGACCACCACGTCGATATTTTCCCGCGAGTTATACGAACCGTTCGCACAGGGCTTGAAAACTCGGCTGGGCGATCGCCTCCATACACACATGGCTGCATTCTAGCTAGGCGCGTGCGCCAGCCGGGGTGGGCTTTCATACGCGAAATCATGACGATTCGCGTTTTTCTACAAGGAATTTTCTTATGCAATTCGCACCTGTCTCTCTGTCCCAAATGAAAGATCAGTTGGCCCAGCTTGAAGCTTACGAGCTACCTCAGGCCCCGGCGCCCGTCGCTACGTCGCGATCGTCAATGGGCGCCCGCAGTTTTGCCGCAGGGGCTACCAGCCCGGACGCGGCGGTCGTTTGCAATGGTGTGGTTTCGTTCGTCAGCGGCATGAGCGAACAGAACAAGGCGGATGTGCGCAACAGCTACCTGTACGCCAGCCTGGTGGCTTCCAAGCAATTCCCGAAGGAAGAGGATGGCGCCAAGTGGTACGAGCTGTTTGCCAAGGTGATGAACGAATTGGGTTGGACCTTCATCAACAAGCGTTACTCGCGCTTCAGCTCCCAGGACACGTCGCTGAGTATGGATCAGGTAGGGCTGCAGGTCATCGGTTCGCTGGTGGCCAGCGCGGCGTTGCCCGGTGCCATCGGGCCAGCCCTGTTGAAAGCGGCGGGTACGGCGCTGGATGGTCTGAAAAAAACCGGCAATGAAAAACCGATCAACCTGTTCAATCGCAACGCCAGCAAGCCTGGTGGCGGCCAGTTCACGTTGAGTGCCTGTGCCGAAGACGACGAGGGCGAAGTGATCATGGCCTTCGGTGCCGTTCACTGTCAGTCCGCAGACAGCAAGGGCAGCGTGCTGTTCGTCAACTGGAACAACGCGTCTTCGCAAATCTATACCGGTGATGCACGCATGGTGCTCAACCCGCTGGTTTACACCATGGCACGAGACCTGGTGCTCAAGCGCCTGGGGCAGAACATCGAGTCGGCGATCGCCAATTACGAAATTTGACTGATTCGGCCAGACACGCAGCCGCTTACCGGGCTGCTGCGTGCCTGGATGCCCGAGGAAAACTTATGCCAGATGCAAACTACCAGGCGGTCATCAACGCCGGTTGCCTGTTATGGATGCCGACGATCAATGAGCAGGAATATCGTGACGTCATGACTTCGCTGCTTTACGTGCAGCTGGCCGCCAACAAGAAGCATCCATCCTTCACCGCGCCGGATCTGTGGCAGGAAGTCTTTATGGGGGCGCTCAAGCAGTTTGGCTGGGCGCCGCTGAAGGCGGGATATCGATCGCGTAGCGCCGACGCACATTTTCGCCTTGCTCAACTGATAGCCGCCGAGGACTTGCCCCTTACGCGCGGCCAACAGCAGGCAGGCGAACGCCTTTGTGCGTATGTGGCTTCGCTGCCTGGCACCGACAAGGCGTTGCAGGTATTGCAACGCAATATCGCCGGGTATGTGGGCATGGATGCGGTCGACGGCGGCGAAGCTGATGATAGCCACGCAGTGGATTTGCCTCGGCATTCGCTACCCGAGGTGGTCGCTGTAGAGCCCCAGGCGTCTGCGTCGGGACTGCGGGCGGCGCCTCGTGCGAGCCCGCATGCGGTGGTGGCGGTGCATGTCGGGATGATCCTGCCGGGGCGGCGAATCGAGTTGCTGACCGTGCAGTTCGCCACCCGTGAGCGCCTGGCCACGAACCTCTTCGAACAACAATTCGACGGCGCCAAACTCATGGGCACTGTTCAGATCAAATCCTTCGTCGGCGAGCTTTCCGAGCTGCACTACGCATCATTTCGCGAGCGTCTGGAGAGCCTCGTGGGCGAGCACCGGGCCAGGGAAGTCGTCGAGCGGTTACCGTTTCAGGAGTACACAGCATGACTCGAACAATTCCGCCAGCACCCAGCCACGACGACACCCGCGCGATGATCGCGTCGCTGGCGCCCACGCAACGCCTGACCTCCCGCTCGGCAAGCCGCACGGATGACTGGGAAGCCTCGTTGCAGCGGGCAGTCGATGAAACCGACGTAGCGGTGCTGCCTAGCAGCCTGGTCGCGTTCAGCGCGCAGATCTCGCGACAGGACAAGCACGACATTCTCCTCTGTCATCAGTTGGTCCAGATACTCATGCGCGCCGCCCGGGAGCGTGAGGCCACGGACGATTGGTTTGCCTATTACAAAAGAAGGCTGGAGTTTCTCGGCTGGTACGAGCTGTACCTACCCGATTCCGGAACATCCTCCAGTTATCTGCCTGCCGATGACATCAGCCCGGCGACGTTGCAGGCGGTCAAGGACATCGGCCTGCCCGGTAGCGGACTGCAAGCGCCAGCCCTGCAACGGCTGGAGCAGGACCAAGCGGCACAACGCGTGATGGTGCGCAATACGGTGGTCGGGCAATCGGCGGTGTACCGCTTCTTGCCGAGCGTGACGGGGGCCAATGGCATGGTCGAAGCGTTGTTGTATCAGCGCCAGTTCCAGGATCAGCGCACCATGACCAAAGGCCGTTTTTTTTCGCAGATCACCACGACGCAACAGGTCGAGGAGCGCTTGGCGGTGATCGCGTTTCGTCCGGGGCATTTCGAACGACATCGGCAACAGGTGCTCGACACTCTGCGCCAACAGATCGAAACCCGGATCTATCCGTTGTAAGCGTCAGCCTTGCTGGATTTCGTCCTGGCGGGTATCACGTTGCGCCACCCAGTGCTCGATCACCTCGCGCAACTGCGACAGCTCCACCGGCTTGGCCATGTGGCCATCCATGCCGGCCAGCCGCGCGCGTTCCTTGTGCTCGCTGAGGATATGCGCGGTCAGGGCCACCACGGGGGTGCGCACTCGTTGATGGCCCATTTCCCAGGCACGCAGCTGCGCGGTGGCGCTGAAGCCGTCGAGGATGGGCATCTCGCAATCCATCAGCACCAGGTCGTAGCGCTGCGACTTCATGGCCAGCAGGGCTTCTTCGCCGTTGCTGGCGGTGTCGGGCTGCAGATTGAGCTTGCCGAGCATGCCGCGGATGACCTTGGTGGAAATGGTGTTGTCTTCGGCCACCAGAATGCGGAAGTCGTTCGGCACGTCGGGGGCCGGTGCTGCCGGCAGGTACGTTGCGAATTCGGGCGGCGGCGCGCTGTGGCGCTGCGCCAGTTCGTCGGCCAGGGTAGTGCGCAGCGTATAGCCGGCCACCGGCTTGGCAAGGATGCGTTTGATCCCGGCGTTGCGGGCGATGATCTTGCTGGGAGCGTTGCTGATACCGGTGAGCATGATCACCAGGATATCGTGGTTCAGGCTCGGGTCTTCCTTGATCTTGGCGGCCAGTTGCATGCCGGTCATGCCGGGCATGTTCTGGTCCAGCAGTACTACATCGAAGTAGTCGCGCAGGTGCGCCTTGGTGCGCAGCAGGGCGAGGGCTTCCTTGCCTGAGGCTACGGCGCTGACGTTCAGGCCCCAAGCGCTGCACTGCTGCACCAGCACCTTGCGGCAGGTGTCGTTGTCGTCGACCACCAGCACCCGCGCGTCGCGCAGCGACGCATCCAGATCCGACGGCGCCTGCTCCAGGCGCAGTGGGTCCAGCGGCAGCGTCAGCCAGAAGGTACTGCCCTGTTGGCTGCCGGTCTTGATGCCGAACTCGCCTTGCATGAGCATGATCAACTGCCGCGCGATCACCAGCCCTAGGTGGCCGCCCAGCGTGTTGCTGGCCAGCAGGTCCTGGCTGCGCAGTTCGGTGTGCAGCAAGGCGTCGCGCTCGGCATCGGGTAGCGGCTCGCCACTGTCTTGCACGGCGATGCGCAGACGTGGTTGACCGGCGCGCTGATCGAGCGCCACCACCAGCAATACTTCGCCTTGTTCGGTCTTGCGCAGCGCGTTGTCGAGCAAACTGAGCAGGGCCTGGCGCAGGCGCGTCGGGTCGCCGCTGATCACCCGCGGGACCTGCGGCTGGGTAAAGCTGATGAGCTCGACGTTCTGCTGCTCGGCCTTGGCGCGGAAGATGTTCAGGCAGTCCTCGATCAGCGCATTGAGATCGAACTGCACGTCGTCGAGCTCGATCTGCCCGGATTCGATCTTGGAGATGTCGAGGATCTCGTTGATCAAGGTCAGCAGCTCATTACCGGCGCTGTGAATGGTCTGCACGTAATCGCGCTGGTTGACCGACAGCGGCGTGCCCAGGAGCAATTCGGTCATGCCCAGCACGCCATTCATAGGGGTACGGATTTCGTGGCTCAGGGAGGCGAGGAATTCGGCCTTGGCGTTGATTTCAGCGGTGCTGGCGGCGAGTTCGCGGCTGGCGCTCACCCGGTCCTCGTTGATGCTGCGCAGGCGCTCGCTCAGGGCCACGTTGAGAATGGTGCCGGAGATCACGGCGAAACCGACCAGGGTGAAGATCAGCCACTGCGTCGGGGTGCGCGTCAGGCCTAGCAGGGCAGGCACCACCACCAGGATGGCCAGATTGACCAGCAGCATGGCCAGGGTAAACAGCCGCGCCGGCCGGTAGCCCGCTTGCCAGTGCCAGCCCGCGATCAACAGCATGGTCACCGAGCCCATGCCGACGAAGCCGTAGGTCATGAGATTCATGGGCAGGGCATCAATGAACAGCAGCAACAGGCTGCCCACGCCAATCAGCAGTATTTGCGCGTACAGCAACCGGGTCAGGGACAGATGGCTGCGCGGAGTGAAGAAACGCTGAGTGAACATCAGCCCGCAGATCACCGCCAACAGCATGGTGACGTAGGCGGCGGGCGTTTGGGCCGGGCTCCATTTGAGCAACACTGGCGAGACCAGATTCATCAGCAGCATGCCGGTCAGCAACAGCATCAACTGACTGCCGGCCAGCCAGAACGAAGAGCTGGAGCGGCCGTAGCCGTAGCGGACCAGGTTGTGCAGCGCGATCATGAACAGTGCGCCGAACAGCAGGCCGAATAACATCGGCTCGCGCTGATCGCTGGCTGCGGCCAGCGCTGTTTCGAGGGTGATGCTGGGCCTGAGCTGATGTTCCGACACCATGCGCACATAGACGTCCAGCGGCTTCTGGCTGATCGGCAGGGCTAACAGGCGGTCGGTGCTGGTGGGGAACGGGTCACCAGCGGCATGGGTACTGCCAGCCTGGCTCTGGCGGACCACAAAATCGCCATCGAGCACGTAGAGGTCGAGCTTGTTCAGGTCCGGGGCATAGATGCGCAGCAATTGCTGATCGTTGCCCGGCGCCAGGTGGTAGTGCAACCACAACGCCTCGTCGGGCCGCGCGGCGTTCAGGTCGCGCAACTCGATGGGGCTGAATTCGTTTTGATAGCGTTGCGAACGAACGTCGCTTAACTGCAGGTTAGCCTGCCCATCGAGCAATACCGACCAGCCGCTGCTCTGTTCGGCATGCACCGAGCAGAGGCAGAGCATGGCCAGCAAGCTGACGATGAGAGTAATGGCGTTCCTGGGCCTGCGCACGGCGAAATCCCTTCGTGAGTAAATGCCTTTTGTAACTATGCGCGGCGCTTCAAGCGCATGGCAAGTGCACTATAGCGCCTGGCCGGTGCCGTGGCGCAGGGCGCGAGCGGGTGAGCGCGCGCCCTGAGCCGCGTCAGGAGTTTACAGCGAATCTTCGCCACGCTCGCGAGCAATTGCCCGGTAGCCGATGTCGTCACGATAGAAGCATCCAGCCCAATCGATTTTGTCTGCCAATTCATAGGCTTGCGCCTGAGCATCAGCCACGCTGCGGCCCAGCGCCGTGGCACAGAGCACGCGACCGCCAGCGGTCACCACCTGGCCGTCAACCAATGCGGTGCCGGCGTGGAATACTTTGCCTTCCAGACTGGCGGCAGCCTCCAGGCCGGTGATCGCGGCGCCCTTGGCGTAATCGCCCGGGTAGCCGCCTGCGGCCAGTACCACGCCCAGGCTTGGGCGCGGGTCCCACTGCGCTTCGACTTTGTCCAGCGCTTGCGCCAGTGCAGCCTCGACCAGCAATACCAGGCTCGACTGCAGGCGCAGCATGACCGGTTGGGTTTCCGGGTCGCCAAAGCGGCAGTTGAACTCGATGACCTTGGGGTTACCGGCTTTGTCGATCATCAAGCCTGCATAGAGGAAACCGGTGTAGACGTTGCCTTCATCGGCCATGCCGCGCACGGTCGGCCAGATCACCAGGTCCATGACCCGCTGGTGGACGTCGGCGGTCACCACTGGCGCCGGGGAGTAAGCGCCCATGCCGCCGGTGTTCGGGCCGCTGTCGCCGTTGCCGACGCGCTTGTGATCCTGGCTGGTGGCCATGGGCAGGACGTTCTTGCCGTCGACCATGACGATAAAGCTGGCTTCTTCGCCATCGAGGAACTCTTCGATGACCACCCGCGAACCGGCGTCACCGAAGGCGTTGCCGGCGAGCATGTCGCGCACGGCATCTTCGGCTTCAGTCAGGGTCATGGCGACGATCACGCCTTTACCGGCCGCCAGGCCGTCGGCCTTGATGACGATCGGTGCGCCTTTTTCACGCAGGTACGCCAGCGCCGGCTCGATTTCGGTGAAGTTCTGATAGTCGGCGGTGGGGATCTTGTGGCGCGCCAGGAAATCCTTGGTAAAGGCTTTCGAACCTTCCAGTTGCGCGGCACCGGCAGTCGGACCGAAGCAGTCCAGGCCGCGGCTGCGGAACAGGTCGACGACGCCAGCCACCAGCGGTACTTCCGGGCCGACGATGGTCAGCGAGACATTTTTCTCGGCAAAATCGGCCAGCTGTTCCAGCGCGAGCACGTCGATGGCGACGTTTTCGCATTTCGCTTCGATGGCGGTACCGGCGTTGCCGGGGGCGACGAAGACTTTTTCGACGCGGGGGTCCTGAGCGACTTTCCAGGCCAGGGCGTGTTCACGTCCGCCGCTGCCGATGATCAATACGTTCAAAGCACGCTCCTTCGGAGGTAGTTGAAAGCTGCAAGCTACAAGCTGCAAGTAAAAGCGAATGGGGTGCTCTTGATTGCAGCTCATGGCCATGAATGTGGGAGCTGCAACTGGAAGCAGGACCAACACCGCTCTGCCTCCACTTGCAGCTTGAAACTTACAGCGTGAAGCCGCTTTTAGTGGCGGAAGTGGCGCATACCGGTGAACACCATCGCGATGCCGGCTTCGTCGGCCGCGGCAATCACTTCGGCGTCACGCATCGAACCGCCCGGCTGGATCACCGCAGTGATACCCACTTTAGCCGCGTTATCGATACCGTCGCGGAACGGGAAGAACGCGTCCGAGGCCATCACCGCACCCTGTACCTGCAAGCCGGCGTGCTCGGCCTTGATGGCGGCGATGCGTGCGGAGTTGACGCGGCTCATCTGGCCAGCGCCAACACCGATGGTCTGGCGGTTCTTGGCGTAGACGATGGCGTTGGACTTGACGTACTTGGCCACTTTCCAGGCGAAGATCAGGTCGTGGATTTCGGTCTCGGACGGGGCGCGCTGAGTGACGATCTTCAAGTCGTCGGCGCCGATCATGCCGATGTCACGGCTCTGCACCAGCAGGCCGCCGTTGACGCGTTTGTAATCCCAGGCAGCGGCGCGATCCTGTGCCCAATCACCGCACACCAGCAGGCGCACGTTGGCTTTGGCGGCGATCACCGCGCGGGCCGCTTCGCTGACGCTCGGGGCGATGATCACTTCGACGAACTGGCGCTCGACGATGGCCTTGGCGGTCTCGGCGTCCAGCTCGCGGTTAAAGGCGATGATGCCGCCGAAAGCCGACTCGGTGTCGGTGGCGTACGCCAGCTCGTAGGCCTGGCGGATACCGCCTTCGGCATCCGGGCAGACTGCCACGCCGCACGGGTTGGCGTGCTTGACGATCACGCAGGCCGGCTTGACGAAGCTCTTCACGCACTCCAGCGCAGCGTCGGTATCGGCGACGTTGTTGTAGGACAATTCCTTGCCCTGCAGCTGGGTAGCGGTGGCGATGCCGACTTCGGCTGGCTTGGCTTCAACGTAGAACGCCGCGCTCTGGTGCGGGTTCTCGCCGTAGCGCATTTCCTGGGCCTTGACGAACTGGCTGTTGAAGGTGCGCGGGAATTCGCTGCGGCCTTCTGTGCTCAGGGTTTCGGCGGCCTGGTTCACGGTGCCCATGTAGTTGGCGATCATGCCGTCATAGGCGGCAGTGTGTTCGAAGGCCTTGAGCATCAGGTCGAAGCGCTGCGCGTAGGTCAGGCCGCCGGCCTTGAGGCTGGTCAGGACGTTGGCGTAGTCGCTGGCGTTGACCACGATGGCCACGTCTTTGTGGTTCTTGGCGGCCGAGCGGACCATGGTCGGGCCGCCGATGTCGATGTTCTCGATGGCGGTCGGCAGGTCGCAGCCCGGCTTGGAAATGGTCGCTTCGAAGGGGTACAGGTTGACCGCTACCAGATCGATCGGCTTGATGCCGTGCTCGCTCATGATGGCGTCGTCGATGCCGCGACGGCCAAGGATGCCGCCGTGGATTTTCGGGTGCAGGGTCTTCACCCGGCCGTCCATCATTTCCGCGAAGCCGGTGTAGTCCGCCACTTCGACTGCGGCGACGCCATTGTCGCGCAGCAGTTTGAAGGTGCCGCCGGTCGACAGGATCTCGACGCCGAGGCTTTCGAGCTCGCGGGCGAACTCGAGAATCCCGGTCTTGTCGGAAACGCTGATCAAGGCGCGGCGGATCGGCAGTCGGGTGGTCTGGTCGGTCATTTCAGTTTCCATTTAAAGCAGGGAAAGTCAGCAAAAAAGGCGAGCTCATCACGAGTCGCCTTTTCTGGTTTGAATGCATGCTTAAAGCAGATCGTACTGTTTGAGCTTCTTGCGCAGGGTGCCACGATTGAGGCCGAGCATTTCGCTGGCTTTGGTCTGGTTGCCCTTGACGTAGTTCATCACGCTTTCGAGCAACGGGGCTTCGACTTCGGAGAGCACGAGGTTGTACACATCCGTGACGGCTGCGCCTTCTAGGTGCGCGAAATAATTGTGCAGCGCCTTCTCGACACTGCCGCGAAGGGTCTGACCCTCTTCGCTAGGCGTGTTGAGGTGCTGTTTCAAATTGACGTTGTCGCTCACGGGTGTTGTTCCACTCACTAATGTCTCGGTCATCATGGTCATGCGGCCACCCCATTTCCGTCCTTTGTTGCCAGGCTCTCGTGATGTTCGCTGAAAAACGCGCGAACATTGGCCCTTTGTGCCGCCGTATCGTCCAGCGTGTTGAAGCGGCTACGGAACTCGCGGGCGCCCGGCAGGGTGGCCAGGTACCAGCCAACGTGCTTGCGCGCGATACGCACGCCCATCACGTCGCCGTAAAACTCATGCAGCGCGGCCAGGTGCTCTAGCAGGATGCATTCCACTTCACTCAGTTGCGGCGCCGGCAGTTTTTCACCCGTACGCAGGTAGTGCTCTATTTCTCGAAAAATCCATGGCCGGCCCTGCGCCGCCCGGCCGATCAATACACCGTCGGCACCGGTCGCTTGCAGCACGTGACGGGCTTTTTCTGGCGAATCGATGTCGCCATTGGCGAATACCGGGATCGACACGGCCTGCTTGATCGCTGCGATGGTGTCGTACTCGGCCTCCCCGGTGTACAGGTCGGCGCGAGTGCGGCCATGCACGGCCAGCGCGGTAATACCCGCCTGTTCGGCGATTCTTGCCACGGTGAGGCCGTTCTTGTTGTCCCGGTCCCAGCCCGTGCGAATTTTCAAGGTCACCGGTACATCCACCGCGGCAACCACCGCCTGGAGAATCTCCTCTACCAGGGCTTCGTCCTTGAGCAGCGCAGAACCCGCCGCCTTGTTGCACACCTTCTTGGCTGGGCAACCCATATTGATATCGATGATCTGCGCACCCAGCTCGACGTTGGCCCGGGCCGCCGCGGCCAGCATCTGCGCATCGCCACCGGCGATCTGTACCGAGCGGGGCTCGGGATCGCCATCGTGGATCATGCGCAGACGCGACTTGCGGGTGTTCCACAGGCTCATGTCACTGCTGACCATTTCCGAAACCACCAGGCCTGCACCCAGTCGTCGGCAAAGCTGACGAAAGGGCTGGTCCGTGACCCCGGCCATGGGGGCCAGGATCAAACCATTGCTGACTGTATAAGGGCCGATGCGTACCGCCGACATTGGGTCTTCCCTGTTGTGGGGCAGGATCAGGAGAGTTCGAAAAAGGGTTGGCATAATACCCGCTCTCGATGACTGGATAAAGATCGATTTGGATAAAATCTGAACAGTTGTTCGCGAATGCCAAGCCGTTTGAGGGTGTGCGGGCTATTCCGGCGACTGGAAGCTCAAGCTGTAGTTCACCGCCTTGCTGCCTGGGTCGAGGATGTCGAGGGCGATGTGGATCGGTGTTTGCGGCGGCATGTCGGTCTGGCCCGCCAGGTCGCCGCTGAGGTATTCGCTGGGCTTGAAGCGACGGCTGGCGATCAGCTTGCCGTCGAGGTCGGCAAAACGCAGTTCCAGCAGCGGAAACGGCTGGGAGAAGGGCGCGCGGTTATAGATGATCGCGTCGACGATCAGCGCGCCGCTGAACTGCGGATGGCTGCGCACCACCAGATTGCTGCTCTTGATCAGGGCAATATCGACCTTGGACGGTACCTCGCAGCCCACGACGGGGCAGAACTGCTGGAACCAGGGGCGATAGGCGTCCTGGCGAGCCAGTTCGTCGAAGTGGTAGGCCACGTACTGGCCGGCCAGTGTCAGTGCCGCAATCAATGCCAGCAAGCTCCAGAGCAGACGCTTGCCCCATGAGCTCTGGGATTTCTGCCATTGCAGTTCGAGAGGGTCTTCGGACAAATCCGGCAGGTCGGCGTCGCGCATCCGTGGTTCGGCCCGGCGGGCCTTGGCGGGCTTGAGCGGCGTGGCGTCGACCCGGCGCAGGCTTTCGTCGGCAGCTTCGATGGCCGAGCGGCGCTGGCGTCGTTCGTGGTGGGGCGCACGGCGGTCGTGTTCGTCGAACTCGTCCTCCAGACGGGTCAGGGACGGCTCGGCGCGGGCGTCTGGCTGGGTAGCGGGTGCGAAGTGCTCGTCGACCAGTGGCGCGGGGGTGTGCGCGTCTTCTGCCAGGTAATGGTAGACGGCGGGCTCTGCGTCTCGCTCGGCGCGCAGCCGCTCCGGTGGGAGTGGGCTCTGCGCGCGAAGTTCTTGCCGCCCCTGTGAAATGCCCTGGTGCTCACCAAGCCGCGGCTCGGTCAGCGAGTCATCATCATCGAAGTCGTGGTCGACAGCCTCTGGCTCATCACGGCGGGCACTGAGCTGGTCTTCGCGCCCCGGCCCCGGATGCTCGGCGTTGCCGGTGCTTGGCGTGAAGCGCTGCTCCAGGCGGGCCAGTTCGTTGTCGAGGTCGAGGTGTTCGAGGTCAATTTCAGCAGCGGCGGCCCAGCGCCGCTGGCTGATGGGTTCGACACGGCGGTAGGCGGGCGCTTCGGGCGCTTGTGGCAGTACCGGTGGCTGTGCGGCTGTTTGAGGCGCAGGCGCAGGCGCTTCGCCGAGCGTCGGCAACGGTGAGTGCGCAGGTGTCTCGCCGAACAACGCGGCGGCCGATTGCCCGGTGCTCTTTTCGAGCAACTGGCGCGCCGCGTTGAACACCTGCAGGCACGAACCGCAGCGCACCGCACCGCGCGCCGCGCTCAGCTGGTGATAGCTGACGCGAAAGCTGGTCTGGCAATGTGGGCACTGGGTGACGAAACTCTCGGTCATGCGCGGGTCCGGGCGGTAAGCGGCGCTCTGGCGGTGGCGAGCGATATCTTAAGAGGTCTCAGCGGCGTCGACCACTGATGCGTACCCAGCCATCACGGTTGGCGATCGGATCGAGGTCGAAATCCGCAGCATAGGCGGCGGCGACTTCTTCGCCCTGCTCGGCCAGGATGCCCGACAATGCGAGGCGGCCACCGGATTTGACCAGGGTCGACAGCTGCGGTGCGAGGCTGACCAATGGTCCGGCGAGGATGTTGGCGACCAGCACGTCGGCTTGTTGGGCCGGCAGGTCTTCAGGCAGGTACAGCGGGAAAGAGTCCTCGGCAATGCCGTTGCGCCCGGCGTTGTCACGGGAGGCTTCGAGGGCCTGCACATCGATGTCGGTACCGACCGCATGCTTGGCCCCCAGCAACAGCGCGGCGATGGCCAGGATGCCCGAGCCGCAGCCGAAATCCAGTACTTCGCAATCCTGCAGCGGCTGGCCATCGAGCCATTCCAGGCACAGTGCGGTAGTTGGATGGGTGCCAGTGCCGAACGCCAGGCCCGGGTCGAGCAGCAGGTTCACCGCGTCAGGCTCGGGGGCGTCGAGCCAGCTCGGGACGATCCACAGGCGCTGGCCGAAACGGATCGGGTGGAAGTTGTCCATCCAGCTGCGTTCCCAGTCCTGATCCTCGATCACCTCGGCGTGATGCTCGGGCAGTTGGGCGTCGGTCAGCAGTTGCAGGTGGGCGAACACAGCCTGCGCATCGGTATCGGCCTCGAACAGCGCGAGCAGATGGGTGTGGGTCCACAGCGGCGTGGTATTGAGCTCTGGCTCGAAGATCGGCTGGTCCTCGGCATCCATGAAGGTGACCGACACCGCGCCAACTTCCAGCAGGGCATCTTCATAGGTTTCGGCTTGTGCTGGGCTGATGGCCAGACGGACTTGCAGCCAGGGCATGGCGGGTACCTTTGATCTAAGAGCAAAGCGCGGAGTTTACGCGAGCGCGGGGTGTGTAGCGAGTAGGGCTTGTTGTCGGCAGGGTCATTGTCAAGCTGTCAGATTTGTGAGTACCCCGCGAGGGGGCAGATGTGCAGGATGATTTATCCCCATATGCCAGAGCGTCACGGACATGAAACCCAGGATTGGTCGGCGGTATTTGTTGCAGTGCGATAGTCGGCAGTCGGTGCTATCCAATAGTGCTGGACTGTCGCTTGCTTATAGCTGTTTTGGTTGGTGCGCTCATGATAACGGCAGTCGAATAGCGTTCAACGGGAGATTCAAGGAGTTGCACGGCGGGTATTTGCTAGGAAATGGATATCGGCTGTATTCGTCGGTTCTGGGTCGGTTTGTGAGCCCAGACTCATTGAGCCCGTTCGATCAAGGAGGGATGAATGCTTATGTGTACTGCCATAGTGATCCCTTGAATGCTATTGACCCTACCGGCCATATTCCGGTTAAGCCGTTGCTGAGCTCATTCGATGGTGCGGGTAACTTTCTCAGGCGTTTTTGGGGCGGCCTGCCTGATTTTTCAAGCGCCCTGAGTCGAGGTCGCGGGTCCAGCGCAAGTGGCCTCAAAAAAGTCTCATCGTTTGCAGGCGAGGGATTTGCTTTCGTGGGAGGAGCAGCAAAGCCTGAGATGCCGTATCGCAGCGGTGACGTGATGAGAGCTTTGAACAGTACTGAGGGGTGGACGCCTAGGCGCGCAGAGCTATTGGCAATAGATTTTGATTTGAATGTCCCAAAATTGAAGCCTTTGGATAAGAAGGAGTTGCTGGCCAGGCAAGCGCAGGTCGAGACTAGCTTGGCAGGTATGTTCCCTGGTTATGACTACAGAAGCGGGCTTGCGCTGCAGAGTGCGACGGAGCAAAAAAGGATGTTCGTGAGCGATACCCGTTTTTCTCGCCGTATATTGTTCGAGGAGCTTCGTCGCATGGGCACCTTGCCAACAAATATGCGGAACATTCGCGCCGAGTACCTATAAAAAAACCGGCCATCTCTGGCCGGTTCTTGTCCTGCGTTGCAGCTATCGGGGGCAAGCCGCCTCCGCTACAGAATCACTTCTCGCTAGCCAGCTTGTGCTCCAGGTAGTGAATGTTCACACCACCCTCGCAGAAGCCTTTGTCGCGAACCAGATCCCGGTGCAGCGGGATGTTGGTCTTGATGCCGTCGACCACGATCTCGTCCAGCGCATTGCGCATGCGCGCCATGGCTTCGTCACGGTCTTTGCCGTAGGTGATCAGCTTGCCGATCAGCGAGTCGTAGTTCGGCGGGACCGCATAGCCACTGTACAGGTGCGAGTCGACGCGTACGCCGTTGCCGCCTGGGGCGTGGAAATGCTTGACCGTGCCTGGGCTCGGGATGAAGGTGCGTGGGTCTTCGGCGTTGATCCGGCACTCCAGCGAGTGACCGCGGATGACGACGTCGTCCTGGGTGTACGACAGCTTGTTGCCAGCGGCGATGCTGAGCATCTCCTTGACGATGTCGATACCGGTGACCATTTCCGAAACCGGGTGCTCGACCTGGACGCGGGTGTTCATTTCGATGAAATAGAACCGACCGTCTTCGTACAGGAACTCGAAGGTACCGGCGCCGCGGTAGCCGATGTCGATGCACGCCTTGACGCAGCGGGCGAAGACTTCCTGGCGTGCGGTTTCGTCGATGCCTGGTGCCGGCGCTTCTTCCAGGACCTTCTGGTGGCGGCGCTGCAGCGAGCAGTCGCGGTCACCCAGGTGGATCGCCTGGCCTTGGCCGTCGGACAGCACTTGCACTTCGACGTGACGCGGGTTGGTCAGGAATTTTTCCAGATAGACCATCGGGTTGCCGAACGCGGCACCGGCTTCGGTGCGAGTCAGGATGGCCGAGGCGATCAGGTCTTCTTCCTTGTGTACCACGCGCATGCCGCGACCACCGCCGCCGCCAGCGGCCTTGATGATCACCGGGTAGCCGACTTCACGGCCGATGCGCAGGGCGGTTTCTTCGTCTTCAGGCAGTGGGCCGTCGGAGCCCGGAACGGTTGGCACGCCGGCAGCGATCATCGCGTGCTTGGCCGACACCTTGTCGCCCATCAGGCGAATGGTGTCGGCTTTCGGGCCAATGAACGCGAAGCCGGATTTTTCCACCTGTTCGGCGAAGTCGGCGTTTTCCGCGAGGAAGCCGTAGCCTGGGTGGATGGCCGTGGCGCCGGTGACTTCGGCAGCCGCGATAATGGCCGGGATGTGCAGGTACGACAGATTGGCCGGCGCCGGGCCGATGCATACGGACTCGTCGGCCAGGCCCAGGTGCATCAGTTCCTTGTCGGCCTTGGAGTAGACGGCGACGGTCTTGATGCCCAGCTCTTTGCACGCACGCAGGATTCGCAGAGCGATCTCACCGCGGTTGGCGATCAGTACTTTTTCCAGCATTGCTGCCTTCTCCTTATGGAGCTACGCCATTGAGGCGCAGCAGCATGGGTCAAACGATGGTGAAGAGAGGCTGGTCGTATTCAACCGGCTGGCCGTCTTCCACGAGGATCGATTCGATCACACCGCTGGTTTCAGCTTCGATGTGGTTCATCATCTTCATCGCTTCGACGATGCACAGGGTGTCGCCTTTCTTCACGGTCTGGCCGACTTCAGCGAAGGCTGGCGCGGCAGGCGAAGATTTGCGGTAGAAGGTACCAACCATTGGCGAGCGAGCGACGGTGCCGTTCAATTTTGGCGCGGCAGGTGCTTCAGCGGCGACCGGAGCGGCAGCGGCAACCGGGGCAGCGGCAGGCGCAGGCATCGGTGCTGGTGCGTAGTACTGCTGGGCAGGGGTCTTGCTGTGGCGGCTGATCCGTACGGATTCTTCGCCTTCCTTGATTTCCAGCTCGTCGATGCCGGATTCTTCCAGCAGCTCGATCAATTTTTTGACTTTACGAATATCCATCAATCATCAACTCCCAAGGGTCGGTCAGGGGCGTGGTGTGTTCTGCCTCGGCGTCCCGGCGTGCCAGCGGCATGGCTGGCGCCTGGGGCGCGGATCACGGTGCAGCCTGCGAAGGCCGTGGCCGTGACAGCGGAAATCGGTGTATGTGCACACGGTTGAAAAAAAGCACATCGAAGAGTGGGATGCTCAGCAATCGCGACGCGTCACGTCCCTGAGTGCCGGGCAGTGCAAAACTGCCAGTGCCTAGCGGCTAAAAGCGCCATTGGCTGTCCCATTTCATGTCCGTCTGTGTCGTGCGCGGCGACTATGCCGCAAAGCACTGGCAACTGTCCAGTTAAGCACAATAGCCAGCACGTTGACCGATGATTGCGCAAAGTGCGTGACTATGTGGGCGGTTTTGGTCACAGGCATGGCTGGCGGCCCCAGTTTGAGGCCGTTGCGCGCTGTTGCAGCGCGCGTTCACGGAAGTGATTCAGCCTGGTACTTTGGCGAGAAAACTTTTCGCATCTATTTCGCCGACGATACGCGACGTTACTGTTTCCTGGCCTTGGGCGTCGAAAAACAGGAAGGCGGGAGGGCCAAACAATTTGTAACGATCCAGTATCGCGCGTTGCTCGGCATTGCTGTCGGTCATGTCGAAACGTATCCGGTCATACGGTGCCAATGCAGCAACGACGCTTGGGTCGGTCAGGACCTTGGCTTCGATCACCTTGCAGCTGATGCACCAGTCGGCGTACCAGTCCAGCACCAGCGGACGTCCTGCGGCCTTGGCCGCTGCCAGTGCACTGTCCAGCTGGGCTGCCGTGGTGATGGTTTGCCAACCGCTGGCGGCGGGCTGTGCCGCACCGCCATTGGCCAGGGATGCGCTGCCGTTGCCCAGCGGCTGGAACGGATCGCTTTGGCCGCTAAAGGCACCCACCCAGCTGGCCAGGGCGTAGCTCAGCAGCAGCAGGCCGCAGAGCTGGGCCAGACGCTGGCGGGTGGTCTTGACGCCGAATTCGAGTGCGCCGAGGAACAGCCCCACACCGGCCGCCAGCAGCCCGACCAGCAACAGGGTGACAGGCCCGGGCAATACGCGGCTAAGCATGCCCACTGCGACCGCCAGCAGCAGCACCCCTATCGCATTTTTGACCGAGACCATCCAGGCACCGCTTTTCGGCAGCCAGGCCGCGCCACCGGTGGCGACCACCACTAGCGGCACGCCCATGCCGACGCCGAGCGCGAACAGCTTCAACGCGCCACCGACGGCATCGCCGCTGGCGCTGATGTACAGCAGCGCGCCGGCCAGCGGTGCGGAGACGCAAGGGGAAACCAGCAGGCTGGAAACCACGCCCAGCACGGCGGCACCCCATAGCGAACCGCCTTGCGCATTGCCCGCGATGCGGTCCAGGCGACGGCTCAGCGCCTGAGGCAGCTTGAGATCGAACGTGCCGAACATCGCCAAGGCGAATACCGCGAAAATCAACGCGAACGGCACCAATACCCAGACCGATTGCAAGCGTGCCTGCAGATTGAACTGGGCGCCAAACATGCCCATCAACGCACCCAGCAGCGCGAAGCAGGCGGCCATTGGCAGTGCATAGGCCAGTGATAGCGACAGACCACGCAGGCCACCGACCTGTCCGCGCAACACGATACTGGAAACGATCGGCAGCATCGGCAGCACGCAGGGCGTGAACGTCAGGCCAATACCGGCAAGCAGGTACAGCAACAGTTCGTGCCAGCTCCAGCCTGAGGTGGCAGGGGCTGCGACATCACTGGCAATGGCCGGCGCGTCGGCAGCAGCGCTGTGGCCATCGATGCTCAACCGCTCGGTTTCTGGTGGATAGCACAGGCCTTTATCGGCGCAGCCCTGGTAGGTCACCACCAGGGTGAACGGGCGTTGCGCGCTCTCGGGGCGGGGCAGGGTGACATCGATGATGCCGTGGTAGACCTCGACGTCGCCGAAATACTCATCGTGCTTTTTTTCACCGGCCGGCAACTGCGCCGCGCCCAAGCCGATGTCGGCGGGTTCGGTGCGAAACTGCATACGGTGGCGGTACAGGTAGTAGCCTTCGGCGGGGACGAAGCGCAGCGTCAGGTGGTCTGGCGTGCTTTCGCGCAGCTCCAACTTGAACGCTTCGCGTACCGGTAGAAAGTCGCTGCTGTTGTTCAGCGATGAGGCACCAAGTACCGAGGTCGGGCGGCTGTCGAGCAGGCCTGCGCCCAAGACAGGCAGCGCAAAGGCGAAAAGCAGCAGGAAAAACAGGCGGCGCATGATGGCGTTCTCGCAAAGCAGTAAGGCGCCCATCATATCGATCCGGGGATTATGTGGCTGTTAACTTAGCTTCATCGGTATGTAACCTGATGTGCCGAGGAGGCGCTCAAACCGCTCGCATCACCCGATTGCGACCGGCTCGCTTGGCGCTGTACAACGCCTCATCGGCCATGGCCGCCATCATCAGGCTGTCGAGGCGCTCATTGAACTGCACCACCCCGGCGCTGAAGGTGCATGAGAGGTCCTGAGGCTGCGCCGGGTAATGGATTTCGGCAAAGCGCTCGCGGATTTCGTCGAGTACACCGCAGGCGGCTTCGAGATCGGTGTCGGGCATGACGATGGCGAATTCCTCGCCGCCATAACGGCCGATGAAATCGGTCTTGCGCAAGCGCTGCTTGAGGAACAGCGCCAGGCTCTTGATCACTCGGTCGCCCATGGGGTGGCCGTGGCTGTCGTTGACCTTCTTGAAGTGGTCGATATCAAGCATGGCGAAGCTCAACGGCTTGCTTTCGCGCACCGCCCGGAAACTGCAGTCTTCGAGCAACTGCAGGATATGCGTGTGGTTATAGAGCCCGGTCAGGCTGTCGCGCACCATCCGCGCCTTGAGATGGCGCGCGCGGGCGGCACGGTTGCGCACCGTGGTAATCAGGTGCCGCGAGCGGATCGGCTTGGTGAGGAAGTCGTCACCGCCCTCGCTCATGGCGTCCAGCTGTTTATCCAGATCGTCTTCGGCCGACAGGTAAATGATCGGCACGCTGACATAGCGATCGTTGTGGCGAATGACCTTGGCCAGCTCGGTGCCGGTGCAGGTGGGCATGTACATGTCGAGGATGATCAAATCGGGCTGGAAGTCCGCCAGCTCGGCCATGGTCTGGATCGGCTCGGTCAGGGTGCGAGTGACGATGCCGGCACCGTTGAGCAGGCGCTCGGTGTGCATGGCCTGGGCCCGCGAGTCGTCGATGATCAGCACTTTATAGGGATCGTACTGCGCTACCGAGGTCAGGGTCTCGATTTTCTCCAGCAGGCTCGAGGCTTCCAGCGCCCCGGTCAGGAACTCCTGACCACCGGCACGGACGGCGGCCAGGCGGGTGGGCGTGTCGGTTTCGTGCAGACTGAAAAACAGCAGCGGCAGTTTGTTTTCCAGGCCCTGCTGGACTTGCGCAGCCAGTTGCAGGCCGCGGCCGGTGCCGCCGAAATCGACGTCCATGACGATCGCCGACGGCAGGCGCTCGGCCATGGTCGCCAAGAACACCGTCGGTGTCGGCAACGCCTGGGCACTGAGCCCGAAGAACTCCAATTGGCGCGCCAAACGCTCGGCGCGCTCGGCATCTTCGAGCAGCACGAACAGCGGCTTGCGCAGGGGCGGCAATGGCGTTTCGTCGAGTTTGTCGCCATGGCGCAGGCCGGTGCGTGAAAGCCGTTGCATCAGCTGGTTGAGCTCACTGATCAACTCGCTGTTGAGGCGGCCGCTATTGGCATCGACCGCGTCCAGGCAGTTGCGGATACCTTGGGCGAGGACAATGTGCTCCGGTTGTTCGAAGCGTTCGCCGAAGCGCTGCAGGCGCAGGCTCGCATCGCGCAGTTCGAGTTGACCGCTGCTTGACCATCCGCCCAGCTGCAGACGCTGCCAGATCTCGAGGATCTGACGGGCCTGATGAATGACTCGTTGCGCAAAAAGCTGCTTGAGCCGATCGCGATTGGGTTCGACAGGTTCTTTCATGGCCGACTGCGTATCTGGATGAACGAACGAATTGGAGTAGTGGCTCTATGCTAGCAGTTCTCGGGAATGCATTCCGTGTCATACGTCACTTTGTAACTGGATTTTAATTATTGAATTTATGACTGCCCGGTCGGTTATGCCCGGTGGCCTGCTTGATTTATAGTGCAGGATTGCTGTGGTACGGCTGTCGCGCCTGCATGGCCTGAGCGTCGCAGCGAGCGCAACAATGTTTGCTGCGCTAAGGCACCCTGCGGGTACATGGCGGTCGAACCCCATGAACTCGGCGATTGAAAGGATAAAAACGATGCTGGACTGGAAAAACCGCACGGACAAAGCCGAGGCGCGCAGCAGCGCTGGCACGCCAGGCATCTCTCGTGGCGGGCGTGGCGGGTACTGGAAAACCCTGTTTCTGAGCCGCGCCCTGCTGTCGGTGGTGGCGGTGTACCTGATCGTCACCGGCCTGCTGGGCTGGTACTGGAGCCAGGAACCCGCTTTGTTTCCTGTCCAGCAGGACGCCCAGGCCGCCGCTCAGCGTGACGGCCGGCAGATGGTGGTGGGTTACACCACGGTCGAAACCCTCAAGGAGGTCGCCGGCACTTTGCTCAACAAGCCGGGTGGTTACCTGTCCAACGACCGCTTTCCGCCGGGCCTGTGGCTCGACAATATTCCGAGCTGGGAATTTGGCGTGCTGGTCCAGGTGCGCGACATGAGCCGGGCGATGCGCAAGGATTTCGCCCGCTCGCAATCGCAGTCGGCTGAAGATCCGGATCTGGCCCAGGCCGAGCCGCGCTTCAACTTCGACAACCGCAGCTGGTTGTGGCCATCGAGCGAGTCGGAATTCCAGCAGGGCATCAACTCTCTGAGCCGTTATCAGGCACGTCTATCCGATCCGGCGCAGAAGAACGCGCTGTTCTATGCCCGTGCCGACAACCTCAACAACTGGCTGGGGGATGTTGGAACGCGCCTGGGTTCGTTGTCCCAGCGCCTGTCGGCCAGCGTTGGTCGGGTCAAGCTCAACCGGCCGTTGAAGACCGATGTGCAGCTGGCACCGGGCGAAGTGCCGCAGGTCGACGAGTCGGTGGAAGAGACGCCGTGGCTGCAGATCGACAACGTGTTCTATGAGGCCCGCGGTCAGGCCTGGGCGTTGTCCCATCTGCTGCGAGCGGTTGAGGTCGACTTCGCCGACGTGCTGGCCAAGAAGAACGCCACGGTCAGCGTACGTCAGATCATCCGCGAGCTGGAGGCCTCTCAAGAGCCGGTATGGAGCCCGATGATCCTCAACGGCAGTGGTTTTGGGGTCCTCGCCAACCACTCGCTGGTCATGGCCAACTATATTTCCCGCGCCAACGCCGCAGTCATCGATCTGCGCCAACTGCTGTCGCAGGGCTGACCCGTGGTTGTCTGCGAACGGGAGGCCGCCCACCGGGCCGCCTCCGATGCCGAGCTGGTAGCCTGGGTCGACGAGCACGACCAGCTTCAAGGCGTGCTCGAGCGCGCGCAGTTGCGCGAGCGCGGCCTGATTGGCCGCGGTACCTTTATCCTGTTGTTCAATTCCGCTGGCGAGTTGTGCGTGCATCGGCGCACGTTGAGCAAGGCTATCTACCCGGGCTACTGGGATGTGGCGGCTGGCGGCATGGTCCAGGGTGACGAGAGCTACGCTGAGTCAGCGGCACGCGAGCTTGAGGAAGAGCTGGGCGTTGGTGGCGTGGCGCTCACGGCTCACGAGCACTTTCTGTTCGATCAGCGTGGCAATCGACTCTGGTGCGCGGTGTTTTCCGCCGTATGGGACGGCCCGTTGCGCTTGCAGCCCGAAGAAGTGCTGGAAGCCCGATTTGTGCCGGTGGAGCAAGCGCTGGCCGAGAGCGAGATCATGGATTACTGCCCGGATTCGATTGCGGCCCTGCACCGGGTATTGGCGGATCGGCGCTAGGCGCCTCCGTACCGCTCCCTGCGAGCTGCGCCTGGTGTGACCAAGTCGCATTTTGCCCCAACGATGGCGCATCACTGCACTTAGCAGCGCCGACATTTGCCGTTACACTAGCGCGCCATGGTTCACCTCAGCAGAGGGGTCATTTTGGCCAAGAAAGCTTCATCCTTCGCCGCGCTCGGCGGCCTGGTGTTTTCCACCGACAGTGGCCGGCATTGCCCCGACTGTCGCCAGCCCGTCGACGCCTGCACCTGCAAGCAGACCGCCATCCCGGAAGGGGATGGCATTGCCCGTGTGCGCCGTGAAAGCAAAGGCCGTGGCGGCAAGACGGTGACCACCATAACGGGTGTGCCCTTGGCGCCAGACGCTCTCAAGGAGCTGGCGACGACACTCAAGCGTCGCTGCGGCACCGGCGGGGCACTCAAGGATGGGGTGATCGAGATCCAGGGCGAGCATGTCGAGTTGCTGTTGGCCGAGCTGATCAAGCTGGGTTTCAAGGCGAAGAAGTCAGGCGGCTGAGGCCGTACTTTCTAAACTTGACGGCACGGCCAGGGTCTACCCTGCCACACGTCAACAATCGTCATCTTTATTTTCTACACTGAGCGGCCCGCGGGCCGGGCAGTGATATTCGACTTCTCACAGGGGACCTAGATGTCCGTACGACGCACACGCAAAGACGATGGCAGCCAATGGACCGTGGCCGACAGCCGCAGTGTTTACGGGATCCGCCATTGGGGCGCGGGCTATTTCGCCATCAGCGAGAACGGCCGTGTCGAAGTACGCCCCAACGGGCCGAACAGCGCGCCCATCGACCTCTACGAGCAGGTCGAGGAGTTGCGTAAAAGCGGTCTGTCGCTGCCGTTGCTGGTGCGCTTCCCCGACATCCTGCAAGACCGCGTGCGCCAGTTGACGGGCGCGTTCGATGCCAATATCGCGCGTCTCGAGTACCAGTCGCAATACACCGCGCTGTACCCGATCAAGGTCAACCAGCAGGAGGCAGTGGTCGAAAACATCATTGCCACCCAGAACGTGTCGATCGGCCTCGAGGCCGGTTCCAAGCCAGAGCTGCTGGCGGTGCTGGCGTTGGCGCCCAAGGGCGGGACCATCGTCTGCAACGGTTACAAGGACCGCGAGTTCATCCGCCTGGCGCTGATCGGCCAGAAGCTGGGGCACAACGTTTTCATCGTGATCGAGAAGGAATCCGAAGTTGCGCTGGTGATCGAGGAGGCTGCCGAACTCAAGGTCAAGCCGCAGGTCGGCCTGCGTGTGCGACTGTCGTCCCTGGCGTCGAGCAAGTGGGCGGACACCGGTGGTGAAAAGTCCAAGTTCGGCTTGTCGGCCGCGCAGTTGCTGTCGGTGGTCGAGCGTTTCCGCGCTGCCGACCTCGATCAAGGCATTCGCCTGCTGCACTTCCACATGGGCTCGCAGATCGCCAACCTGGCGGACTACCAGCACGGCTTCAAGGAAGCCATCCGTTACTATGGCGAACTGCGCTCGCTGGGCCTGCCGGTCGATCACATCGACGTCGGTGGCGGCCTGGGTGTCGACTACGACGGTACCCACTCGCGCAATGCCAGCTCGATCAACTACGACATGGACGATTACGCCGGTGTCGTGGTGGGCATGCTCAAGGAATTCTGCGATGCGCAGGGCATGCCGCATCCGCATATCTTCTCCGAAAGCGGACGCTCGCTGACCGCGCACCACGCCGTGCTGGTGGTGCAAGTGACTGACGTCGAGCGCCACAACGACGACGTCCCGCAAATCGAAGACAAGTCCAGCCTGCCGGAAACGCTGCAATGGCTGGTCGACCTGCTGGGACCGACCGATATCGAGATGGTCACCGAGAACTACTGGCGCGCCACTCACTACATCAGTGACATCGCCACCCAGTACGCCGACGGCAAGGTCACGCTGGCACAAAAGGCCCTGGCCGAGCAGTGCTACTTCGCCGTCTGCCGGCGTCTGCACAATTCACTCAAGGCCCGCCAGCGCTCCCATCGCCAGGTGCTCGACGAACTCAACGACAAGCTTGCCGACAAGTACATCTGCAACTTCTCGGTGTTCCAGAGCCTTCCCGATACGTGGGCCATCGGCCAGGTGTTGCCGATCCTGCCATTGCATCGCCTTGACGAAGAACCGCTGCGCCGCGCCGTGCTGCAGGACCTGACGTGCGACTCCGACGGCAAGATCAAGCAGTACGTCGACGAGCAGAGCATCGAGACCAGCCTGCCGGTGCACGCGGTCAACGAGGGTGAGGATTATCTGCTGGGTATCTTCCTGGTGGGCGCTTATCAGGAAATCCTCGGTGACATGCACAACCTGTTCGGCGACACCGACTCGGTGAACATCTATCAGACACCAAGTGGCGAGGTTTACCACGCAGGCATCGAGACCCACGACACCATCGAGGACATGCTGCGCTATGTGCATTTGTCCCCCGAGGAGTTGATGACTCACTACCGCGACAAGGTGGCCAGTGCGCGCATCAGCCCGCGCGAGCGTACTCTGTATCTGGACGCATTGCGCCTGGGCCTGACGCGCTCTTCGTATCTGTCGTCGTAAGTCGATGATCAAGGCACTCGGGGTCGCGATGATGGCAATCTTCATGGCGGCCCTGAGTGGCTGTTCGGGGCTACAGTTGCTGGACAGCATCACGCCATCGAGCGGTTATACCCGCACGGCGGACATTGCCTATGGCAGTGATCCGCGCCAGCGCCTGGATGTCTATCAGCCGTTGCAGACCGCCGCTGGACGGCCCGTGGTGGTGTTCTTTTACGGTGGCAGCTGGAACAGCGGTGCTCGTGGCCAGTATCGCTACGTGGCGCGTGCGTTGGCCAAGCGGGGGATTACCGTGGTGGTCGCCGACTATCGCCTGTACCCGCAGGTGCGTTACCCCGCCTTTCTTGAAGACAACGCCCAGGCCGTCGGCTGGACTCATCAGCATATCGGCGAATACGGCGGCAACCCGCAACGCTTGTTCTTGATGGGGCACAGCTCGGGCGCTTACAACGCCTCGATGCTGGCGCTCGATGGGCGCTGGTTGCAGGCGGTGGGCATGCGGCCGGCGGATCTGCGCGGCTGGATCGGCCTGGCCGGCCCTTACGACTTCTTGCCGATCGAAAACCCTGAAGTGAGGCCGGTGTTCTTCTTTCCGGATTCACCGCCTGATTCTCAGCCGATCAATCATGTCAGCGCCGACGCTGCGCCTGTGTTGTTGATCGCTGCCAATTCCGACAGCTACGTCAATCCGCAGCGCAATACCGCGGGCCTGGCCAAGCGTCTGCGGGCCGAGGGCGTGTCGGTGGAGGAGCGCTATTACGCTCGGGTCAATCACATGACCCTGGTGGGCGCCTTCGCCTGGCCGCTGGCCTGGATGGCGCCGGTCACGGATGAAGTGGTTCGTTTTGTCATGGCACCCCCAGGCGCTTGACCCTGTGGGACCGAGCATCGCGAGCGGCGGGCCCTGCGCTATCTCCTGATCCGGCGTTGGTGCTGAGGGCGTCTTCGCGGGTCAATACAGTCGTTGCGGCCAAGTACTGAGTCTTCACTGGGATGGCAGTTGTCGGTATCAATCGAACCAGGCGTGCCGCTGCTGCAAACGCCAGGCAATGATGCCCTGGGTGATCGCCCGCAGCGCCATGAACAGCAGAAAACTGATCCACAGCCCATGATTGCCCAGCCCTTGGGTGAGCCAGCCGACCGGCAACACCAGCAGCAGGCTGATGACCATGCCGTTGCGCATCTCCCGCGCGCGGGTGGCGCCGATGAACAGCCCGTCCAGCAAATAGCTCCACACCGCTATCAGGGGCAACAAGGCCAGATAGGCCAGATAGTGATCGGCTGTTTCGCGCACGGCGAGGATGTCAGTCTGCAGGGCGATGAACAGATGCCCACCGAGCAGGAAGAACGCCGCGAACGCTACGCTGGCCAATAATGACCAGCCACCGGCCACCACCATCGAACGTCTCAATGCCACTCGATCACGGGCACCGATAGCGTGGCCACACAGGGCCTCCACGGCGTGGGCCAAACCATCCAGCGCCTGGGCGGTGAGCAACAGGCCGTTGAGCAGCAAGGCGTTGGCCGCCACGGTGGCATCGCCCAGGCGGGCGCCCTGCACGGTGATAAGGTAGAACACCGCCTGCAGTGCCATGCTGCGGATGAAGATATCGCGGTTGACGGTCAGCAGTGGCTGCCAGCTGCGCCATAGCTTCAACGCTGCCCAGGCCATATGGCCTGGGTAGGCCCGCAGTGCCGGGCGGGTGAGCCACAGGCCGATGAACACCGCGACCCACTCGGAAATCACCGACGCCTGGGCGCTGCCCACCACCCCCCAGTTGAGCCCCAGTACGAGCCACAGGTTGAGGACGATGTTCAGGCAGTTGGTGGTCAGCAGTATGATCAGCGGCGCGCGGGCGTTTTGAGTGCCGAGAAACCAGCCCACCAGCGCGTAGCTCGCCAATGCGGCGGGCAAGCCGAACAGCCGGGTGTAGAAAAAGTCCAGGGTGCTTTGCAGCAACTCTGGCGAGGGATGCATCAAGTCGAGCGACACGCGCACGAAGGGCTCGGCACAAAGGGTCAGCACGGCGGTCAACAACAGCGCCAGCAGAAGGCCTTGCACCAGGACCTGGCGCAGCCTGCCGCCGTCGTTGCGCCCGGCGGCCTGAGCGGCAAAGCCGGTAGCGCCCATGCGCAGGAACCCCATCGACCACGCCAGCAGCCCGTACAGACTGCCGCCCACCGCCACGGCGCCCAGTTGATGGGCGTGGGGCAGGTGGCCGATCACGGTGCTATCGACCAGGGTGACAAGTGGGCCGGAAAGATTGGACAGGATCATCGGCGCTGCCAGCGCCCAGACCCGGCGGTGGGTCGGGCGATCGCGCCAGTCGTTGAGTAATTGGGACATGCAGGCTCCTTTCAGGCCCGCATTGTAGCCGTGTGTCAGGCGGTTGTAGATGAATCCAGCCTGCCCTTCCGCGAGCAAGCTGTGCTCCCACAGGCGCACGACCCCTGAGCTGCTTGCACGGTGCAAGCAAGGCCTGCCCGCGAAAGCGTCAGCCCAGGCGATCGCGTTTTCAATGCACTATCCAGCTCAACAACCACAGCCCCAGTACCGCCCAGATGATCCCGCTGATGATCGCGCCGCGCATGAATGCCCGGACCGCCGAATACAGCAACAACAGGCCGACGATCAGCGCGGCGATGCTGATCAATGAAGTGTTCATCCCCAGCGTGCGCGCCAGGCCGTCGACGAAGTTGCCACCGGCATGGCCGAGCATGTTGAAGAACCAGCCGAAGGTATCGATGATGAATTTGATCACTGCGCCGAATGCCTGGCCCAGCCATTCGAAAAAGCTTTCTACATACATTGAGAGTGTCGTCCTGATGAAAGTGCCGGAGTATGCGCTGGATCTCAGCCTTGGGCCATCTGACACCATGCGGAGTTCCCTGGGCGCGGGCAAGGACTATCGAAATACATTGGGGATGACTTCATGATTTTTCGCAAGCAGGGCCGGCCTCTTCGCGAGCGAGCGTTGCGCCTGCAGTAGAGCGGCGCAGTGCTCAGTACTCAGGGCTCAGTGCACCCAGGCGAGCGCAGCCAGAAATCCTGCCAGCAGAAATGGCGCCACGGGCAGCGTGGTCTGCGCATCAGGACCCAGATTGGCCAGGCGCAGGCGCCACTTCTTGTTGAACAGTTTCCACAGCCTGGGCATGACCAGCATCCAGGCGGCGGCGATGACCCCAGCGCCGACCAAAGTGCCGATCAGGTGCAATTCGTCGGTGGCCAGGGCCAGACTGCCCAGCAGTTTCACATCCGCAGCGGCCAGGCGGCCCATGAGGTGGGCGGGGAGTGTCAGGGCCATGCTCAGCGCCAGGGCGAAGGCTCCTTCAGGCACGCTGGCGCCCATCCAGGTATGGCCGGTAGTGAACAGGTAAAGGAGTGCGCATAGGCCGCCTCCTAGTGTCAGTCCATCGGCGATCTGCCGCAGACGGATGTCCTGTTCAGCACACAGGGTGAACCAGATCAACAAGACGAGGCTTTGCATCGGGTAATACACATCCCTGGCAAGCGTTGGATCGGAAAGCTCTGGATCGAAAAACCGGGCTTTGCCCGAGGGTGTTTCAAACACCCCCCTTATCGATTTAGTACGCAAACCGGTCCCGGTCAAGCTCGCCACTGAAATCCTTGCCGTGGCGGTCAGCTTTATCAGCGTGGCGGATAGTTGGACATGATCAGGCCCACACTCTTGGCGATGCTGGCACTGCGCTCCGCCGGGCCCTGTGGCGCATCGCTGAGCACGCTGTCGCGGCTGCCGCGCCACACCAGCTTGCCGTCGCGCGCGTCCAGCAGGTCGACCTGCAAGGTGGCGACACGGTAGTCGACGGTACGTGTTTCGTTATAGAAGCCTGCGCCCCAAGGCCCACCCCAAGGGCCGCCCCATGGTCCACCGTAAGGCGTGCTGATCTGCTGTTGACGGGTATCGACGATGTAATACGCCTGCACCAGCACATCGGTCTTGGCCCCAGGCTGTGCCATGCGCAGCCCGCGCTGCTCGAGCTGGTCGCTGACCGACTGACGAATGCGTTGTTCGGTGAGGTCACTTTTGATACGCGGGTCATCTGGACGGTATTGCAGCGCCGGGGTTTTCCACGCCCAGCTGCGATAAGCGCCGAAGTCACGGCTGGCGTCGAAGTCGAGGTTGGCCTGTTGGGTCTGGCAGGCCGTCAACAGTAGCGCAAAGGCCAATAACGCAATACGACTGAACATGGGGTGTCTCCACGAACTCAACTGGGAGGATAGGCCATCAGGGCTTTTTCCACGGCTTGGCGCAATGAGTCGGCGCGCTGGCTCTCACTGCCCTGGGTGCCGGTCTCGGCGCTGGCACTCCACAGGGGTTGGCCACTGGCGCCATCGTACAACTGGATGCGGACGACGAGTACCTGGATTTCATATGTGCGTGTAACTGGCGGCGGCCCGTAGGCGCCATAGCCATAGGGGCCGCGAGGACCGTAGCCTGGGCCGTAGCCACCGCCGTAGCCGTAATCCTCGGTGACTTGCTGCAGGCGGCGCTCGACATGCAGGTCTGCAGCCACGCGCAGGTCAGGGATACCACTGCGGGCCGGGCGCAGACCGCGTTGATCCAGGCCATTGCTGACCGCCTCGGCAATCTGCGCCGGGTCGGCCAGGTTGCTGCCGACCGGCAGTTGATTGTTGACCCAGGCCCAATTGCGGTAGCGCCCGTAGTCGCGTGGCGCTGCCGGGTAGGCACTGGCATCGAAGGTTTGCGCAGCCTGCGGTGGCGCGGGCGGCAAGGGATTGGAGCTGGCGATATACGGGTTGGGGCTCTGGCAAGCGGCCAGGCCCAGGCACAACAATGCGACAGCGAAACGGCGCGGCATCAGGGTTCTCCCGTCAATTGGCCAGTGGCCGACAGATCCAGTGCAGATAACGCCCCAGCCCGGCGAAGGCCGGATGGCGGCGGTGAGCCAGTTCCATGTCCAGCAAGTCGGCGAGCGCCGCCTTGTCTTGAAAGTCTCTGGGCATGTAATCGTGAAAAACCCGCACGCCGCTGGAAGATTCGACTTGCCAGGCGCTGGCGAGTTGCGTGGCCAGCTCGCGAGGGTCCAGGGGCATTTGCGGGGTCAGGCTTTGTTTCATGCCGGCCAGGCTGTCGCCGCGCAACTTGCGAAAGTGGCCCTTGAGCAGATTGCGATAGACCAGCGCGTCACGGTTGTAGAACGCCAGCGACAGCCAGCCACCGGTCGCAGTGAAGTGCTGCAGCACCGGCAGGATGGCATGGGGTTCGGCCAGCCACTCGAGCACTGCGTGGCAGATCACCAGATCGTAGCGCTCATCCAGCAAGCCGGGCAGCGCCTGCCAAGGCGCATGGATGAACGTCGCCTCGAGCCCGGCTTCGGCGAAGCGCTGGCGTGCGCCTTCGAGCATTGGCGCCGCTGGTTCGGCGAGGGTGACCGCGTGCCCCTGCTGGGCCAGCCACAGCGACATGTGGCCAAGGCCGGCACCGATATCGAGCACCCGTAACGGACGGGTGGGCAACGCTTCGCTCAGGTCGGCCTGGAGCACGGCCAGGCGAATGGCGCCTTTGGCGCCGCCGTAGATTTTCTCGGCGAAGCGGGTGGCCAGTTCATCGAAATGGCGGTCTTTCATTGGGCGAAGCGCCGTTCGCTGTCGGCCAGTTTGCTGCGCACGACCGCGTCCATGTCCAGCCCCAGTTCGCTGCACAGCAGCAACAGATAGAGGACGATATCGCCCACCTCTTGGCCGGCATGGGCCAATTGCTCGGGGGGCAGGCTGCGTGACTGGTCTTCGCTGAGCCATTGGAAGATTTCCACCAGCTCGGCCATCTCGACGCTGGCGGCCATGGCCAGGTTTTTCGGGCTGTGAAATTGACGCCAGTCGTTATTGTCGCGGATGCGATGCAGGCGTTTGGTAAGTTCGACGAGGTTCATGGGGCGGGCTCCTGAAGGTGCATAGCTTCAGGGGGAAACGGCGCCGAATCAAGCGGGCTCGTTCAGCCTTCATGGCGAATTTATGCGAGCAGGCTGCTCCACGCCGAAATCAACAGCACCACCGCCAGAATCTTGTTCAAACGGCCTAGCGCAGCGGGTGATTTCAGCCAGCGCGTGGAGCCGGCACCAAGCAATGCCCAGCTGCCCATGCAAGGCATCGCCACCAGGAAAAACGTCAGCGACAGCCACGCCACTTCGCGGCCCTGGTCAGTGGTGCTGGTGGTGAACACGCTGATGACCGCCAGCGCCATCATCCAGGTCTTTGGATTGACCAATTGCAGGCTGGCGGCATCGACCAGCCCGAACTTGCGCGGGGAATCCTTGGCGCTCAGGGCCTCGGCGGGGCTGGCGTAGATCTTCCAGGCCAGCCAGGTCAGCCAGAGCAGGCCGACGGCGGTCATTCCCAGATGCACGCCCGGGACTTTGAGCAACGATTCGCCCAGGCCCGTGCCCACGGCCAGGACCAGCAGCGCGGCGCCACCGCAGGCGCCCAGCACGCTCGGCAGTGAGGCCAGCAGGCCGTAACGGGCGGCGTTGCTCAGGACCAGGATATTGGTTGGCCCTGGAGTGATCGAGGACACGAAGGCGAACAGCAGAAACGGCAGCAGGGTGGAGGGCATGGCAGTCAGGCTCTGTGGCGTGTAGAAACGTCATGGTGCCTTGGCCAAGGGGGTCAGTCTGGAAGGTTTGAGCAGCGTTTGCGGTAGGCCGCCGGGCTGATGCCATAGGCGCGCACGAACCAGCGGCCCAGATGGCTTTGATCGGCAAAGCCGAGGTCGCTGGCTACTTGCGCCGGGAAGTCGCCGTTGGCCAATTGCCGACGTGCCTTGGCCAGGCGCAGTTGTACCAGGTAGGCATGGGGCGGGAGGCCGAAAGCGGCCTTGAACGCGCGGGTCAGGCGAAAGCGGTCGACGTTGCAGGCCTGCGCCAGCTCGTCCAGTCCGACGTCCTGATGCACATTGGCCTGCAGATAATCCCGGGCGCGCAAGGCCACGAGTGGCAGACGCGGGTCAGGATTGTGCCGCTTGCGCCAATGGAGATGGCCGGTCAACTGTTCCAGCAGCCGATCGAGCGCACTTTGCCGCACGATCAGCAGCTCTTGGCTGTGCAGTGCAGCGAAGGCGTCGGCGATGGCCTGGCTCAGGCGCGAATCACGGGTGAGGTTTTGCGCGAAGGCCAGCACCTGTTGCGCGGGGGCATCTTCGAACAACTGGCTCAGCTCGCGCTCGATCCAGTGCGGCTCAAGGTAAAGCATTCGATAGGTGAAGCCTTCCTCGGTGGGCGCATCTCCATCGTGGATATCTCCTGGTTCCAGCAGGAATATCTGCCCGGGCGTGCTGGCGTGCTTCTGCCGTCGGCAATGAAACTGCTGCACGCCTTGCTCGGTAAAGCCCACCAGATAGCTGTCGTGCCAGTGTGGGTCGTAGGCATGGCCCTTGAAATGCGCGCGCAGGGTCTCGATCCCGGTGCTCCGGTCCTGGCTGAGATCGATCCAGTTGTGTGCGTTCATGGGTTCATGGCAGCGGTTGTGACGGGAAGGTAGTTATCGAAGGATACGGTGCGCCAGTCTAGAAGTTTTGTGCAAGCCGCTGCGACCAGATGGCAGGCGCCATCTGGTCAGTCGCCCTCACGCCGGGCTGGTGGCCTCTTCATCACCACTCAGCACGCCGGACTTCAGCCGGTTCGAGTAGTTTTCCGCCATGATCGAGCAGACGATCAACTGCAGCGGGTGGTAGATCATGATCGGCAGCAGAATCAGACCCAGCCCGGGGTTGTTGCCGAAAATCAGCGCGGCCATGGGCGCACCGGCTGCCAGTGATTTCTTGCTCGCGCAGAACACCGCTGCCACTTCATCGGCATGCTTGAATTTGAGCAGCTTGGCGGTACGGGTCGTGAGCGTCAGGATCAACGCCAGCAGAATGGCCACGCCAACGAAGGCGGTGAGAATCACCGAGGTGCCTTGTTGGTGCCACATCCCTGAGGTCATCGAGCCGCAGAACGCCGAGTAGACCAGCAGCAGGATGACCACTTTGTCGATGATGTTGGTGTAGCGCTTGTGGCGGGCAAAGAACTTGCCGAACAGCGGCCGTACCAACTGCCCGAGGACCAGCGGCAACAGCAGCATGGCGCAAAGGTCGATCAGCGTAGAACCCAGGTCGATCCCCCCGGCGCCAGAGCCGAGCACCAGGCTCACCAGCCACGGCGTGATGAAAATACCCAGGACGCTGGACGCGCTGGCATTGAGAATCGCTGCGGGCACATTGCCGCCTGCGCTGCCGGTCAAGGCCACCGAAGACGAAATAGTCGACGGCAGCGCGCACAGGTAGAGGAAGCCGAGCATCAGCAGGGCCGGGATCTGCGTGCCCAGGGTGACCTTGCACAGCAGCCACAACAATGGAAACACCACGAAGGTGAAGCCCTGCACCATGATGTGCAGGCGCCAGTTCTTGAGGCCATGGCCGATCTGTTCGCTGGACAGGTTGACGCCGTGCAGGAAGAACACCAGGAACACGCCGATATTGATCACTACCTCGGCGTGCATGCCTCCGCCCTTACTGCCGAAGCTCGGGAACAAGTAAGCCAGCAGGGTGGCGAGCAACATGCCGCAAAGGAACCAGTCGGTTACCACGCGTTTGAAATGACGGAAAATATGCATGACAAGACCTGAAACGGATTTGTAATTAAGGTAGAGCGAGGATAACGTGGCACAACTTCCGCCGTCTTGCGACATAAGGCCAATCGATGCCGACTAACGGACATCTTGGTGAAGCGCGCAGCGTCCCCGCCCTCAGCCGCTTGCCTCGCCCCCTCTACGCCCGCGCCGAAAGCCTGCGGGCTGGCTCCTGGACGCCCCGGCATCGACATGCCTGGGTGCAGTTTTCCTACGCTATCAGTGGCGTGTTGGGCGTCCATACCGACGAAGGCAGTTTTTATGCGCCCCCCCAATGGGGTGTGTGGATCCCGGGCGGTCTGGAGCATGAAGTTACCACGTCGACCCGTGCCGAAATGCGCAGCTTGTATGTCGGTATCGAGCACTCCCGCTGGGCTCCATCGCGCTGTCGGGTGCTGGAAGTCACGCCGCTGGCCCGAGAGATGATCAAGGCTTTCTGCGAGCTGCCAGTCGAATATCCACAAGGCGATACGGCTGAATCGCGCTTGGTGGCGGTGCTTCTGGATCAACTGGCGGGGCTGCCTGAAGTCCAGTTTTCGGTGCCTTTGCCGCAGCACCCCCGTCTGCTGTCGGTGTGCAATCAGTTGATCGAGCAACCCGACAACGCCTTGACTCTGGGCGAATGGGCTGCGCACATGGGTACCTCGGAAAAAACCTTGATGCGCTGGTTCCAGAAGGAAACCGGCTTGAGTTTTCGGGCCTGGCGTCAGCGTATGCGTCTGCTGTCGTCGCTCAATGTTCTAGAGGAAGGCGGAAACGTTACCCGCGCGGCGTTGTCCAGTGGATATGAGTCAACTTCGGCCTTTATCGCAGCGTTCAAAGGGCTGTTCGGGGCGACCCCGGGCGAGTTGTTCAAGCCCTGAGTCGCAGATTTCTGGCGAAATTGGCCGAGGCTTTGCATTCTGTAATCACGGCAAGGTCGGAATCCTTGTCGGGCTGTGAGAGGATGGCTCGTCAATCGAGAGCATTTCGCGTGTTTGGCCACAAAGGACCCAGAATAAAAGCTGATGAAGACTCCAAAACGCATTGAACCCCTGGTCGAGGACGGCCTGGTCGACGAAGTGCTGCGTCCACTCATGAGTGGTAAGGAAGCAGCGGTCTATGTAGTGCGCTGTGGTAATGAACTGCGCTGCGCCAAGGTCTATAAGGAGGCCAACAAACGAAGTTTCCGCCAGGCGGCCGAATATCAGGAAGGCCGCAAGGTACGCAACAGTCGCCAGGCGCGGGCCATGGCGAAAGGCACCAAGTACGGGCGCAAGGAAACCGAAGACGCCTGGCAGAATGCCGAGGTTGCGGCGCTGTTCCGTCTGGCCAGCGCGGGCGTGCGGGTGCCCAAGCCATTCGATTTTCTCGATGGCGTGTTGCTGATGGAACTGGTGGCCGACGAGTACGGCGATGCGGCACCGCGGCTGAACGACGTGGTTCTGGAGCCTGATCAGGCCCGCGAATACCACGAGTTCCTGATCCGTCAGATCGTGCTGATGCTGTGCACTGGTCTGGTGCACGGCGACCTCTCGGAGTTCAATGTGCTGGTCGGGCCGTCGGGGCCGGTGATCATCGATTTGCCCCAGGCGGTAGATGCGGCGGGCAACAACCACGCGTTTACGATGCTGGAGCGTGATGTGGGCAACATGGCCAGCTACTTCGGTCGTTTTGCTCCGGAACTCAGGCAGACCCGCTACGCCAAGGAAATGTGGGCACTGTACGAAGCCGGCTCGCTGCACCCTGGCAGTGTGCTCACTGGTGAGTTCGCCGAAGAGGACATCGAGGCGGATGTCGGCGGCGTGATGCGCGAGATCGAAGCTGCGCGTCTCGATGAGGCGCGTCGCCAGGCCATTCGGGCGGCCGACGACAAGCCGGCGGACAAGTCCGAAGAGCCGCCGCCGCCCTGGATGCAGTGACGCGGATCAGCGGCGGGCGGCTTGGTGACAGCCGCTCGAAGCCAGGTCCGCTAGGATCGGGCAATCTGGTCGGTCATCGCCCTGGCAGTGGCTGACCAGATTTTGCAAGGTGTCCCGTAGGCCGAGCAACTCGTCGATGCGCCGGTTGAGGGTTTCGATGTGTAGCCCGGCCAGCGCTTTGACATCGGCGCTGGCGCGACCCCGGTCTTGCCACAGCGTCAGCAAGCGGCCGATTTCCTCCAGCGAAAAACCCAGATCCCGCGAGCGTTTGATGAACGCCAGCGTGGGCAGGTCTTCGCTCTGATAAATGCGATAGCCGCTGTCGGTGCGGTGGGCAGCCTTGAGCAGCCCGGTGGCTTCGTAATGGCGGATCATTTTTGCACTGAGGCCGCTTTCGCGGGCAGCCTGACCAATGTTCACGTGCGTTCTCCTGCTTCGGGGTCGACGTCATTGTGCAACTGCGGTTTCCAGGTATTCAACAGCAGCGCGTTGCAGACCACGCTGACGCTCGATAACGCCATGGCCGCGCCCGCAAGCATGGGGTTGAGCACGCCGAAGGCCGCCAGCGGGATGCCGATCAGGTTATAGATAAACGCCCAGAACAGATTCTGCCGGATCTTCGCGCAGGTCCGCCGACTGATATCCAGCGCGGCAGCCACCCATTGCGGATCATCGCGCATCAAGGTGATACCCGCCGCCTGAATAGCGACGTCGGTGCCGCTGCCCATGGCGATGCCGATGTCGGCGCTGGCCAGCGCGGGTGCGTCGTTGATGCCATCGCCGACCATCGCCACTCGAAGTGACAGGCGCAGTTTCCGGATCGCCTCGGCCTTGTCGGCCGGCAACACCTGAGCTTGCACCTTGTCGGCATCGATTCCCAAGGCCGTGGCGACGGCCTCGGCGCTACCGCGATTGTCGCCGGTGAGCAGGTGCGTTTGCATTCCTTGCTGGCGCAGACATGTCAGTGCCGCCTTGGCGCCCGACTTGAGCGTGTCGCCGAACGCCAGCAGGCCCAGCACTTGCGGCTGTGGGCTCACCTCGATCAACCACGACAGGGTGCGGCCCTGACTTTCCCATTTCTGTGCAGTGGCTTGTAGGGCGCCCGCCGACACGCGGTAATCGTCCAGCAGCCGTTGATTGCCGAGCAACAGGTCACGACCGCCCAGCGTCCCGCGAATACCGCGTCCGGCCAGGGTCTCGCTCTGTTGCGCGGCCTCAGGCTGCGTCGGGCAGCGAGCCAGAACGGCCCTGGCCAGAGGATGCTCGCTGCCACGTTGCAGGGCGGCAGCCTCGCGCAACAGACGTTGAAGATCATACCCATCGATGGCTGCCACACTCATGTCGAGCAGTTCGGGATGCCCTGATGTCAGGGTGCCGGTCTTGTCGAATACCACGCAATCGATCTTGCTGGCGTGTTCGAGCGCCTCCGCATCCTTGATCAGAATGCCATGGCGCGCCGCCGCGCCCGTGCCCGCCATGATTGCCGTCGGTGTGGCCAGGCCCAAGGCACAGGGGCAGGCAATCACCAGGACGCTGACGGCATGCAATATGGCGATCTGCAACCCGGCGCCGCTGTACCACCAGCCCAGCAAGGTCAACAGCGCCAGCAGCAGGATCACCGGGACGAACACCTGGCTGACCCGGTCCACCTGCTTCTGGATCGGGGCCTTGGCGCTTTGCGCGTCTTCGACCAACTGAATGATTTTCGCCAGCAAAGTCTGGGTGCCCACTGCTCGCGTCTCGACCCGCAATTGACCTTCGCCATTGATGGCCCCGGCGCTGACCGAATCGCCGGCTTGTTTGCTGACGGGCAGGCTTTCGCCGCTGATCAGGGCTTCGTCGGCGTGGCTGCGGCCGTCGATCACCACACCATCGACGGCAAAACGTTCTCCGGGTTTGACCCGTATCTGATCACCGAGCCGCAGCGCGTCGATAGCCACGCGCTCCTCCCGATCGCCAACCACCCGCACAGCAAAGCTCGGCCGTAGTGCCTGCAACGCGCGCAGGGCATCGGCCGTGCGCCGCTTGGCATGACTCTCCATGTACTTGCCCACCAGCACCAGCGCAATGACCACCGCCGAAGCCTCGAAATACAAATGGGGCGACTGGCCAGGTGCAGGCTGCAGCCATTGGTAGAAACTCAAACCGTAGCCCGCACTCGTGCCAATAGCCACCAGCAGGTCCATATTGCCCGCGCGGGCACGCACAGCCTTGTAGGCCGAGGTATAGAAGCGCGCGCCGATAATGAACTGCACCGGTGTCGCCAGGCCGAACTGCAGCCATGCCGGCAGCATGAAATGCACCCCTAGCGGCTGTAGCAACATGGGCAGCAACAGCGGGGCGGCGAGCAGGATAGCGGCGATCATCATCCAGCGCTCGTGGCGCAGGTGCCGCTGGTGGTTGGCTTCCTCGGCCTGGACGCTGACCGGCAGGTGTGCGGTATAGCCCGCGTGCATCACCGCATCGATCAGCGCGGCAGGCGGCAGCGCGCGCTGCAGTTGCACATGGGCGCGCTCGTTGGCCAGGTTGACGCTGACCTCGCTGACGCCATCGACCTTGCGCAGCGCACGTTCGACGCGACCGGCGCAGCTGGCGCAGGTCATGCCGTCAATCGACAGATCGAAGGTAGTGGGGTGCATCGGGCTGGCCATGGCGATCATCCTCTTGGCAGATGATCCACAGCATCAACCTTGCCACGTGGGCAAGGTCAAGGCCCCCATCAGTACTCGATCGGTGCCGGCCTCAGGGTCAACCCATAGGGACCGGGCGCGATGGAATACTTGAGGATGTCGCCGGCGTGCAGATCGATCACGGTAGCCTTGGCCGGGGTGATGCCCGACGAGTCGCAGCCAGGCGTCTGGCCCGGCAAGCGCTTGAGGCGTATCGATACCTTGCCCGGTGGCAGGTTCAGCGAGGTGTCGTCTTCCTGAAACAGCCGCGTCACCAACTGGTCTGCGACGTAAACGCCGATCTCGCACGAGGTCGACACCTGGATGGTCTGTCGGGAGATGATCACGATCCCATAGCCGTTCGGGCCATCGGCCAGCACTACAGGGACCATCGAGGGGATAGCAAGGATGCCGAGCAGGGCGAGTACTGACCAGCGCATGGCTGAACTCCTGTTGTCACGAATACGGATACGAATAACAGTTGGACTGTCGCCCAACCTGCAGCTTGGCTGAGCGCGGTGACGATTTCCACCCCGGCCGCTATCTGGGAAACTTGACCTTGACCCGACGGCAAGCTTCAAACTGTCGCTGAATCTAACACGGAGGCTTCCCCATGCAGCATTTCGACGTAAAAGGCATGACCTGCCAGCATTGTGTACGCGCGGTCACCCAGGCCGTGCAAGACCAGGACCCGGCCGCCACGGTCGAGGTCGACCTGAAGACCGGCCAGGTAAATGTGCAAAGCAGCCTGGCGCCGGACGTGATCATCGGCGTGATCGGCACTGAAGGTTACGCCGCCAAGGCGCTGTAGTCGGCAGCATCGCTGCGGCCGGGCAGTGCCCCGGCCTTGCTCGGTGGCCGGCATTCAGCGTGCGGTGCTGACGGGGGTGTGTCGCAGCGCGTCAGGCGGCGTTATGAGGGTAAAGCTGCAGGGGGACAGTGTTTGTAAGCTTTCCGGCGTGGCGTTGTAGGTTTTTGCGCTGTGTTAACTGGGGAGGCGTTTCCTCCGGGGGATATATACCCCCGGTTTTACGAGGTCAGATGCCTGACTCAGGCGAACACTGACCTGGACTGATTTGAACACTTTTGTACAAGGGGGTATTTACCCACCGCACTCCGGGATTTTCTGCCCGTACTGACGAATATTTCGCCTGCTTTATCCGTGCTTATAATGCGTGACACAGCCTGCTGAACAGTGTGGCGCGGTTGTCAGACAAGGGATTTGCAGGCTTCGAAGAATGTCGGGACAGGGAGTGAACCATGGAATATGCACCTTGCATCAGTCGCATCGCCACGTTGCTGGCCGACCCCAAGCGCAGTGCAATGTTATGGGCGCTCATCGACGGCGGCACGCGAGGCGCCGAGGAGCTAGCCAATCTGGTCGGGGTTACGCCGTCTTCGGCGAGTGCTCATCTTGCCCGGTTGTCCTCAGCCGGGTTGCTGAAGTTCGAAGCCCGCGGACGCAAACGATTTTTCAAGCTGGCGGCGCCAGAAGTCGGCGCGGCGGTCGAGGCGCTGGTCAGCGTTTCTCGGGTACGCGCGGGCCCTGTCAAGCGGGAGCCCCTGCCACGCGCGCCTGCTGCCATGCGCCGGGCCTGTCGTTGTGGCGAACACCTGGGAGGAGAGCTGGCGGCCGAGGTCTATCAGCGAATGCTGGTCGCGCAGTGGTTGATGCCCCGCGGCGAGTACCTCGACATTACCCAGAAAGGCACTGTACATCTGGCAAGCATGGGCATCTATCCCGAGGCCTTCGCCACCCGTGACGGGCATGCGGTCTGTTCTGGCTGGGATGGTGAGCGGGCACATATAGGCGGCGTCCTGGGGACCAGCCTGATAAAGCTGTTCATGCAATCAGGCTGGGTGCGCGAGCACAAGGAGTCCAGGGCGCTGTTGGTCACCGAGGCAGGAATGCTGCGGATTCGCAGCATCGCCAGTCAGTGAGAACTCATCAAGGCTTGATCAGGCGAGCATCGAGGCTGTTCTGCGCCAGGCGCTTGGCTTGATCCTGAGTCATGCCCAGATGGGTATGCAGGGCGTGGAAGTTCTCCGTCACGTAGCCGCCAAAGTAAGCAGGGTCGTCGGAGTTGACCGTGACCTTCACGCCACGCTCGAGCATGTCGAGAATATTGTGCTGGGCCATGTCGTCGAACACGCATAGTTTGGTATTGGACAGCGGGCACACGGTCAGCGGGATCTGCTCGTCGATGATTCGCTGCATCAGACGCTCGTCCTCGATGGCACGCACGCCGTGGTCGATGCGCTGGATCTTGAGCAGATCCAAGGCTTCCCAGATGTACTCGGGCGGGCCTTCTTCACCGGCATGGGCGACCGTCAAAAAGCCTTCGCTGCGGGCGCGATCGAACACGCGCTGGAATTTGCTCGGCGGATGACCCTGCTCGGAGCTGTCCAGGCCGACGGCGACGAAGGCATCGCGGAAGGGCAGCGCCTGGTCGAGGGTCTTCTGGGCTTCTTCTTCGCTGAGGTGGCGCAGGAAGCTGAGGATCAGGCCGCTGCCGATACCCAGTTGCTGTTTGCCATCCTTGAGTGCCCGGCTGATGCCGGTGAGCACCACTTCAAAGGGGATACCGCGATCGGTGTGGGTTTGCGGGTCGAAGAACGGCTCGGTATGGATGACGTTCTGTGCCTTGCAGCGTTGCAGGTAGGCCCAGGTCAGGTCGTAGAAGTCCTGCTCGGTGCGCAGTACATCGGCGCCCTGATAGTAGAGGTCGAGAAATTCCTGCAGGTTGTTGAACGCGTAGGCGCTGCGCAGTGTTTCGACGTCCTGCCAGGGCAAGGCGATCTTGTTGCGCTCGGCCAGGGCAAACAGCAACTCCGGCTCGAGGGAGCCTTCGAGGTGCATATGGAGTTCGGCCTTGGGTAACGCGTTGAGCCAGTCGTACATGGTGTTTTCTCATCAGGTGCAGAGGCGAGGATTCTACAGGGCTGAGGGCCGGTGGTCGAAAAAGCCTGACTTGCGGTTCAGGTTTTTGCTTGGGTATGGCGCCCGGCGAGGTGCTATTTGAGCTCCCGGCGATAAGCATAGGTGTCGGCGAAGCGCGACAGCAGGAAATCCGCACAGGTGGTCACCGGGTATTTGGCTGGATGCTCGGCATCCTGACAGCCCGGCAGGCATTCGATCAGGGTATCGGGGTGGGGCTCGGCGAAAAACGGCATCGAGTAACGGTCGACCCCCATCGGGCTGAGCACTCGATGCGGTGTGGACAGGTAACGGTCATTGCTCCAGCGGGCCATCATGTCGCCAAGGTTGACCACGAAGGTACCTTCGATGGGCGGCGCGTCGATCCAGCGGCCATTCACATCACGTACCTGCAGGCCGCCCGCATTGTCCTGGTACAGCAGAGTGACGCAGCCGTAATCGGTATGAGCGCCGGCACCTTGCTGGTCGGCAGAGGTAGCCGTCTGGCGCGGCGGATAGTGGATGAAGCGCAGCACACTTACCGGCTGCTCGAAGCGCTTGTCGAAAAAGTCCCGGGGCACCTCCAGCGCCAGGGTCATGGCGCGCAACAGTGTCTGCGCCAGGGCTTGCATGTCCAGGTAATGGGATTCCATCAGCTCGGCCCACCCGGGGATGTCCGGATGGCGATTAGGGCCACGCAGAGGCTTGCCCGCCAGGACCTCGGGGTGATCGACGGGCAGATGCAGGCCCATGTCGAACGTTTCCTTGAGGTCGCTGGGCAGGTTGGGATCCAGTTGTTCGGTAGCGACGGCGCCGTAGCCACGGTGATGGCGGCTGGCAGTGATGTCGATCTGCAGTTTGTCGCTGCTCGGGAGGGCGAAAAAGGCACGGGCCTGTTGCTGTACGGCATCGATACGCGCTGCGCTGATGGGGTGGCCCTTGATATAGAAGAACCCCCATTCGCAGCACGCCTGGTCGATGGCCTGGGCGACTTGCTCCCATCCTTGTTGCTCGGGAAGGTAGAGGGGGCTGATGTCGATGATGGGAAGTTGTTGCATGGCTGTCTCCGCAGCTTGGGGGCATAGCCGGGCAGTGTAGCGAGGGGCCAATCCCCCTCGCTATCGCGTAATTGTTACTTCGGCATCTGCGCCGTCATGCCTTCGATGTAGTAGTTCATCGAGGCCAGCTCGGCATTGCTGGCAGTCGCGCCGGCAGCGATCTTGACTGCGCCGCTCTGGTCCTTGATCGGGCCGGTGAACGGATGGAACTCACCGCTCTTGATGCTGGCGATGATCTGCTCGGCTTCGGCTTTTACCGGTGCTGGCACGATGTCGCTGATCGGCAATTGCACGGTGCCTTCTTTCAGGCCACCCCAGTAGTCCTGTGGCTTCCAGGTGTGGTCGATGACCGCCTGGGTCGCCTGGATGTAGTGCGGGCCCCAGTTGTTGACGATCGACGTCAGTACTGCTTTGGGCCCGAAGTGAGCCATGTCGGACGCGTAACCGACGGCGTAGACGCCGCGACGTTCGGCCGTCTGGATAGGCGCCGGGCTATCGGTGTGCTGGAAGATCACGTCCGCCCCTTGGTCGATCAGGGCATTGGTGGCATCGGCCTCTTTGCCTGGATCGAACCAGGAGTTGACCCATACCACTTTCATTTCAGTACCGGGGTTGTACTTGTTCAGCGCCAACTGGATGGCGTTGATATCGCGGATCACTTCCGGGATCGGGAAGGAGGCCACGTAGCCGACCTTTTTGGTCTTGGTCATTTTCGCCGCCAGGAACCCGCCCACGTAGCGCCCTTCATAGGTGCGCGCCAGGTAGGTGCCCATGTTCTTGTCCTGCTTGTAACCCGTGGCGTGCTCGAAGATCACCTTGGGGAACTGCTTGGCGACTTTGAGCGTCGGGTTCATGTAGCCGAACGAGGTAGTGAAGATCAGATCGTAATTTTCCTTGGCCATGTTGCGGATCACCCGCTCGGCATCGGCACCTTCCGCGACGTTCTCCACGTAGCTGGTCTTGACCTTGTCGCCCAGCTGCTCTTGCAACGCCTGGCGGCCAACTTCGTGCTGGTAGGTCCAACCGTGGTCACCGATGGGGCCGATATAGACGAAGCCCACTTTCAGCGGGTCAGCGGCGCTGCTCATCAGGCTGGTGCCAAGGCCGATCACAGCCGTCATGGCGCACAACAGCTTTTTCAGGGAATAGCGTTTTTGCGTGGAAGACTGCATGCAGAGAAGCTCCATATGATCTTGTAGGCGTTGCGGGAAATGTGGCCCGCTGAGCAATGCAAAAAGCTGACCAAGAGGACAATTAATAGCCAGGGTGCCGGCTTTCAGGAGAATGGATGTAGGCACCCCGGCGCAGCGCGGTGCGTCTCGGTGCAACAGCCGGTGCTGGCGCCGCTAACTGGTGCAGGGCTGGCAATGCGGCGACGAACCCAGGTTCGATCTGACACCTTTTGAAACCTTTACCCGGCCCATGCACTCTCAACGCCGGGAGCGAACACTGCTCTACCATTCAGTCGTGGCTGCAGGCCGCACCGCTCAAGGACGCTTCATGAACGCCATTCTGGTTCAGCTCAAACAGGAAAAATTCCTCCTCCTGGCGGTGATCGCCGCCTGTGTCGCCTATCCGCTGGAGCACACGATGCTCGCTCACGGGCACGGCGTGGCGTTGGCCGCCGGCCTGGCGCTGATCGCGGCAATCATCTGTGCCTCGCTCAGGGTGGCGCACCATGCCGAGTTGCTGGCGCAGAAGGTCGGCGATCCCTACGGCACCATGATCCTGACCCTGGCGGCAGTGCTGGTGGAGGTGGTGATTCTGGGGATCATGATGAGCAACGAGCCTTCGCCAACGCTGGTGCGGGACACCATCTACAGCGCGGTGATGCTCGATATCAACGGCATCCTCGGCCTGGCTGCGTTGATGGGCGGCCTCAAGCACGGCGAGCAGCAGTACAACGATGACTCGGCGCGCAGCTACAGCGTGATGATCCTGACCGCCATGGGCGTGTCGATGGTGGTGCCCGAGTTCATCCCCGAGCCGGACTGGAAGCTCTATTCGGCCTTCACCATCGGCGCGATGCTGCTGTTGTACGGCTTGTTTCTGCGTATGCAGGTCGGCCCGCACAGTTACTTCTTCAGCTACAGCTACCCGGAGAAGAAACGTCGTCGGCCTACCCCCCAAGACCTCGCCGAGGAGGAGCCGCCCACTAGCCTGGGCCTGTCCATCGGCTTGCTGGTGTTTGGTGTCGTCGTGATCGGCGCCTTGGCCGAAGTGATGTCCAAGGCCATGGACCTGGGCCTGGAGGGCAGTGGTGCGCCGCCGGTAGTAACGGCGATTCTGGTGGCAGCGATCTCGGCGGCGCCCGAGATTCTCACGGCGTTGCGCGCTGCCTTGGCCAACCGCATGCAGTCGGTGGTCAATATCGCCTTGGGGGCGTCACTGTCGACTGTGATCCTCACTGTCCCGGTCATGGAAGGGCTGGCGCTCTACAGTGGCCAGGCGTTCCAGATGGCGATGACCCCGGTGCAGACGGTGATGATTTTCATCACGCTGCTGGTGTCCGCCATCAACCTCAACGACGGAGAAACCAACGCCATCGAAGGCATGACTCACTTTGTGCTGTTCGCGACGTTCATCATGCTGTCGCTGTTGGGGTTGTAGCGGCCGAGCGCCAACTGGAATCCCTGTGTTGTGCTTGCTGGCGCCTTCGCCAGCAAGCGTGCATCCCACAGATGCAGGCTTGCCCGCGAAGAGCCCGGCGCAGTCAATACACAGATCAGCCCACCAACTCCCGCGCGGCCTCGCGGTGATGGGCGATCAGCTGCGCGATATCCAGCCCAGGCACCTGCCCGCCGATGACTCGCCACTGCCCGCCGACCATCACTCGATCCGCGCGATCGGCGCCGCACAGCAACAGCGCGCTCAACGGATCATGGCTGCCGGAAAAACGCAGTTCGTCGAGCTTGAACAGCGCCAGATCGGCCTGTTTGCCCGGCGCCAGTTCGCCGATGTCCGTGCGCCCGAGTAGCTGCGCCGAGCCTCGCGTCGCCCAGCCCAGCACGCGCTCCGGGGTAATGGCCGCCGCGCCGTAACGCAGACGCTGCAGATACAAGGCCTGGCGCGCTTCAAGGATCATGTTCGAGGCATCGTTGGACGCCGAGCCATCCACGCCCAGCCCAAGCGGCGCGCCGGCATCGGTCAGGTCCAGCGTCGGGCAGATCCCCGACGCCAGGCGCATATTCGAACTCGGGCAGTGACACACGCCTGTGCCTGCCGCGCCCAGCCGGGCAATTTCATCCGCGTTGAAGTGAATGCCATGGGCCAGCCAGGTGCGTGGCCCTAGCCAGCCGACGCTGTCCAGATAATCGACGGTGCGCAGCCCGAAGCGTTGCAGGCAGAAGTCCTCTTCGTCGAGGGTCTCGGCCAGGTGGGTGTGCAGGCGCACGTCCAGGCGTTCGGCCATCTCGGCGCTCGCACGCATGATCTCGGTGGTCACCGAAAACGGCGAGCAGGGCGCTAGGGCGATCTGGACTTGCGCCCCGTCGCCACGTTGATGGTAGCGCTCGATCAAGCGCTGGCTATCGGCCAGAATCACTTCACCTTGCTGCACGGTCTGCTGCGGTGGCAGGCCGCCATCCGCCTCGCCCAGGCTCATGGAGCCACGTGTAAGCATGGCGCGCATGCCCAGTTCGCGCACCACACCGACCTGCACGTCGATGGCGTCTTCCAGGCCTTCGGGGAACAAGTAATGATGATCGGCTGCGGTGGTGCAGCCGGACAGCAGCAATTCGGTGAGCGCGACCTTGCTGGCGAGTGCGAGTTTTTCCGGGGTCAGGCGCGCCCACACGGGGTAGAGCGTCTTGAGCCAAGGGAACAACGGTTGATTGACCACCGGTGCCCAGGCGCGCGTCAGGGTTTGATAGAAGTGATGGTGAGTGTTGATCAGGCCCGGCAGCACTACATGTTCGCGGGCATCGAACACTTCATTGCAGGGGCGCGCGGGCTGTGCACCTGCGGCCAGGACTTGATCGATGATGCCGTTTTCCAGCACCAGGCCACCACGGGCGTCGAGGCCGTTGGCAGTGAAGATCGCGAGAGGGTTTTTTAACCAGATACGGGGCGCGGGCATGAGCCGACTCCTCTGAAAAGTGTGTTCAGGTAAGCCAGCTCAGTTTTGCCCTGTCTGCTGATCCAGGTGGTGCGGATTATAACGGTGCAATTGCTTATCTGTCCGCAAGCCGTTGCGGCCCCTTGGCGGGCGGCCGCATTTCAATGCCCAGGCTGCCACGGTTGCCCCAGCGATACTGGCGCGTACAACCGCGTGCGAATCGCATCACGGGACAGCAACACCAGCACCACGATGGTCGCCACATAGGGCAGCATCGCCAGCAGGTTGGACGGAATCGCCAACCCCAGGCCTTGCGCCACCAGATACAGGATGCTGGCAAAGCCGAACAGATAAGCTCCCAGCAGCAATCGCCAGACCCGCCAGCTGGCGAACACTACCAGTGCCAAGGCGATCCAGCCGCGGCCGGCGCTCATGTTCTCGGCCCACATCGGCGTATAGGCCAGCGACAGATAGGCGCCTGCCAGGCCGGCCATGGCGCCACCGAACAGCACCGCCAGCGTGCGCACCCGCAGCACCGGCAGGCCCATGGCGCTGGCGGCATCGGGATTCTCGCCCACCGCCTGGACGATCAGCCCGACGCGGCTTTTGAGGATCACCCAGGCAATCACCGCGAACAGCACGAACGACAGGTACACCAGGGCATCCTGAGCGAACAGCGCGCGCCCCAGCAACGGCAGGCCGCTGAGCAGCGGGATCGCCAGCGGCTCGAAGCCCGCCAGCGGTTTGCCCACCCAGGCTGCGCCGACGAAGGTCGATAACCCGACGCCAAAAATGGTCAGGGCGAGGCCGGTAGCCACCTGGTTGGCGTTGAAGCTCAGCGCCACCAGTGCAAACAGCGACGACAGCAACATGCCTGCCGCCATAGCCAGCAGTACGCCGAGCCACAAGCTGCCGGTGCTAGCGGCAACGATAAAGCCCACTACCGCGCCGAACAGCATCATGCCCTCCTGGCCCAGGTTGAGCACGCCGCTCTTTTCGCACACCAGTTCCCCCAGCGCCACCAGCAGCAGCGGCGTACCGCAGCGCACGGTGGCAAACAGAATGTTGCTGATCAGTTCCATATCCATGTCGATTTCCTCAGCCCAGAGCCGGAGTCGGATTGATAGCGGTGCGCCTTGCCCAACGCCCCTTGAGGCGCGGGCGGTAAAGGATCAACACGTCACTGGCCAGCAGGAAGAACAGCATCATGCCCTGGAACAACTGGGTGATCGCCTGGGGCAGGTTGAGGTTCATCTGCGCGTTTTCGCCACCCAGATACAACAGGGCCATCAACAGGCTGGAAAATACGATCCCGATGGGATTGAGGCGACCGAGAAAAGCCACTGTAATGGCGGCATAGCCATAACCTGGCGACACCGCCGGTACCAGTTGCCCGATCGGCCCCGCCACCTCGCCCACGCCCGCGAGCCCGGCCAATGCACCGCTGATCAACAGCGCGAACCACACCAGGGACTTTTCCCGAAAACCGACGAACCCGGCGGCGCGCTTGTCCAGGCCGAGCACCTTGATCTGAAAACCCACGAAGCTTCTCTGCAGCAACACCCACACCGCCACCAGGGCCAGCAGGGCAAAATACAAGCCGGCATGCAGGCGGCTATCGGCGAACACCAGCGGCAAGCGGCTGGCATCGCCGAACATCGCCGACTCGGGGAAATTGAAACCGGCCGGATCCTTGAGCGGGCCGTGGACGAAATACAGCAGCAGGTTGAGCGCGATGTAATTGAGCATGATGCTGGTGAGGATTTCGTTGGCATTGAACTGCGTGCGCAGCCACGCGGTGAGCCCGGCCCAGGCCGCGCCGGCGAGGGTCCCGGCGCTGAGTACCATGACCAGGGCCCAGCGGCTGTCCATGTCGATGATATTGACCGCTACTGCACTGCCGGCAAGGGCGCCGATGAGCAATTGTCCTTCAGCACCGATGTTCCAGATACGCGCCTGGTAGGCCACGGCCAGGCCCAAGGCGCAGAGCAGGATCGGCAGCGCCTTGACCAGCAATTCACCCACACCGTAGAGGTCCTTGACCGGATCGATCAACAAGGTCCGCAGGGTCAGCAGCGGGTCCAGCCCCAGCGCTAAAAACAACAGCGAGCCACAGCCCAACGTGAGCACGGCCGCCAGCAACGGCGAGCACCAGAGCATGGCGCGCGATTGCTGGCCGCGGGGTTCGAGTGAAAGCAACATGACAGGCTCCGATTAGCTAAGGGCAGCGGTGTGATCGAAACGGCCAGCCATCCAGCCGCCGACTTCTACCGCTGAGGTGTCCGGGGTCGGCTTCAGGCGGCTGAGGCGGCCACTGCTGAGGGCGCCCAGGCGGTCGCTGATTTGAAACAGTTCGTCGAGGTCTTCGGAGATCACCAGAATCGCCGCCCCGGCATCACGCAGGGCGATCAAGGCGCGGTGAATAGTGGCCGCGGCCCCTACATCGACACCCCAGGTCGGGTGCGCGGCGATCAGCAAGCGCGGTTGCTGAAGGATTTCTCGGCCGAGAATGAATTTCTGCAGATTACCGCCCGACAGGCTGCGCGCCGGTGCCTGTTCGCCTGCGCTTTTGACCCCAAAGCGGCTGATGATTTCGTTGGCCAGGGCCACGACCTTGTGTCGGCGAATCAGGCCGTTTTCCACAAGACCTTGCTGGAAAGCTGTGAGCAAGGCGTTGTCGCTCAGGCTCATGTCGGGCACTGCGCCATGGCCCAGGCGCTCGGCCGGCACGAAAGCCAGGCCCAGGCGACGGCGTGCATCGGGGCGCAGATGGCCAACCTTGGCCCCCGCGAAGCGCAGCGCCGCCGCTTGGGCGCTGGGCAGAGTAATCTCGCCGCTGAGCAACGCCAGCAGTTCGTCCTGACCATTGCCGGCGACTCCGGCGATGCCGACGATTTCACCGCTGCGCACCTGCAGGTCGAGATCGCTGAGCGAGCAGCCAAAGGGATCGGGGTTGTGCCAGGACAGTTTGTCGATCTGCAGAAAGTCTGCGCCACCACTGACTTTCGGGTAATGGGCACTCAAGCCCTCGGCCTCGCCGACCATCAAGCGCGCCAACTCCAGGTCCGAGCATTGCGCTGGTATGCAGTGCCCCGACACCTGGCCACCGCGCAGTACGGTGGCGCTGTGGCACAGCGCGCGTACTTCGGCCAGCTTGTGGCTGATGAAGAGGATGCTGCAGCCTTCACTGGCCAGGCGCCGCAAGGTCACGAACAGGTCATCGGCCTCTTGTGGCGTCAGTACCGACGTGGGCTCATCGAGGATCAGCAAGCGGATGTTCTGCATCAGGCAGCGGACGATCTCCACGCGCTGGCGTTCGCCGATCGACAGGCTGTGCACCAGGCGCTGGGGTTCCAGCGGCATGCCATAGCGCTGCGACACCTCGCGGATACTGGTTTCCAGTTGTGCCGGAGTTTGCCCATTATCCATCGCCAGGGCGATGTTCTGCGCCACGGTGAGGGTCTCGAACACCGAGAAATGCTGGAACACCATGCCCACGCCCAAGCCCCGCGCCTGGGCCGGATTGCGCATTTTCACCGCCTCGCCCTGCCAGAGGATCTGTCCGTCATCGGGCTGGGTAACGCCGTAGATGATCTTCATCAGGGTGCTTTTGCCGGCACCGTTCTCGCCGAGCAGCGCGTGGATCTCCCCGGGGGCGATGCTCAGATCGATACGATCGTTGGCCAGGCAGCCCGGGTAGCGCTTGCTGATGGCGGACAGCTGCAATCGTGGGACAGTGGCTGGGTTGGACATGACCTGCTCGACTCGAATGAGGACCGCTCGAATAAAGCAAAAACCTGGCCATGTAGTCAGGTTTGCCTATAGCGAGGTGGCGTGCCCCTGATAACGGTATGGGGGCCACCCATCATTGGCTGAATGCACCTCGTCGGGAGCACTGATTGGGTGCGCGTTGGGGTGTGGACGCCCTGAATCGAGCTGATCAAAAAACAACCAACCTTCTGCAGGCAATCTGTGGCCTGTACCGGATGCAGCTTTGCACGGATTATCCACAGGTTGATCCACAGCTTCTGTGCGCAACCTGTAACGCTGTGCATAACGTCCGCAACTATCGCTATAACACTGACGAATTCCGACTAAGCCTATGATTGAAACGGCAATTGATCGGTCCAGATCGCTAGTTGATCAAAAAATGATCGATCCGTTGAAAGGCACGGCCCAGAGGGCTCAGGCGCGTTTGCCAAGAGCTTATCCACAAGCAGATGCACAGTAGATGTGGGCAAATGTGCACGGCTATCAGTGTGGGCTCAGCACCATGCGTCCACGGCTGATATCGGCGAGTTGCCGAGTCAGGGTCTCGACGGAGGACGGCACCAGCGCCAACTGCAACTCGACGCCATTGGCCGTGTAGTTTTCGTTTTCGATCACGCCATCCGCTTCGGCGACGCGCAACTTCACCAGAGCCAGCTCACTGAAAGTACACTCGCACGCGTAGGGTGCCCTGCTGACCAGCAGTTTTTTCGCGGCTTGTTGCAGGCACTTGTTGGCACAACCCCCATAGGCCCGCGCCAGGCCGCCGGTGCCCAATTGGATGCCGCCATACCAGCGAATTACCAGTACCACGACGCGATCGCAATCCTGCGCCTCGATAGCAGCAAGTATCGGACGCCCGGCGGTGCCGCCGGGTTCGCCATCGTCGCTGGAGCGGTATTGATCACCCAGTTTCCAGGCCCAGCAGTTGTGCGAGGCTGCGAGGTCGCTGAATTGGTCGATAAAGGCCTGTGCCTCAACGGCGCTGTCGATGGGGGCGGCGAGGGCGATAAAGCGGCTCTTGCGAATATCTTCACGATATTCGCAAGCATCTAGCAGGGTTGAGGGCATTGCAGGAGTCCGCAGCAGGTCAGTCGATCGGGGGCGTGAGGCCACAGCCCTTGAGAACGATGCGGATCAGATTATCGCTCGCTTCAGTGAAGTCTTGCTTGGTCAGGCGCGTCTTGCCGCTGACGCGACAGATCTGCGTGGCAAAGTCGGCATAGTGCTGAGTGCTGCCCCACAGCAAAAAGATCAAGTGAACCGGGTCGACCGGGTCCATCTTGCCGGCTGCGATCCACTGCCTGAACACATCGGCCCGGCCCTGGAACCAGGCGCGGTAGTCGTGGCTGAAATACTCGCTCAGGCACTCGCCGCCGCTGATGATCTCCATGGCGAAGATGCGCGACGCTTGCGGGTGGCGGCGGGAGAACTCCATCTTGGCGCGGATATAGCGGGTCAGCGCCAGGGCCGGATCGTCGTCGACGGTCAGGTTGTTGAAGGTGCTGTCCCAGAGTTCGATGATGTTGCTCAACACGGCAATATACAGGCCGAGCTTGTTGTTGAAGTAGTAATGCAAGTTGGCCTTGGGCAAGCCGGCGTTCAGCGCGATGGTGTTCATGCTGGTGCCTTTGAAACCATGGCGAGCGAACTCGTCTTCGGCGGCGATGAGGATCGCTTCTTCGTTTTTCTGCCGGATACGGCTGGCGGGTTTACCGTTGCTGTGGGCGCTGTGCGCAGGAACTTCAAGGGTCATGGACGGTTCCGAACAAGTCGTGTGGGTGCGGCTGATGCGTTGATAGCGCACCCACACATATCAAGACAAGCGCCGTTTGATAAAACTCTCAAACCTTTGTTTCAATTGCGTGTTTTTCGAGTTCCAAGGCAACGGCCGCATCACTGGTCTGTGCTTCTGGCTCGGGCAGCACCAGGCACAGCACAAGGGCGGTGATGCCGCCGCTGGTAATGGCCGAGTCGAACAGGTTCTGCACCAGTTTTGGCATCTGGTGCAGCAGGTCCGGTACGGCCGCGATGCCCAGGCCGACGCCGAACGAGGTGGCGATGATCAGCATGTTGCGCCGGTCCAGCGCCGACTGCGCGAGGATGCGGACGCCCGCCGCAGCGACGCTGCCGAACATCACCAAGGTGGCGCCGCCGAGCACCGGCTTGGGGATCTGTTGCAGCACTGCACCGATACTGGGCACCAGGCCGAGCAGGAACAGCACCGCACCGATGTACAGCCCCACATAACGGCTTGCCACACCGGTCAGCTGGATCACGCCGTTGTTCTGGGCGAAGGTGGTGTTGGGGAATGCGCTGAAGGTGGCGGCAATCATGCAGCTGGCGCCATCACCCAGGACCCCGCCCTTGAGGCGCTGAATGTAGCTCGGGCCGGTGATGGGCTGGCGCGAAAGCATGCAGTTGGCGGTCAGGTCGCCGACGGTTTCGATACTGCTGATCAGGTAGATCAAGGCGATCGGGAAGAACGCCGTCCAATCGAAGGCAAAGCCGAACTTGAACGGCACCGGCACGCTGATCAGCGGCAAGTCAGGCAGGGCGTGGGGCACCAGTTTGCCGGAGAACCACGCGGCGATACTGCCCACCAACAGGCCGATGATGATCGACGACAGGCGTATCCAGGGCGTGTTGGAGCGGTTGAGCACAATGATCACCACCAGCACCAGACCGCCGAGGGCCAGGTTGCCCGGGGCGCCGAAGTCCGGCGCATTGAAGCCGCCGCCCAGATCGGTGATGCCGACCTTGATCAGGCTGATGCCGATCAGGGTGATGACGATACCGGTGACCAGCGGGGTGATCACTCGACGCAACTGGCCGATGAAGCGGCTGAGGACGATCTGTACCACGGCGCCGAAAAAGCACACGCCGAAGATCATCGCCATGATGTCTTCCGGGCTGCCACCGCGTTGCTTGACCATGAAGCCGGCCGACAGCACGGCACCCAGAAAGGCGAAGCTGGTGCCTTGGAGGCAGATCATCCCGGCGCCGATGCCGAATGGCCGGCGCGCCTGGATAAAGGTGCCGACCCCGGACACCATCAGTGCCATGCTGATCAGGTAGGGCATGTGCGCGCCCAGGCCCAGCGTTGAGCCGATGATCAACGGCGGGGTGATGATGCCCACAAAGCTGGCCAGCACATGTTGCAGGGCGGCCAGAAGCGCAGGCACGGGCTTAGGGCGATCGTTGAGGCCGTAGATCAGGTCTTGGGTGATGGGTGCTTCTGGTGGCATGGTGGATTCTCGGCACGAGTGTGTGGCGTAGTGTGTCCATGCCTTTGCAAAAAGCTGTCCAAGTGTTCAGGAATAGTTTTTCTTAAGGTTTATTAATCGATATTTTTCAATGAGATAAATATTTATATGACGGTGTTGGAAGGCACTATCGAGTGGTCGTGAGACTCTCCAGAAAGCTTTCAAGCACCAAATGGGGGCGGCGTCCTTTGCGCGTGACCCACGACAGACTCAAATCATAGAAACGCTCGCTGGCCTTCAATGCACGCAAGCGGCCTTGTTGCACCCAGAAGCTCGCGTAGTGATCCGGCAGGTAGCCGATATAGCGACCGGTGAGGATCAGGAACGCCATGCCTTCGCGATCCGATGCGCTGGCGGTGCAATGCAGTGCCTGATAGTGGGCCTGGATCTCGGCGGGTAGGCGAAAGGTCGGGGCGATCGCGTCCTGCTGGTTGAGACGCACGTCGTCCAGGGCGTCGTCAGCCGCATAGAACAGTGGATGGCCCACCGCGCAATACAGCAGCGATCGCTCGCTGTACAACGGTTGGTATTCAAGCCCTGACAACGGGCTGGCCTGGGGCACCACGCCGACGTGCAGGCTGCCATCGAGCACGCCTTGCTCCACTTCGCTGGGGGCGATCATGCGGATCTGGATACGGACGTCCGGCCCGCGGTCTTTCAATTGTGCCAAGGCGTGGGTGATGCGCATGTGCGGCAGGGTGACCAGGTTGTCGGTCAGGCCAATGTTGAGTTCGCCCCTCAGGTGCTGGTGCAAGCCGTTGACCTCGGTGCGAAAGCTCTCCAGAGCGCCAAGCAATTGCAACGCGGACTGGTAGACCTCGCGGCCTTCTTCGGTCAGCGAGAAGCCCGCACGCCCACGCTGGCAAAGGCGCAGCCCCAAGCGTTGTTCAAGGTCGCTCATTTGCTGGCTGATGGCCGAGCGGCCAATCCCTAGCACGTTCTCGGCGGCGGAGAACCCGCCGCACTCGACCACGCTGCGGTAAATCTTCAACAAGCGGATATCGAAATCGCTGACTTGCGCGAGGGGAGCGGGGCGGCGGCTGGTGGCCATAGTTTAGTAAACGCCTGACTGAAGATCTGAAAAGCAGGATTTTCCAGACTTTATCCCCGTGACAACGTAGGGGCAAGACTGAAGCGGCATCTACGCTTGTCACCTACGACTTTCATTGAGGAGGTGTTGATCATGAACTTGCCCGAGAATGCCCCTGTCGGCATTACCCACCAGCTCAAGCTGGATGCGCACTGGATGCCTTATACGGCCAATCGCAGTTTCCAGCGCGATCCGCGCATCATCGTTGCTGCCGAAGGCAGTTGGCTGACCGACGACAAGGGTCGCAACATCTATGACAGCCTGTCGGGCCTGTGGACCTGCGGTGCGGGCCATACCCGCAAGGAGATTCAGGAGGCAGTCGCCAAGCAACTGGGCGTGCTCGATTACTCGCCAGCGTTCCAGTACGGCCACCCATTGTCGTTCCAGCTTGCCGAGAAGATTACCGAGCTGACACCGGGCACACTCAATCACGTCTTCTATACCAACTCAGGTTCGGAGTGTGCCGACACCGCCGTCAAGATGGTCCGTGCCTACTGGCGTCTCAAGGGCCAGGCCACCAAGACCAAGCTGATCGGTCGCGCCCGCGGTTACCACGGGGTGAACATCGCGGGGACGAGCCTGGGTGGCGTCAACGGCAACCGCAAGATGTTCGGGCCGCTGCTGGATGTCGATCACTTGCCGCACACCGTGCTGCCGGAGAATGCTTTCTCCAAGGGTGAGCCGGAACTGGGCGGCGTCGCGCTCGCCAATGAAATGCTCAAGCTGATCGAGCTGCATGATGCGTCCAACATCGCTGCCGTGATCGTTGAGCCGATGGCCGGGTCCGCTGGTGTGTTGCCACCGCCGAAGGGTTATCTGAAACGTCTGCGCGAGATCTGCGATCAGCACAACATCCTGTTGATCTTCGACGAGGTGATCACCGGGTTCGGTCGTACCGGGGCAATGTTCGGCGCCGAGAGCTTTGGCGTGACTCCGGACCTGATGTGCATTGCCAAACAAGTCACCAACGGCGCCATTCCGATGGGCGCGGTAGTGGCCAGCAGCGAGATCTATCAGACTTTCATGAACCAGGCCACGCCTGACTACGCTGTCGAGTTCGCTCACGGCTACACCTATTCGGCTCACCCGGTGGCTTGCGCCGCTGGCCTGGCAGCGCTCGATTTGTTGCACAAGGAAAGCCTGGTGCAGAGCTCGGCCGAGTTGGCGCCCCATTTCGAGAAGGTGCTGCACGGCATCAAGGGCGCGAACAATATTCTAGACATCCGCAACTACGGTCTGGCGGGTGCTATTCAGCTGGCACCGCGCGACGGCGATGCCATTGTGCGCCCCTATGAGGCATCGTTGAAGCTCTGGCAAGCCGGGTTCTATGTGCGTTACGGCGGCGACACCCTGCAGTTCGGCCCGACGTTCAACGCCAAGCCGCAGGACCTTGATCGCCTGTTCGATGCCGTGGGCGTCGCACTCAACCAGATCGACTGATTACCAGGGAGTTTTACATGAGCACTATCCAACACCTGATCAATGGCGATCTGGTTTCTGGCGGCGAGCGTTTTGCCGATGTTTTCAATCCGTCGACCGGTGCCGCCATTCACAAGGTGCCATTGGCGTCGCTTGAAACCGTGCAGCGAGCGATTGATGCAGCCAGGGCCGCGTTCCCTGCCTGGCGTAATACACCGCCGGGCAAACGTGCCCAGGTGATGTTTCGCTTCAAGCAGCTGCTGCAGGACAACGAAGCCAAAATCGCGCAGTTGATCAGTGAAGAGCACGGCAAGACTTTGGAAGACGCTGCCGGTGAGCTCAAGCGCGGTATCGAGAACGTCGAGTACGCGTGCGCGGCACCAGAGATCCTCAAGGGCGAGTACAGCCGTAACGTGGGCCCGAACATCGACGCCTGGTCCGACTTCCAGCCTCTGGGCGTCGTGGCGGGTATCACCCCGTTCAACTTCCCTGCGATGGTGCCGTTGTGGATGTACCCACTGGCGATTGCCTGCGGCAACTGTTTCATTCTAAAACCGTCCGAGCGTGACCCTAGCTCGACGCTGCTCATTGCCCAGCTGTTGCTCGAAGCCGGTCTGCCCGCAGGTGTGCTTAACGTTGTGCATGGCGACAAGGTGGCGGTGGACGCGCTGATCGAAGCGCCGGAGGTCAAGGCGCTGAGCTTTGTAGGTTCGACGCCGATCGCCGAGTACATCTATAAGGAAGCCACGGCACGCGGCAAGCGCGTGCAGGCGTTAGGCGGAGCGAAGAACCACGCTGTGCTGATGCCCGATGCGGACTTGGACAACGCGGTCAACGCCCTGATGGGCGCGGCCTACGGTTCGTGCGGCGAGCGCTGCATGGCGATTTCGGTGGCCGTATGCGTTGGTGACCAGGTGGCGGATGCCCTCGTAGCCAAGCTGGTACCGCAAATCAAGGCGCTGAAGATCGGTGCCGGTACTTCCTGTGGCCTGGACATGGGGCCGCTGGTGACAGGACAGCATCGCGATAAGGTGACGGGCTAT